>DASUDK010000185.1:0-19582 GCA_036275655.1 Limnobacter sp. | reverse complement strand
GGCCACGGAAGGAGACAACACAGGCAAGCGGCCTGGTTTCACCGACATTGTCGGCAGGGCAAAATACGATGCGTGGAAGGGTTTGGAAGGCACCAGCTCAGACCAAGCCATGCAAAATTACATCGATTTGATCGAGTCGCTGAAATAAATCCCAGTGGCTTCGCCCCGCCCTAGCGATCCGCTTGCTGCCTGAAGAAGTCAGGCAGTTTGCCGGGCTCTTGGGGCACTGCATCCAGCTTGGCCGCCACATGCACACACACCGTGCGACACAATTCCACCACAGTGGGTTCTTTCACCTGATACAGCACCAGGGTGCCTTCCTTGCGACGTTGCAAAACGCCAGCACGGTACATCAGATTAAGGTGCCGTGAAATGTTGGACTGGGTGGAGTCCACAGCCTCAACAATGTCGTTGACCGACTTTTCACCGTTGCACAACGCATGAATGATCTTCAGCCGAGTTGGCTCGGAGAGCACAGCAAAGTACCCTGACACTTGCTCTAACAAGGAATCCAGTTCGCTCATGGCTGCTTTGGTGAATTTGTCAACATGTGGCTGATTGTACGCCCAGTTTGACCGGGCGCACCAAAATGCCTCGAATTTAGTGCTTGGCCAGTAGCAAACCAGCATGCTCACGCATTGGATGAAACTCGATGCTTTCCCAGCGCTTTTGCATCACATCCAGATCAAAACGTGATGTGGCCAAAAATGCCTGGGTGTCGGCTGCGTCCGTTACCATGCGGCCAATATTGGCTTCCACAAACCGGCGGAGGTCAACAGGGTTTTTACTGGTCACCCACCTTGCGCAACTGTAACGGCTCGGGGCGAGCCGCACTTCCACGCCATACTCCGTTTTGAGGCGGGCTTGCACCACCTCAAACTGCAACTGCCCGATTGCACCAAGCAGCATGTCAGAGCCCATCATCGGTTTGAAAACCTGAATAGCGCCCTCCTCACCCAACTCCATCAAGCCCTTTTGCAGTTGCTTGCTGCGCATTGGATCTTTCAACTCAACCGCGGCGAACAATTCGGGAGCAAAAAAGGGCAAGCCGGTGAACTGCAAGCTTTCCCCCTCGCTCAAAGAGTCGCCCAACTGCAAGCCGCCATGGGTTGTCAGGCCAATGATGTCCCCCGCGTAGGCCTCATCCACCCGGTCACGCCGCTGCGAAAGAAAAGTGACCACGCTCGTGGGGCGAAAATCCTTGCCTGTGCGAAGCACCTTGAACTTCATGCCGTGTTCAAAGCGGCCAGACAACACACGCACAAACGCAATCCGATCCCTGTGAGAGGGGTCCATGTTGGCCTGAATCTTGAAAACCACACCCGTGAACTTGGACTCTGACGGCTTTACCTCACGCTCAATGGCCTTGCGCGGCCCGGGATGTGGGGCCACGTCCACCAGCGCGTCAAGCACCTCTTGCACGCCAAAGTTATTCACGGCTGAGCCGAAAAACATCGGGGTTTGCTTGCCAGCCAGAAACTCCTCGGGGTCAAATGCGGGGGCAGCCGTGGTGACAAGATCAATTTCCTGCTCTGCCGTGGAAAACTCCGCACCGAAACGCTGGCGAAGCGCCTCCCGGTCATCCCCGGCAATCACCTCATCGTCTTCGCGCCTGCGGTCAGCGCCTGGCGTAAACACACGCATGTGGTTTTTTCGAACATCGAAGATGCCATGGAACAACTTGCCCTGCCCAACCGGCCAGGCAAAGGGCACGCAGGGAATGCCCAAGGTGCTTTCAATTTCATCCATCAATTCCAGAGGGTCGCGCACCTCGCGGTCCATCTTGTTCACAAAGGTGATGATGGGCGTGTTTCGGGCGCGGCACACTTCGATCAAGCGCAGCGTTTGGGGCTCCACACCGTTGGCAGCATCAATCACCATCAGCGCGGCGTCCACCGCCGTCAACACGCGGTATGTGTCTTCCGAAAAGTCTTGGTGACCCGGCGTGTCAAGCAAGTTGATCACCTGCCCCCGGTACTCCATCTGCATCACCGAACTGGCCACCGAAATGCCGCGCTGCTTTTCAATTTCCATCCAGTCGGAAGTGGCATGGCGGCTGGCCTTTCGCGCCTTCACACTGCCTGCAATCTGAATGGCGCCCGCAAACAGCAGCAGCTTTTCAGTGAGCGTGGTTTTGCCAGCGTCGGGGTGAGAAATGATCGCAAAAGTGCGACGGCGTTTGACTTCGGATTCGATGGACACAGCGCTGGGGCCTTTGGCACAAAAGCCGTGATTTTACACCGAGCAGGAAAAAGGTTCACTGAAGATTCGCCGGTCATGCAAGGCGGCACTTTTTGACCCAAAACCAATCGGCGCAGTCAACCGAACGGGCGTTTGAAACATGCCGCAAATGGCCCGCCCGTTCTGATTTTTAGTGTAGAGCCTCAGGTTCAAAGTCTTTCATTGCGTAATCGATTTCCCTATAGTGCGAAGTGTCACGAAACTTGATACCCGCTACCCAAGGAGAAACACGATGTACGCTTTCGAAAAAACAGCTGAGCTGCTCACCAAAACAAACTCTGAGCTGAAGGCTCAACATCAGGCCGCCTCCAAAGCCCTGAACAGCCTGGTTCAAGCTCAGTTTGGTCTGTTGTCCCAAGGTTTGGGCAACGCATTCACTGCCGCTGAAAAGCTGCCACTGGCCGACAAGCCCATCGTTGTGAGCACCCGCACCGAGCTCAAGCAAGGTCTGGAAAAGGTGGTTGGCGTTAGCCAAGCCTACACCCAGAAAGGTGTGGAGCTTTTCGAAACCCAACTGCCTGTTGTGATCGACAAAGGTTTCTCCTACGCAGCTTTGGCCCTTTCCCAGGCCGAGTCACTCACAGAAAACGCCATCACCATGGGCGCTTCTGCCCTGGAACAGGCAAAAAAAAACGAAACCCTGAAGCCCGCCATTGAGCAAGCAGAGCAGATTGCTGAACAGCTGTTTCAGAAAATCGGTGTGAAGACCGAAGGCAAGAAAGCCGCTGCAAAAAAGCCTGCAGCAAAAAAAGCTGCACCACGCGCAAAGCGCGCAGCTGCTGCCCCCAAGGCATCTGTATAAGCAGCCAACGGCTCAAGCAGTACAAAAAGCCCTCGAACGAATTCGAGGGCTTTTTTTATTGCAAAGCCATGTACGCGTGGGCAGATTACAACAACCAGAGAATCGAGGCGTAACACAAAGCGGCGCCCACCACACCCACAAACCACTCCCGTTTGGACTCCAGCTCACCCAGCGCAGGCATTGTGACGGAATTGTTGGCAAAATCATCCATGTGAAACTCCTTGTGCTTGTACATTGAAGTGATGACCCATTTAATAATGTTTATCGCGGTGCGTCTTTCCCACAAAGAGGGCCACCATATTCGACTAACCCTTCCCAAACCACCCCAACCATGATCGAAATTGCACCCGCGACCGCCCTGGCCATTGTGAACGCCGGCCTATTCCTCACCGTGGGGCTGCTAAGCGGCTTGTGGAAATTCGCACAAATGTGGACAAGCCCCACAGCCCAGGCCCATCCGTATCTTGACATCGCCCACCGCGCCAGCCTGCTGTACGGATTTGCCTGCATCACCTTGGCTGTGCTTGCCAAGTTCAGCGTATTCCCAGCCCTACAAAATCTTTTGGCTGCTGGGCTTGCAATTGCATTTTTCTGGCTTGCGGTGTTTGGATATTTGTTGCAAGCGGCCATGCATGGCCCGGCCAATCAACTGGCCCAACCTCACAAACTGGGCCGGCATCCAATGCCACGCCGCGGGATCCTTGTGTTTATGTTGGCGCTCGTGGCCTGCGAGATTGGCGGCACGCTCTTTTTGTTGTGGGGTGCCTTGCAGAACCCTTTGTTGCATTTTTGGTCTTATTGAGCATTGTTTGCTGCCACTCAAGCCATGAAAACCCTTCTCACCCACAGTTACAAAATACTGCGCGTTTTGGCAGTGGTGGCCATGAGCGCCGCTTGCTCAACCAACACGCTTGGTGATCAATACCCCGCCAAGTCCAATTGGACCAGCTCGTTTCTAAGTCATGTGATTGGGGGCGAACAAACACCCGCCGGAGTCAACAACTGGGACTGTCGCCCCAAGCCAGGGGATTCGCCTGTCGTGCTGGTGCACGGCACTTTCTCGAGCACCATGTACTCGTTTGGCGCCCTGGGGCCAGCTTTGGCCAACCGGGGCCTATGCGTTTATGCAGCCGACTACGGCGCCAGTGCCCACACGTGGTTCAAAGGCGTTGATGCGGTGGATGTGTCGGCCAAGCAGATTGCAGAGTTTGTTCGCTCTGTCAAAGGGGCCACAGGCCACAACAAAGTGACCTTGGTGGGACACTCACAAGGGGGACTCATCGGGTTTTACTATCTTAAGTTGCTGGATGGCCATCAAGACGTGAGCCGGTTTGTGGCCTTGGCACCCAGCGTGGGTGGCACAGTCATTTCCAAAACACCAAACCGCGACAAAGTCGACTATTGCCTGGCCTGCGCAGATCAACATCCTGACTCCGCCCTGTTGAAACGCCTTCGAGCCGGGCAGATCACCGTGCCTGGGGTTCAATACACCGTGCTAGCCACCCGCAACGACAAAGTGGTGCTGCCGCTTGAGAGCCAATTTGTGCGCGAGCCTGGTGTCAACAACCTCTTTATTCAAGACCGCTTACCGGACAGCCGTGTGTCACACAGTGGGATGCTCTACAACACCGACACCGTTGCGTTGATCGTTGATTTGGTTCAAGGCAAAACACACGGTCAGCTTTCTGGAGCCATCGGGCAATAAGCGGTGCGGGTGGGGTTCAACGCATACACGGGGCCATTGATCACAGACACATCAAAACCGTCCTTTTTAAGCCGCGACTTTTGGTGCTTAAAAGTGCCCGTGGTCTCAAGCTCTGGCAAGACGCGCACATACAAGGGCACGGCGTAACTGGGCAACTCCCGGCACAAATGCGCAGCCAAACCCTCTGCATCAAACACCTCGCCAGCTTGTAAGGTGATGGCCGCCATGCCTGCCCGCCCGTCCTGCCCAGGCACCTTCACGCCATACACCACGGCATCTGCCAACCAGGGCAACTTCGCCATAACCCCCTCCACCTCCGAGGTGGCCACGTTCTCGCCTTTCCACCGAAATGTGTCGCCCAGGCGGTCAACAAACTGAATGTGATGCCAACCCTGGCGTCTTACCAAATCCCCAGAGTTAAACCAAAGGTCACCCTTCTTAAACACATTGCGCAATAACTTGGACTCGTTGGCCTGTGGGTCCGTGTAGCCATCAAACGGACGCAACTCCGTGACCTCACTGATCAACAAACCCACCTCGCCCCTGGGCACCTTGCGACAAAAACCATTGCCTTGCCGCAGGGGCTGCTCCGTGTCTGGATCACAAGCGATGATTTGGTAAGGCATCGGAGAAAATCCGACAGTTTCACGCAAGCCAAAAGCGTTCATAAACCCCAGATTGGATTCGCTTGCGCCATAAAATTCAAAAATGTTGGATATACCAAATCGATCTTCAAAATCCTTCCAAATCTCGGGTCGCAAACCGTTACCCAAAATAAGTCTCACCTCATGATTCTGGTCGTCCAAAGTGGCCGATTGATTGAGGAGGTAACGCAAAAGCTCCCCGATGTAGCAAAAAGCCGTTGCGCGGTGGTGACGAACACGGCTCCAAAAACGACTCGCGCTGAATTTGGTGTCTAGCGCAAAACACGCACCACCAGCGATGGTGACCCCCAAAGAGACCGTGAGTGCATTGTTGTGATAGAGCGGCAAACAGCAATAAAGCACATCCTGTGGTGTTAATCGCACAGCGCTGCCCAAACCACCCATGGCCTGGAGCCAACGGTAGTGGCTCATCACAGACGCCTTGGGCAAGCCGGTGGTGCCCGATGTAAAAATATAGAAACACGGTGAACTGGCCACGACTTGACTGGTTTGCGCCAGATTGTGGCCGGGTTGCTGAACCCAAGCGCTTTCAAAATCACTGTTGGGCAGACGCTGAGATTGGCCCTCCAATGACAAACATTCGATGCCCTTGAGCACATCCGCATGGGTGGCCGAAAGACCCTGTAGCAAACCCATGCCCTGCTTGCAGGCCAACAGAAGTTTGGGCTTGACCAATCCGATGCTATGCGCAAGCACATGCCCTTGCTGATTCACGTTCAACAACGCCGCCACTGCGCCCAACTTGCTGCAAGCCAAGACAGCGAGCAACAATTCTGGACGGTTGCTTGCCAATAAACCCACCACATCGCCGGTGCGCACACCCAAGCCAATCAAGCCACGCGCCATTTGATTGGCCAAAACGTTTGCCTGTGCATAAGTCCATGTTTGGTTTTCAAATGCAAGAAATGGGCGACTGGCATGCCGCTGCGCAGTGGTTTGGAACATTAATCCCAAAGACCGTTTGGATTGCGGACGCAAGGTGGCCATTTGCAGCAATCGGGGCAAAAGCTGGGGCACATCAGGAATCAGCGCCAAAGCGCCCGCTCCAATTTCCAATGCAGATACCGTTTTGCCTTTTGACGACATTTTTGTACGCACTCCCCGAGGTTTTACTGTGTTTTCTTACTAAGAAAAAGATACACTCTTTGGGTCAACGAAACTCACATTCGCACCGTTTTACCAATGTCTACTGGCCTCTCCGTGCTTTGGTTGCCCATGCCCGCTCTCAAGTTTTGCATCAAATACGGTTTTTGTGTTGCAGCGATGAGCACTGCACTGATTGGCAACACCGTGCACGCAAAAACTTTCATTGGGTACACCGGCAAAAGCTGGTCAAACGATTACGGTGTGTTGAGGGGGCAATGCGATACGCAAGCAGTGCAGCTCGAGGGTCTCAACGGCGGAATCGTCAATGGCATGGCGAAGGTCGAGGTCACACCCACATTCGTGGCCTTGTTCCCCAACGTGACCGACGCTCCCCAAGCACATCAAATTGATGCCCATTGTTTTGGACACACCCTGGAACTGGTGCCCGCTGGGCAAGCCGTGCGTTGGCGCAACCCTGCCAGTGGTGCTGGGGTGTACTTGTCTCCGGGAGCCAAATCCGACACATGCCGCAGCTACCTCGGCGTCACCTTCACCAACGGCGAAAAAAAGAAGTTTCGTGGTGAAGCATGCGCGGACCAAGCCGGCCAGTGGCGCATTCAAGAATGAGTCAAACACCGCCTGGCAACAAGGCACGCTGCAATCGCTGTAACACCGGCGCTGCGCCCACCAAAAGCAAAAACACCTTGGCCCTGGTCATGGCCACAAAAAGCTTGCGATAACTGGCCAGATCAAACTCCTCAAACTCCAACTCAGTGATCACAACAGCCTGCGCGCTTTGCCCTTTAAAGCGGTACACCGATTCGGCATAGACCGAACCGGGGGTGAACATTTGAGCGCCACGCTCATCGTACTGCCCTGTGAAATGCCGCAAAGTGTGCGGCCCCAAGCTGCCTTGGCGCAACACCTTCGATTTTTCATGACCGCGCAAAGTCAACACCACCAGGTTGTCCCTGGAAAAACCATGTTTTAGGCACAAGGTGATTGCCTTGGCAGTTTGGGCCAACAAACCCTGTTCATCCTGGTATTGCAGTGTTTCAATCGGCAGGCCCTCGAGGGGGCAGGCCGCTTCTACGGCAAGTGGCGCATCTTCACCCAGGTCAAACTCTCGCTGCATCAGCTGCAAAGCCTCCACCACACTGCGCGGATTGCGGTAGTTCATGGGGCTGTGCAACCCCACCCAACCAGGCAAGTCCACGGGTTGCTTCGCATACAGGTTTTGCATGCGGTCTTCCAACCACAACCAGCGTGTGTGGGGGTGGGCACAGCGCTGCAACACGGGCAACCAAGCTTGCTCAAAATCCTGCCCCTCGTCGACCACGATGGAATCGAACACCCAGCGCTTATCGGGCGCAAGTGCCATCACACGGTTTGGCAGTGTTTGAAAAACCCCGGGCTCGCTGTAATCCACCTCTTCACCAGCATCCCGCAGCATGCGGTCGCACAAGGCATGGAAGTTGTAAGCAACCGCCCCCATGGCTTGCAAATCCCGCAATTGGCTTGCCATGTGCGCAGCCAAAGGGCGGTTGTAACACAAGTACAGGGTGCGGGCCTTGCGTTGGCTGTTGCGCGCCACTTCGGCCAAGGCCAACTGGGACTTTCCGCTGCCAGCGGTGCCTGTGATGCGCAAACGGAAAGGTTCAAAGTGCAGTCGGGACACCCACTCATCCAAACCATGGCTTAAACGCGTCACCAGGGTCTCTGCGGCTTGTGACAAAGCCCCCACCTCAGGCACCAGCTTGAGTTGATTGCACAAAAATGCGTGAATCTGGGCCACCAGCTCGGGCATGTGGGCATGCTGTTGGCCAATATGCGCAATCACGGCGGCCAATTGGTCTTTGCGGCTTGCGTCGACGATGCGTTCAGGGTGATGCAACAAGCCGTTGATTGCCGGCACCGTGTAATCTGGGCAATACAGCACACTTTCCACGTGCAAAGGGGTGCCATGTTGTGCGGTGTAACGTTGTCTAAGCAACTGCGCCTGCTCTGCTGTGGCATTGGCCAGGTCTTGTTGCTTGCCACCAAGTTGCTTCACCAAGCGCTCTTGATCAACTTTCAACAGGCCGGTTTTCATGAGCAGCGCAATCAATACCCCCGATGGGCTCAGCACCAAAAACTGAATACGGCCCAGCACGGTGAGGCCATGCTCAAGTCGGGACCAATGCAGCCCATGGTAAACGGTGTATGCGTCAGGAAGCTGTTGCTGCAAATCCAACAGCAAATCCCGCTCACGGGCCGCGGCACCGTCCAGCAAAAGGCTACCAAATTCACTGGGGTATACGCGGGCCATGGGCTTCAGACCTCTTTGAACTGTTGCTTGATTTGCCCGCCGGAATAACGGTCCGGCCCAGCCTGAATACGAAAGCCAAGCATTACCTTTTGCGTGGTGCAATACACTTGTTCACGCAACCACTCAATGATCTCTTTGCCCTCGGCAAAACCCACCGCCTCAATCTCCCAAACCCGATCTTCTGCATTCCAGCGAAAACCTTTGGACTTTAAAAAATCCTTTTTCTCGAAGGGCGCTTTGAGTGCAGCAATCTGGTAAATGGACTCATTGGCACTCTCAAACAACACCTGCATGGGCATGCGTTGTGAAGTTTTTAACGGGATTGCCAGCACATGGGCCAAGGCATTGCAGTCCTCAACCGCGCGGTGTGCACCGTGGAAGTAACCACAATCGGCAAGCAAATACTCCAGCTTGCGGCCAGAATAATTTTCAGTGCTCCAAGGCAATTCACGAAATGTGCAGGCCCACACACTGCCTTGCAACCAGGGAAAACGCCGCAACAAAAAAGGTTTGTCGAAAGCCGCATTGTGCGCCACATAGAGCTCGGCTTGCTCGCACAAGGTCTGAAAGGCTGTCTCATCAAAACGTAGGCCACGCACCATCTCATTGGTGATGCCATGAATTGCCGAATTTTCTGGGGTGATCGCTTGCTTGGGTTCCTCCAGGCCACCAAAACTGCCCAGGCAGGCGCCGATTGCCCCTGTGTCGCGGTCCACCTCCAACAGCATGGCCCCCACTTCAATCAGCTCGCTGGTTTCAAAATCCAGTCCGGTGGTTTCGGTGTCCACCACCAACACCCTGACTGGCTGGTGAACCTGGCCACCAAAGTGAGTACGCATGGCAATGCGACGCAAGACCTTAAACTGCCCTGTGGCCTCCAGCCACTGAGCAATCTGCTCGGGGTCAATATTCGAGAAATCGGGGGCAGTCAAACAGGCTCCTTGAGTAATTTTGCATGGCGATTGCGCACTTGCACCCACCAACCCTGCGCCACTTGGCGCTTGCCGCCTTGAGGCAATCCAAGTTGTCGTTGCAGCTCCAGCAATTTGGCCTGGCCACATCGCACACCTTGCAACTTTAGCCAGGCATGCAACAAGTCGCGCTGCACCGGAACGCTGTGCATGCCCCAGGCCTGCAAGCGGAGCTGGCCGGTGGGGCTGCTTATTTGTGCCAACATATTTGCCGTGCGCTCATCATGCTCTTGGTAGTGTGCCTGAAAATACGCAGCCAAATTCAGGATGCCATGGCGGGCCTGGGGAAACTGAGTTTCCACCTGTGGCAACAACACCTGCCGCAACCAATTGCGGCGGATTTGCAGATCCGAGTTGCTGGGGTCTTCCACATGGCCAAGGCCGTGTTGTAGCGCATAGGCCTGCAAATCCGACTTACACAAACCCAACAAGGGGCGCCCCAGCCATGGGGAAGCGCCCGTTTTGTTCAGAGCCACAGGCCAACCCCCGAGGGTCGGCATGCCTGCCAAGCCGCGCAAGCCCTGCCCACGCAACAACTGAATAAGCACCGTTTCAATTTGGTCGTCTTGGTGGTGGGCACACAACAACAAAACCCGACTGTTGGCCTGCATCCACTCCCCCATGGCATGGTAGCGCGCATGGCGGGCCTCGGCCTCCAAGCTGGCTTTGGTGGTGTCGACGGTCACATCCAGCACATCCAGCGGGACGCCCAACGCATCGCACACTGCGCGGCATTGGGCAGGCCAATCTTGGGCTGCAGTTTGCAAATGATGATTCACATGCAGTGCATGTGGAGCAAGCCCGGATTGCCGCAGCGCATGCACAAGCACCGTGGAATCCAAGCCGCCAGAAAGACCCACGACCCAAGGTTGTGGCAAGTGCTTGGCCTGCTGCACAAACGCACCCACTGCATCGGCCACGGCGTGGTTGGAGGTGGCCCGCATGGCTGGCTTTATTTGCTGACTTTGAAATGCCCGTAACTCATCAAGCGATCGTGGCGAGCATCGAGCAGTGTTTTGGGTTTGTAGGTGGTGAGCAGGTTGAGTGCTGCCTTGATGGAGGCCTTCAAGTTTTGTGCCGTTTGGGCATGGTCCCGGTGTGCTCCACCAAAACTCTCTTTCACAATCTCTTGCACCAGGCCCAAATCGCGTAGGCGTTTGGCAGTAATGCCCAAGGCCTCGGCTGCGTCGGGCGCACGCTCGGCGCTGCGCCACAGAATAGAAGCGCAACCTTCCGGCGAAATCACAGAGTAGGTCGAATACTCCAACATAATCACATGGTCTGCCACGGCCAACGCCAGTGCGCCACCCGAGCCGCCTTCGCCAATGATTGCGCTCACAATGGGCACCTGGATTTGGGCCATTTCAATCAAGTTGCGGCCAATCGCTTCGGATTGACCGCGTTCTTCAGCATCAATGCCAGGATAGGCGCCCGGTGTGTCCACCAGGGTCACAATGGGTAAACCAAACTTTTCGGCGGTTTTCATCAAGCGCAAGGCCTTGCGATAGCCCTCCGGGCGAGACATGCCAAAGTTGCGAAACGTGCGCTCTTTCACATCTCGGCCTTTTTGGTGACCAATCACCATCACGGCATCACCATCCAAACGGGCAAGGCCACCCACGATGGAGGGGTCATCCGCAAAATGCCGATCACCATGCAACTCATGAAAATCGGTGAAGGCATGCTCGATGTAATCCAGCGTGTAAGGACGCTGTGGATGGCGTGCCACTTGCGAGACTTGCCAAGGTGTTAATTTGGCATACAGCTCTTTGGTGAGGCCGTCGCTTTTGGACTCCAAGCGACGAATCTCCTCAGAGATGTCGACTGCAGAGCCGTCCTGCACCAGGCGGAGCTCTTCAATCTTGTTTTTCAGCTCGGCAATTGGTGCTTCGAAATCCAGAAATGTTTGCTTCATGAGGTTCTCTTAATAATCCACCACGAGGGGATCCAAGCTGCGCCATAAATACCACGCAGCCACGGTTCGCCAGGGTTTTAATTTTTCCCCGAATTGTAGTGCTTCTTTGGGGCCGATGGGTTGCCCGTCCAAAAATTGTACTGAGATGCCGCGTTGCACCCCCAAATCATCCACAGGCCACACATCGGGCCTGCGCAAACAAAACATGAGGAACATTTGGGCAGTCCATGGACCAATGCCCTTGACCTGACACAGGTGCTTCATGCATGCCGCATCATCCAAAGCCACCAGCGTGGGCATCGCCAATCCCCCCCGTTGATCAAACTCGCTCAGCGCTCGGGCGTACAACACCTTTTGACGCGACAATCCAGTTGTACGAAGAACATCTTCCGTGAGCGCAAGCAATTGGGTGCTCTCAACCCGCTGGTCCAGGGCCTTCACCACCCTGCCCCACACCGCATCGGCGGCCTTCACCGAAATTTGCTGCCCCACCAAAGAACGCAGCAAGGTCTCGTAAGGCGCGCCTCGGGAGCGCAACGCACGGTCGCTGTGCTGCGCGATCAAGCGTTGCCAGACCGGGTCCAAACGGGTCAAAGCTTGGCAGGCCCGCTGCCAATAATCTGGCGCCTCCGGATCGTGGTTCAGGCGCGACGCCATTCGGTGGCACCGCCCCGCTTGTCTTCCAACACCACACCAGCGTCGAGCAGTTGCTGGCGGATGACATCGGCTTTGGCAAAATCGCGGTCTGCCTTGGCCTGTGCACGCGCAGCAATCAATGCTTCAATGTCAGCCTCGCTCAAACCACCGTTGGCGCCAACGCCCGCCTTGGCGTAAGCACTTGCACTGCGGCCGAGCAAACCGAGCACCCCCGCCAAAGCTTTCAATCGAGCAGCCAGTGCTTGATCTGCGCCGCGGTTCACTTCATTGGCCATTTCAAACAGCACCGACACAGCCACTGGTGTATTCATGTCATCGTTCATGGCCTGGGCAAAGCGCTCTTCAAAATCAAGCCCCCAGTCGATGGTGGGCGTTGCCTGCACATCACCCACGGCGTTGTACAAACGGCCCAATGCGGCCTTGGCGTCCTGCACATGCCCCTCCGAGTAGGTGAGTGGGCTGCGGTACTGTGCGCGCAGAATGAAGAAACGCACCACCT
Source organism: Limnobacter sp. (assembly GCA_036275655.1). GTDB lineage: Bacteria > Pseudomonadota > Gammaproteobacteria > Burkholderiales > Burkholderiaceae_B > Limnobacter. Next base: position 6,733 of record DASUDK010000185.1, on the reverse strand, counting down.
CCGCGTCGTAGACTTTCAGAATGTCGCGAATTGTGAAGAAATTGTTCAGGGACTTGGACATCTTCTCGGATTGACCGTTGCTTTCAACCCGAACAAATCCGTTGTGCATCCACATTTGAGCAAATCCCTCGCCCGTCGCACCCACGCTTTGGGCGATTTCATTCTCGTGGTGGGGGAATTGCAAATCGGCCCCGCCGCCGTGAATGTCGAAGGTGTTGCCCAAGAGTTCGCAACTCATGGCCGAACATTCAATGTGCCATCCCGGGCGACCCACACCAAATGGAGACTCCCATTTGGCATCCGCAGGCTCCTCGGCCTTCGCACTTTTCCACAATACAAAATCGAGTGGATCATTTTTGCTGCCGGAGACCCCCACTCGTTCGCCTGCCCGCAACTCATCCACACTCTTGCCAGACAAACGGCCATATTCGGGAAATGATCGCACTGCGAAATTCACGTCGCCCGAATCATCCCGGTAGGCCAAACGCTTGTCCATCAAAGTTTGAATCATCGACTGCATTTGTGCCACATACTCGGTGGCTCTTGGCTCATGGTCGGGGCGTTCGATCCCCAAGGCATCGGCATCCTGGTGCATGGCAGCAATAAACCGATCGGTCAGGCTTCGGATGCTCTCGCCGTTTTCCACAGCGCGACGAATAATTTTGTCGTCAATGTCGGTGATGTTGCGTACGTAGGTGACCGGGTAACCGCTGGCTCGCAGCCAACGTTTGAGTAGGTCAAACACCACCATCACACGGGCGTGCCCCAGGTGGCAGTAGTCGTAGACGGTCATGCCGCACACGTACATGCGCACGTTCTGAGGGTCGATGGGCGAAAAAGCCTGCTTTTTCCTTAGAATTGAGTTGTAAATTTGGAGAGACGATTTCATGAGGCTTTGAAAAAGGCTGTGGCGGCCACCCAAGGGGCCGATGGCTGACTGTCAAGTTCCAGTGTAGGGAATTTTCCAATCAACCCGCTCTGGGGCTTGTTACAATAGCGCTCGAGTATATCATTTACAAAGTTTGAGATTTACCCACCAATCCGATGAACCGGGGATACCCGCAAAGGCACAAGCGAATGCAGGCTAACAACACCAATCGCAACAGTTTCATTTCCAAAGGCAAAACGGCACTTTTGTGCGCCCTGCTGGGCCTGGCCGTGGCCGGTGCAGCACCCAGCCTGGCCAACGAGGCCGACGAAGTGACCAAACTGATTCAGCAGGGGCAATATGATCAAGCCCTGGCCCGTGCCGACGCTTTTCTGGCCACGCGACCCAACGATGCTCAGATGCGGTTCCTCAAGGGGCTTATCTTGACCGAGCGCAACAAAATTGGCGAAGCCATCACAGTCTTCACCAAGCTCACCGAAGATTATCCAGAATTGCCAGAGCCCTACAACAACTTGGCGGTGTTGTACGCTGGCCGGGGCGAATACGAAAAAGCGCGCGAAGCGCTGGAAATGGCAATCCGCACACACCCCAGCTACGCAACCGCCCATGAAAACTTGGGCGATGTGTATGCGAAGCTGGCCAGCCAATCCTACGACAAAGCGTTGCAGCTGGACGGACGCAATTCCACCGCACAAACCAAGTTGTCCATGGTGCGCAACCTGATTGCCGGGCAAGCCCCTGTCCAGGTGGCCGCTGCACAGCCAGCGGCCAAACCTGCTGCAAAGGCGGCTGAGCCAAAACCCCCGGTGGTTGCCGAAGCGCCCGCAAGCAAACCAGCTTCGGTGCCCACACCACCAGTGGCCACCCCACCCGTGGCTGCGGTGGTCCCCTCCCCTCCGGCCATCACAGCAAGCAAGCCTGCAGCCACCGACCCAAAACCCAACACCATCGGCATGGACAGCGCAGTGCTGGCCTCTGTTGAAAAATGGGCCAAAGCGTGGTCTGAACAAGACATGGCCAACTACCTCGGTGCGTACAGCAAAGAGTTCAACACGCCAGGCAACATGAGCCGCAGCAACTGGGAAAAAATGCGCGAACAACGCATTGTGGGCAAAGAAACCATCCGAGTGGTGGTCGAAAACCCGCTGATCACCATCAGCGGAGACACCGCTGTGGTGAAATTCAGGCAGAGTTATTTTTCTAACCGTTTGAACAATGTTTCTGGCAAAACACTGACCATGAAACAAGAGGACGGCACCTGGAAAATCACCAGCGAGCAGGTGGGCGGATAAATGCAATTGGCAGTGTTTTGGGGGCACACCGGCAAATTGTTCAAGCTGGTTGCGCCCGTTGCATTCTGGATGTTCACGGCAGCGCCGTCATTCGCCCCCCAAGATCCCTTGGGCGGTGTGACATTGGCCGCATACAGCTATCCTCAAAGCAGTTCCAGCAGCCTTGCCGGCCACCTCTTTGATCGCCAAGGCTACAAGCCAGTCATCGACACGGCGGTTGAAAGTATTTACAACGCTTTGAGCGAGAACGACCTGAATGCAGCCCTTGCGATTGCCAATCGCCTGGTGAACGAGTTTCCAAACTTCCACCTGGGCCACATGCTGCGCGGCGATATTCTTTCTATGAAAGCCGGGCGGCCCGTGCAAGCCATTGGTGACATCCCCAACGTGCCCAAGGGCAAGCAAACCGAACTTCAAGAGCTGCGTGAAGAGGCTGTGGCCCGATTCAAAGCCGTGAAAGATCGGCCCAGAAAAGACCTGCTGCCTGCGGAATTGGTTGAACTTCGGGACGACCAAAAGTTTGTAATTTTGGTAGACACTTCCAGATCCAGGCTATTTCTTTACGAGAACACGTTCCCAACACCGCGGCTTGTGACCGATTTTTATGTCTCCCAAGGCAAGATGGGCGCGGTTAAAGAACGCGAGGGCGACAAGCGCACCCCAATTGGCGTGTACACCATCACCGAACTGTTACCCAAAGAAAAACTGACCGATTTTTACGGCCCAATTGCCTTGCCCATCGACTACCCCAACGCATGGGACAAACGCCTGGGCAAAACTGGCTATGGCATTTGGCTGCACGGCATGCCCAAACAATACGCTAGCCGTCCACCCAAGGCGAGTGATGGCTGTGTGGTGCTGGCCAATCAGGACTTGCTCGCGCTTAAACAATTTGTGGACGTCGGCACCACGCAGGTGGTCATCAGCGAGCGCTTGGACTTTGTGCCCACGGATGTTTGGAAGAGCCACCGCAATGCCGCACTGCGCATGGTGAAGGCTTGGAAAGAAGACCTCGAAAAGGGATTCGCCAAAGGCATTTACCATTACGCCAGCAACGTCAAAATTGACGGCATGGACCTGCTGCAGTGGCAACAAGCCAAACAGGTCAACAGCAAATCCTTCGGCAACATTCAAATCGACGATTTGTCGGTGATGCGTTACCCCAGCGACAAAGACATGATGGTGGTGTCTTTCGTCCAGCGGGACAAACTTTCTGGCAAAACCCGCAAACAGCAGTACTGGATGAAAGTGGGAACCAACTGGAAAATTGTTCAAGAAGACTCACAGCAACTTTGACATAAGGCAACGGCAGTGATTCAAAACAAACGTGTTTTTCTCAAATGGTCGATGTTCTCAGCGATTGCTGTTAGCATCGGAAATTCTTCAATTCACTCTGCGTTTGCAAAAACGAAAAAGCGACAAATGGTCAAGCTCAAAACAAATTTTGGTGACATCACCATCGAACTGAATGCCGAAAAAGCCCCAGCCACCGTGGCCAACTTCCTGGACTACGCGAAGAGCGGCTTTTACAGCAACACCATCTTCCACCGTGTGATCAATGGATTCATGATCCAAGGCGGCGGATTTGAGCCCGGCATGAAACAAAAAGCCACCAAAGCGCCCGTCAAAAACGAGGCAGACAATGGTTTGAAAAACGACAAGTACACCATTGCCATGGCCCGCACCAACGATCCTCATTCCGCCACGGCACAGTTTTTCATCAACACCGAGAACAATGAGTTCTTGAATTTCAAGAGCCCCACGCCACAAGGTTGGGGCTACTGTGTGTTTGGCAAGGTGACGGAGGGCACGGACGTGGTGGACAAAATCGTCAGCGTGCGCACAGGTTCCAAAGGCTTTCACCAAGACGTGCCTGCGGAAGACGTGGTCATCCAAAGCGTAGAAGTGCTGTAAAAAGTCTGATTCATCTTGATTGAAATCCCTGCCCAAGGTGCAGCTTACTTTGCCTCAGACCTGCACCTGAGCGGGCACACCCCAAAAACCCTGGAGGCCTTTGAACACTGGCTTGCCAGTGTGGCACAGGCTCACACCCTGGTCTTTTTGCTGGGTGATGTGTTCGAAGTCTGGTACGGGGACGACCATCAAGATGAGGTAAGCCACCGCGTGGCGAATGCCACGCAGGCCGCTTCACGCAGCGGTGCGCGTGTGTTTTTCATGCACGGCAATCGAGATTTTTTGCTCGGCGACGTGTACGCCGAATACGGCGAATTTGAACTTCTCCCCGATCCGGAGTTTATAAAAACACAAGCGGGTGTTGTCTTGCTCACACACGGCGACCAGTTTTGCACCGACGACAAAGCCTACCAACAGTTCCGCGCACAAAGCCGCCAAGAAGCATGGCAGGCTGGTTTTTTGGCAAAGCCCTTGAAAGAGCGGCAGGCCATTGCCCAAGCCATTCGCACAGAAAGCAAGCAGCACAAATCCAACAGTGCCATGGCCATCATGGATGTGAATCGCCACACCGTGGAGCAAACCTACGCAGGCCACTGGCCAGACGGTTACTACGTGGGCAAATGCCAAACCATTGTGCACGGCCACACGCACCGATGCGCCGTGCACAACACCTTCGAATGCCCGGCACCAGCAAGTCCAAGCAGTGTGCAGGGTAGCCTGTCACAAGGCGTACGCATTGTGTTGCCCGATTGGGATTACGACACCCCAAACACCGACGAAACAAAAAACCGCCACAAGGGCGGTTTTTTGAAACTCAAACACACCGGCGAATATCAACTCACCGTGTTTAACTAGCCTTACACTGTCAGCGCTAATTGTCGACCAGCCTGTTCAGTGCCTTCAACTCCTCACAGTCTGCAGATCCGGCCGACTCCCCCGCTTTTGTCGGCTTGCCTTCCGCCAAACGCTGTTCCAACAATTCAATGCGCTGCTGTTGAGCAATCGCCTGATCAATCAAACCATGCATCGCTTTGATCAGTGGGTCGTCGCCATTCTTGGATACGCCGTAGGCCGCAAACTCTTCTCGGGTTTTGGCGGCACCGGTGGGGGCAACGTCAGCCACATCTGTTTTTACAATCATTCTCGCAGGGTTACCCACCGCGGTGGCCCCAGCAGGCACCGCCTTGGTGACCACCGCGTTGGAGCCAATTTTAGCCCCTTCACCCACGGTGAATGGGCCCAACACTTTGGCGCCCGCCCCCACCACCACACCTTTCTCCAGTGTGGGGTGCCGCTTGCCTTGTTCCAGCGATGTACCGCCCAACGTCACGCCTTGGTAAATTGTGCAGTCGTCTCGTATTTCAGCAGTTTCGCCAATCACAACGCCCATGCCGTGGTCAATAAACACACGTCGCCCAATGGTGGCACCGGGATGAATCTCAATGCCCGTAAAAAACCGCCCCAGGTGGGATAAAAACCTGGCCAGGGTGGTGAGCCCGCCATGCCATGCTTTATTGGCCAAACGATGCCAAATCAGTGCGTGCAAACCGGGGTAACACAAAAACACCTCCAGCCGGCTTTTTGCCGCTGGGTCTTTTCTCAAAATGGTGTCAATGTCTTCCCGAAGGCGAATCCACATGGGCGCTACAATCCGTGTAATCAGAAGTTGGTAGGACGCAGTGTACCAGCAAGCACTTGGCAAATTCACTTGGAATCGCGCTGCTGCCTCTCATGCGGATACAAACGGCCTTCCGCCACACGCATCACATCACTCAAAAACCCGCGCAGCATGTCCACCTCTTCCTGCTCCAATTGTGCTTTGCCCAACAGGCGCCCCAAACGCAGCACCAACTTTTTGGGTTTGCTGGGGTTTAAAAAATCCACCGCCTCCATCGCCTGCAACCAGTGGGTTTGCAAATCGTCCACCGCCTTGACCGTGGCAAGCTGGGGCAGACTCACCTCCCGCTTCTCACGGTTGGGCACCTGCGGCGTATCCGCAAGGCCAGCGTCACAGGCCACCCGCAAGGTGTAACAAACAATTTGCACCGCTTGCGACAAATTCAGGGAGTTGTACACCGGGTTGGAAGGGATGTACACCTGCCGATTACAACGTTGCACATCCTCGTTGCTCAAGCCCGTGCGCTCCGCACCAAACACAAAAGCGGCATTCACCCCCTGCCCCACACCTGCGAGCGCCTCAACAGCAGCCTGCGCAGGGGTTTGCAACGCCGGCCCCAATTCTCGCAGTCGGGCCGACAATGCGTAGGCCCGCTGGCAATCGGCCAGCGCATCGGGCAGGCTAGCGTAAACGCGGCTCTGCTTGAGCACATCGGCTGCGCCACTGGCCAGTGCAATCGCCTCTGGATCGGCCGCAATGTCGACGGTTTTCGGCGCCACCAAGCGCAAATCGTGCAAGCCCATGGTCTTCATGGCACGGGCCACCGACCCCACATTGCCTGGATGACTTGTTTTTACAAGAACAATCGAAATGGATTCGAGGGAATCGACTGGGGTCATTTATAATGAGCGGTTAAACGCAATTACATTGAAAGGAAAGGCCATGCATCCGATGCTCAACGTGGCGGTCAAAGCCGCACGCGCCGCTGGAAAAATCATCAACCGGGCAGAGCTGGATCTG
>DASUDK010000184.1:0-2758 GCA_036275655.1 Limnobacter sp. | reverse complement strand
TGCTGCGCCGTGCGTGCCGCGTTGCTCAGCTCGCCTGTGGTGATCACATCGCCACGGCGGTTGCTCACATATTCCTGGGTGCTCACCGAGCCCACGCTCACCATGGCACAGCCCTGCAGGCCCAGGCACAGGGCGAGCAGGCCAAACAGCAATTTGCCTGGGCGGGGGCGGGCGGGCATCATTCTCTGGGTGTGTCTAAATCGCGGAAAACCCGATCATGATGCCACTGTCTCGGCGCAAGCGGGTGTGATTGCCACCCATTCCCCCTGAGCGTAACGCGCCAATCCACTGGCCGTGAAACACCACAGGTGGAGCCAGCCATTGTTTGCCAGTTGCTGCACAATCGCATGTTTGTTGATGATGGTTTGAATGCGTTCTGCCGGTGCGTCAATCACCACCGTGAGTCGCAACGGCTCGTGCACCCAGCGTTTGCCGTTGTGCAGGGATTGCTCCGACAAACCGATGCGCAAATCGCCACCATTGCCCTCAAACACGCCCAGCGTGCCGCCCACCACGTTGTGCAGCAGTTTGTTGCCGCTGCCCAGCCTCACGGGGTCGCAGCGGGAGGCGTGGTACTGCCAGTTGATCCAGTGGGTCACCAGCATGGGGGCAGTCATCAGCTGTTCCAACAGCTGGCCCTCGGGGTCCAACTGGGCATGGTAGTCGTGTAAAAAACTGCGGCCGTGCAGCACGGCCCCCTCACTCTTGTGCCGTGGCGCTATCAAAAACGCCGCATTGCCTGCCAGGCCCCACTCCGGGCGGGTTTGTGCGCCGTCGTTTGCGCGGCGTTTGTAGTGCTCCAAGAGCGCTGCCGCAGGGGCTTTGGGGTTGAGGCCCAACAGGGGAGCGCGTTCACGCCGGGTTTGGTCGCCAGCCTGGTTCAGGTTGTCTTGAATTTTGTTCCAGCGCATGCGCGCGTCCGCTGGCAGCAGGTCCAGGTCAAAGCCTTCAATTTCGTCGGTGGTGGTGTTGTGCAAGCAGGCCACAAACCAAGTGTGAGCAGGCACCTCAAACCCATGGCTGGGCAGTGCTCGCCGCACCTGCGCATCATTGAGCAGGTTGGCCAGTGTGCGTGCATTCACTTCGCCGGTTTGGCCGCAGCAGGCGCCACAATCCAGCGCAGAAGCGTGCGCATTGTTGGCGGTTTGGCTGCCATGCCCCACCAGCAGCACAAGCGCAGCCATGTGGCTTTTCAGGCCCATGGCAGTGAGCACCTGCGCGGCCAGTTTGGTTTTTGCATCCAGGTCCAGGCCCAACAATTGTGGCCTGCACAAGGGCTTGTAGCGCACGGGCACGCCCAGCAGGTCGTCGTTCTCCCGCGCATGGGGCGCGGGTTTTATCCATTGTCCCAGTTTGCTCAGGTAGCCCAGCCCAGCGGCTTCTACATACGAAAAAGCCGAGCCTGGCCAACGTGCAGCAGCCCGCCACTGTTCAAGCAAGGACAACCTGCTGCGCCGGGCCGATTCGGCTTGCAATTGTTGTTGCTGCAATTGTTGGGCGTTGTGCTCACCCGGGGGCGTCACAAGGTCTGACACGTGCAGTGCAGGGGCCAGCAGCCCCGGCAATTGCGGGCGGCTTGCCTGGCTTGCCATCGGGGTGTAATCCACCGGCAAGCCAAAAAAACCTGCAACACCAAGGGTTTGTATGGCTGGGTTGGCGGCTTCTAGGGCACGGCGCAGGGGCTCGCTGCGCACATCGATGCAAAAAGCCGCTTGTACTTCGATTGCGCTGGGCGCCTTGGCTGGGCGTGCTGCCTGCGCCAAAGCATTGGCCAGTTGGCGTTGGTAACCAAGCTCCAGGGCCAGTTGCCACACCTCGTCCACCAGCAAGGCGTCTTCGACCTGTTGAATCACATCGCTTGCATTGCGCCACGCGCTTTGCAAGGCGGCAAAGGCGTGCCGGGTGGCCACGTCGTCTTTGCATTCCAGCAAAATGGCGCCCCACGCCAGGCGAATCGCCAGCAGCTCACGCAGGTGTGGGTCCTCGCTGCCTTGCAGTTTCGCTTGCCATCCAAGGTAGGCACACCAGGAAGCCCACCCATGCACAGTGAGCAAAACGGACTCCAGGTAATCGGCCCACACGGCGGTGGGCAAACCCAGCCGTTGGAGCACCCATTCTTCCGCGTCTTTGGCAGTGGCTGGCAGGGCGGCGATGGCCTTGCCAATCGAGGGCAGCCCCATCAATGTGCCAATGCCGTGGTCATGGCTTAAGGTGTCGCGCCAAAAGTGGTACAAACCCAGTTGACGCTCTGGGTGCCAGTCGGCTTGGTGCTCGTCAAAATAGGCTGCGCAGGTTTGACTCACCTGGTGTGTGATGGCTTCCCGCCAAGACAGGCGGGCGTGGCGTTGGGGGTCATTGTCCAACACATCAATCAACAAAGGCAGTTGTTGCACAGGCGACCGCGCGTACAGCGCATCTTCGCACTGCCGGGCGCTCAAAGCGTCGGCTCCTTGTGCTTGGAGTTGTTTGAGGGCTTGCTCCAGGTCTTCTGGCTGGATGCGCCCTTCATCCCACGCCTGCCTCATGTGCGTGCGTGGTGGAAACACCTGGATGCCTGCCAGCACGCCCATGCGTGCGGCCACGCGGCGCACGGGCATGCCCACCCGGCACCAATGCGGATTCACCGCGATGGATTTGTCCAGCGGCCAGGCGGGCGCGATGGTCTCGCAGGCTTGCGCGCAGGCTGTGTGAATGAGGTGAGCCAAATCGGTGTTCACTGCAATCTCCTGGGGATGTGTTCGCTGCCGTTGCTTTGCCA
>DASUDK010000183.1:0-2071 GCA_036275655.1 Limnobacter sp. | reverse complement strand
GGACCGTGGTTTGCTGGCTGCACCAGGCAAACCTCTGCAAAAGGAGCGCTGGGCGGGTGTGGTGGATTGTGTGGGGTCGCACACCTTGGCCAATGCCTGTGCACAAACAAAGTACGGTGGCACGGTGACCGCTTGCGGCCTGGCCCAGGGCATGGATTTTCCTTCTTCGGTGGCACCCTTTATTTTGAGAGGCGTGACCTTGCGTGGCATTGATTCGGTGATGGCTCCCATCGCCGTGCGTGAGCATGCTTGGCGCCGGCTGGCCCAAGACCTGGACAAAAAGAAATTGGGCATGCTCTCTAGAACGATTGGCTTGGATGAGGTGCTGGCCAGCGCAGCGCAGATCATGGCTGGACAAAACAGCGGTCGAATGGTGGTGAAAATTTGATGTTGAATTACCAAGTGCTGGTGGCCGATGCACATGGCCACTACCTGGATGTGCTGCTTCAATGGGAGCACCCCAGCGCGCAAGGCGCGGTGGTGGACTTGACCTTGCCGGTGTGGATACCGGGCAGTTACCTGATTCGGGAGTTTTCCCGGCATGTGGTGAGTTTTGACGCACAGGCCAATGGTCAGCCTGTGGTGCACCACAAACCCAAGAAAAACACTTGGCGTCTGCAACTGCCATCTGAAATGCTTTCTGACGGGGCGTCCACGGTGTTGATGGAGTGCCGCTGGCGGGTGTACGCGTGGGACTTGTCGGTGCGCGGCGCCCATGTGGACGCCACGCACGCATTTTTTAATGGCACCAGTGTGTTTCTTTGCCCTCAAGGTGCAGAAAATACACCCATTTCACTGACCCTCGCCCGTTCAGCCGGTGAAGGGCAAGATTGGCTGGTGGCCTGTGGCCTGCCCAGCGCACCAGGCACGCTGACAGACCCCAACGGCTGCCCTGTGCTGTGCACCGGTGGCAAAGTTCGCCTAGACGCACCCAGCTACGACGCCTTGATTGACCACCCGGTTGAAATGGGCGAACTGAAGATTAAGCGGTATGAGGCTTGTGGTGTTCCCCACGTGTTTGCGGTGTATGGGGCGGACGAGGATGTGGACCTGGACCGTGTGTGCAAAGACCTGCAGCCAGTGTGCGAAGCGCAGATTGCGCTCTTTGAACCGGATAGCAAGCGAGCCCCCTTTGACCGCTATGTGTTCATGGTGCATGCAACCGATGACGGCTATGGGGGCCTTGAACACCGCAATAGCACGGCCTTGCTGTGTGCCCGTGCGGACCTGCCACAACTTGGTGTGGAAGCAGCGCCCAAGGGTTATGACACCTTCATGGGCTTGTGTAGCCATGAGTATTTTCACAGCTGGAATGTGAAGCGGATGAAACCGGCGGCGTTTGTGCCCTACCGGCTTGATGAAGAAAACTACACCCGCTTGTTGTGGATTTTTGAGGGCTTTACCTCGTACTACGACGATCTGATGCTGGCGCGCGCCGGGTTTTATGATGAAGCGGCTTACCTGAAGGCATTCACCAAAACAATTGCACAGGTGATGAAAGGGCCTGGGCGCTTGTTGCAAAGCGTGAGTGAAAGTTCTTTTGAGGCCTGGACCAAGTATTACCGGCAGGACGAGAACGCGCCCAACGCGATTGTGAGCTATTACACCAAGGGGGCTTTGGTGGCTTTTTGCCTGGACAGCACGCTGCGCAAGCGCTCTGAGGGCAAGCACAGCCTGGACTGCGTGATGCGCCAGATGTGGCAAGAAAAGGGGCTGACTGGCACAGGTTTGGGCGAGGAGGAATTTGCGGCACTGGTTGAACGTGCGACCGGGTTGGACCTGCACGCTGAAATTGAGGCGTGGACACAGCACACCATGGAGTTGCCTTTGGCGGAGCTGTTTGCAAACCATGGATTTGACCTGAAAGAGGCACGGGCCAAAGAGGCGGTTTATCTGGGTTTACACGGCCAATTTAAACCTGACGGGATGTTGGTGAAGCAGGTCATCAATGACTCGCCAGCACATCAGGCTGGGGTTTCTGCCGGGGATGTGTTGGTGGCGATTGGCACAAAGCGGCTCAATGAGGCCAACTACAAACGATACTTGGGCAACGCCAAGCCAGGACAAGCGG
>DASUDK010000182.1:0-6516 GCA_036275655.1 Limnobacter sp. | reverse complement strand
TTATAATGAGCGGTTAAACGCAATTACATTGAAAGGAAAGGCCATGCATCCGATGCTCAACGTGGCGGTCAAAGCCGCACGCGCCGCTGGAAAAATCATCAACCGGGCAGAGCTGGATCTGGATCAGGTCAAAGTGGGCGTGAAAGGCCCCAACGATTTTGTCACCGAAACCGACCAAGCTGCCGAAACTGCCATCATCGAGGTGCTCAAACAAGCTTACCCCGATCACGCCATTTTAGCCGAGGAAAGTGGTGCCTCCGGGAAATCCGACTACGAGTGGATCATCGACCCCATCGATGGCACCGCCAACTTCATCCACGGGTACCCACACTACGCCATCTCCATTGCATTGCGGGTCAATGGCAACATTCAGCAGGCCGTGGTGTACAACCCAGCCACCAACGACCTGTTCACAGCGTCCAAAGGCGAAGGCGCTTTTTTGAACAACCGGCGCATCCGTGTCTCCAAACGCAGCAAGCCCAATGAGTTTTTGGTGGGTTTTGCATTTCCCAGCGGCAAAAGCGAAGGCGATCAAAGCGTGAAACGCAAAATGATTGCGCTGACTGAAAGCACTGCAGGAATTCGCAAATCCGGCTCGGCCGTGCTTGACTTGGCCTACGTGGCTTGCGGCCGCCTGGATGGTTACATCTGCTTTGGTCTCAAACCCTGGGACCTCGCCACCGGCGTACTGCTGGTGTCTGAAGCAGGTGGCTTAATCACCGACCCGCAAGGCGACGCCAACTACATGGACACAGGCAATGCGGTTGCCGGCAACCCCAAAGCCCTTCAATACCTGTTGAGCTTCAAATAAACCACAGTGACAGAACACCTCCAAGCAGGCACAGGCGCGGCGTTTGAAAACCACACGCCGATGATGCAGCAGTACCTCGGCTTAAAGGCAGAGTATCCAGACAAGCTGCTGTTCTACCGCATGGGCGACTTCTACGAGCTGTTTTTTGAAGACGCCCAGTTGGCGGCACAACTGCTGCGCATCACCCTCACACACCGCGGGCAATCGGCGGGACAAGCCATTCCCATGGCGGGTGTCCCATTCCACGCGGTCGACCAGTACCTGGCCAAATTGGTGGCGCTTGGTTATTCGGTGGCCATTTGCGAGCAAGTGGGCACGCCTGGCCAAACCAAAGGCCCCATGGAGAGGCGCGTTGCGCGTGTGGTCACACCCGGTACACTCACTGAATCGGCGCTCTTGCCCGACCAGGAAAACAAACCGCTGGTGAGTCTGTATTCCGAGGATGGCAAACAATGGGGGCTGGCATGCTTGGCCCTGTCCGCTGGCTCCGTTCGTTTGCTGGAATGTGATGCAGGCAGCTTGCCCGCCCACCTCAGCCGCTTCAATCCCGCCGAGGTGTTGGTGAACAACAAGGCTTGGGTGCGGCAGTGCGATGTTTCCCAGGCGATGGAGCGGCCCGCCTGGCATTTTGATGCAGGTTTTGCGCATGCCCATCTTCAAAGTGTGTTGCAAGCCAGCAGCCTGGAAAGCCTAGAGCTTTCCAAAGCCGCACTGGCCGTGCCTGCCATGGGTGCTGCGCTTCAGTACGCCAAAGAAACACACCTGAATATTGAGACATTCAAACACGTCTCCGACATTCAGGTGGAAGTGGAGACCGACCACTTGATTCTTGACGAGGCAGCGCGCCGCAACCTGGAGATCACCGAGACCTTGCGCGGCGAACCCGCACCCACCCTTTTTTCAAGGCTCAACCGCACAGGCAGCGGCATGGGTGCACGGCGGCTTCGCCAGTGGTTGCTCGAGCCACTGCGCAACATCCAGGCCATTGAGGCGAGGCAGTCCATCGTTGAACGGCTCATGGGCACACGGCCACAGGGTGCAGAACCGGTGTGTGCAGAGCTCGTGAGGCTGTTGCGCAGCCTGGCAGACATTGAACGCATCAGCAGTCGGGTGGCCATGCAAACAGCAAAACCCAGGGACCTTCTGGCGCTGCGGGAAAGCCTACACGCACTGCCCGGCATTGCAGATCTGCTGGCGCAAGCCGATGAGTCACCCCTTCAGCCCAAAGTTTTTGAGCCTGCACTGCGGGCCATGGTGCAACCGCCGGGCTTGCTGCAACAGCTTCAAGCCGCGCTGGCCGACAACCCACCCGCGCTTATTCGGGATGGCGGCGTGATTGCAGACGGATTCAACGCCGAACTGGACGAACTGCGAAACATCCAGACCGGCAGCGGCCAGTTCCTGATTGAACTCGAACGCCAGGAACGCGAGTCCACAGGCATCGCCAACCTCAAGGTTGAATACAACCGCGTTCATGGTTTTTACATCGAGGTGAGCAGTGCGCAGGCCGACAAGGTGCCTGCACACTACATTCGCCGGCAAACCATGAAAAACGCCGAGCGCTACATCACCGAAGAACTCAAAGCCTTTGAAGAAAAGGCACTGTCGGCCAAAGAGCGAGCCCTTAACCTTGAAAAAGTGATTTACGAGCAATTGCTTGCCTGGTTGGCGCAATTCACGCCCTTCATGCAGCAGTGCGCCAAGGTTCTCTCGGAGCTGGACGCCTTGGCGGCTTTGGCGATTGTCGCCTTTGAATCCAACTGGACTCGCCCCCAACTGCTGCCCCAACCCATCCTGAACATCCAGCAAGGGCGGCATCCGGTTCTGGAAACTCAGGTGGAACAGTTCACGCCCAACGATTGCGCCCTGCACCCGGGCAAGCACATGGCGCTCATCACCGGCCCCAACATGGGTGGTAAGAGCACTTACATGCGCCAAACCGCGCTCATGGCCTTGTTGGCCCACGTGGGTGCATTTGTGCCTGCAGGTCAGGCCAACATCGGCGTGCTGGATCGTATTTTTACCCGCATCGGCGCCTCAGACGATTTGGCCGGTGGCCGCTCCACGTTCATGGTCGAAATGACCGAAGCCGCCACCATTGTGCGCCAAGCCACACCGCACAGCCTGGTGGTGATGGACGAGATTGGCCGCGGCACATCCACATTCGATGGCCTCTCCCTGGCCTGGGAAATCGCCCGCCGTCTGGCCAGTCACAACCGATGCCTCACCCTGTTTGCCACCCATTACTTCGAGATCACCGCACTGGCCAGCGAACTGGACAGCGTGTTCAATGTCCACTTGTCGGCCACTGAACACCAAGGCAAGTTGGTGTTTTTGCACCGCATTGAACCGGGTCCCGCCAGTCAAAGCTATGGCTTGCAAGTGGCCAAGCTGGCAGGGCTTCCCGCCATGGTGGTAAAAAACGCGCAAAAGCGTTTGGATCAATTGGAAGCAGAAAAACGTGCGCTGACCGCCCAGGTCGATTTGTTTGACTCCACCGCTTCGGAGCCGGCACCGCTCATCTCGGGTTCGACGCCCGAACATCTCCAACTGATTGACGAGAAACTGGCAGAAATTGACCCAGATGACCTCAGCCCCCGAGAGGCGCTGCAACTTCTTTTTCAACTCAAGGGTCTACACCGGCAGAGTCAATAACTGGCAGACTGCGGATGCATGCGATTGGTCTAAAAATCAAGGTATGGATGGGATTGTGGGGTTTGTGGGGGCTGATCGGGGCCACCCCAGCGATGGCTTCCGAGCCCACACAAAAAGACGCCCCCCAGGCGGCGATGGCCTTTGGATTGATGGGCGACCAACCCTACAGCCCTTGGTTTGAGCACGCCACCACCGAGCTGATCAAGCACATGAATCAAGACCCGGACATTGCCTGGATTGTGCATGTGGGGGACATCAAAGGCAGCGCAGAGCCCTGCTCCAACGGGCTTTTGCAACAGCGCATCCAACAATTGCAGCGCAGCGTGAAGCCACTGGTGCTGGTGCCTGGGGACAATGAATGGACCGACTGCCACCGGCCATCCAGCGGCAATTTTGACTCGCAGGAGCGCTTGGCACACCTCCGCCAATTGGCCTACAACGCCCAAACCAGCCTTGGGAGCAGGCCATTGCAATTGCACACCCAGCGGCACCTGGGCCACCCCGAACATGCCATGTGGACAGAGGCCGGCACCCTGTTCATCACATTCAACATTCCGGGCAGCAACAACGACCTTCAAAACCCATCCAGCCGCAAAACAACGGCAAACCAAGTGCTACTGCATTACCAGCAACGCATGGCTGCGGTCCAAGCTTGGTTTGAAGAAGCTCGGCAGTGCATGCTCGGCGCCAACCCGCCTCAACAGGTGGTCGTCGCCATCCAAGGCAACCCCTTTGAGGGCTCTGGGGCACCGTGGTCGCATGGGTCTTTCTCCACAGACAGCGGCTACCAACAGTTCATGGCGCACTTGGTGGACTTTATGGCGCACACCCGCCGGCCACTGTTGCTGGCGCACGGGGATACCCATCGATTTCGATGGGATCAACCATCGCTTGAATCTTTTGGAGCACCGCAAGCTGTTGCTGACCTATTCTATCGGGTAGAAACCTGGGGCCATCCCTTCGTTAGCACCTGGGTCAAGGTGCGTATAAAAAACGGGACCGAGGCCCCGTTTGAAGTTGAGCAAGTCAGCTTGCCGGTTGCATCCCACGCAAACTGATTTGCAAGCCGGTTTGGGATTCAGTGCAGTTTGCCAGCATCGGGGTTGGGCGCCACGCTGAAAAGCGATTGCGCGGCCGCTCCCTGGGCTTTTTCCTCCTCATTGGCTTCACGAATGTCTGTGATCTTCAAGTGGTAGCGCAACGCCATGCCGGCAAACGGATGATTGCCATCCAGCACCACTTTGCCCTCTGCAATGTCGGTCACCGTCCACACACGTCCAAATCCGGTGTTGCTTTCATCGGCCTGCACATCAGGCTCGCTCTCATCGTCCACCGGCACCTCTTCGAGCTGCATGCCGATGGCCAAATCATCTGGAAAGTTGTCCAGGTCTTCGATGCGCATCAACTCCGGGTCAAAATCGCCAAACGCATCTTCAGGCTCCAACTGCAAAAACACCTCATCGCCAACCGACTTGCCTTGCAGCGCGTCCTGGATTTTTGGAAACACCTCATTCTCACCGCCCTGCAAATACACAATGGGCTCGCCACCGCGTGGCTGGATCATTTCGCCCTGTGCATCACACAGCTCAAAATCCAGGGTCACCACCATGCCGTCTTCAACAATCATTGCCTAAACTCCGTATTTGGGCTCCCACCGCTTGAGTGCCCCACAAGGTCGCCTATGATACGCCTATTCCAACCTCAGCAAAAATCAAGAATATTCCGCCATGATTGAACCCCTCCGCCAAATCAGCGGTGTCGACGTCGCGCAGTTCATGCGCGAGGACTGGCACATTCGCCCTCGTCTATTTCGCCAGGCTTTTCCAATGTTGCAGCCCCTTTGCGATCTGGAGACCATTGCTGACATGGCTTCCGACCCCGACATTGAAAGTCGCTTGATCCGACAAGGCAAACAAGGCTGGCAACTGGAGCATGGTCCATTTGAAAAACTCCCAAGTCTCAAAACCAAAGGCTGGACAGTGCTGGTGCAAGGCATCGATCATCACCTGCCTGAGGCCTATGACTTATTACAACAGTTTCGATTTGTGCCAGATGCCAGGCTTGACGATGTGATGTTGAGCTTGGCCAGCGACACAGGCGGTGTTGGCCCACACTACGACTCTTACGATGTGTTCTTACTGCAAATGCACGGCACCCGACGCTGGCAAATCGGCCCACTCCAGGATGCCAGCCTGCAGGCCAATTGCCCGCTTAAAATTCTTGAGCACTTTGAACCCACAGAAGAGTACATTCTGGAGCCGGGGGACATGCTGTACCTACCGCCCAACTATGGCCACGATGGGGTTGCGCAAGGGGTGTGCAGCACCCTGAGCATTGGATTTCGTGCGCCAACACAAGCCGAAATGCTCGCAGCCACCTTGCGCGACTTGGCTGACCAGGTAGAACACCTGCCAAATTTGCGCAGCACGCTCTTTTCTGACCCCGCCAGAGGCCACAGCGACAAACCAGCTGAATTGCCCGATGACATGCTGAGTTTTGCGCATCAGCTTTTACAACAATTCAAGCCTCAATCCGCTCAAATACTGCGCAGTGTGGGCATTCAGCTCACCGAACCCAAGCCCCATGTGTATTTTGAAAACAACACCGAAGACATGCAATTACAAGAAATTGTGCATGTACTTGGGGAACGCGGCATCGCATTAAGCATGAAAACTAAAATGTTGTACAAGGAGTCAGTATTTTTCATCAATGGCGAGCAGATCGAACCCAAAGATCCTGAAGCTTGCAAACTTCTCCAATTGCTTGCAAACCGCCGGGAAATGGCGTCTACACAAGCGATTGCGGCACTGCAAAATTTTGAGTTTCAATATTTTCTGGTGGGTTTTGCAAAAGCGGGCTGGGTAGAAACCCTGACATGAGAATTTTGCTTTAGAATTTGAATAGACTTTGTGAAGTCAATAGAATGTTGCTTCGAAAATTTGATCAAAACAATGACTTGAATTTGACGGGCCTTTCGATAGAATTCACAGAGTTTTCCGCTTGAGTGCTTGAACACCCAGCAGGAAAATGGGTGATTCTGGGTTCTCTTG
>DASUDK010000181.1:0-8994 GCA_036275655.1 Limnobacter sp. | reverse complement strand
CGCCCCGTGAGATCCAATCCCACGGGGCGTTTGCTTTGTATCTACAACCTCCGAATCCCTGTACAACAAGCCACTCAACTCCATACCAACTCACTCCATAACAAGCCAGAACCGATCTAACAACTCAATCGCGGCTTTCTTCTCGCCGTTTGGGACGTTAAGCAAGTATTCTTTGCGCAAAAAATGAAATATTGAAGGTGTCATGCATGAGCATTGCTCGATTTTTTTGCAACCTCGCGATGAGTTGCCGGACGATGTGTTTCTGGATATTGATCGGCGTGAGCCATGGGGCCTACGCAGCATCCACACACGGCTCAGTGGCCATGGATTCATTGCGCTCCAGCGTTTTGTTTGAGCACGTGAAGAATGTGAAGGCGGTTCAATATGCCAGTCATGCCCAAATGGTGCAAAAACTTGTGGAGCCCGCCAAGAATGATGTCGAGAAGGCTTGGCTGGTGTACCGGTGGGTAACGCATAACTTTCGCCACGACAGCCGGCTCGCCTCGCGCGTTGGGCGGCCAGAGCGCCATTCCATCGATGATTTGATTCGAATTTCGGGTGGAAGCTGTGAGGTCTATGCCCATGTGGCCTCCGAGTTGCTCAAGGCCGCTGGATTTGAAACGCAAGTGGTGCAAGGTAGGGCCAAATCGGGGTTTGCGCCGGTGGGGTTGCAGGGGGTTAATCATGTGTGGAATTTGGTGAAAGTCAATGGCCAATGGTGGGTGATGGACGCGACCTGGGGCGCTGGTTACGTGGCTGGTGGACGGTTTCATAAGGACCCCAGCGATTTGTTTTTTTTGATGTCCCCGGAGCTCTCCACCCTAAGTCACTACGATCCGCAAGACACTTTGGGCGTACAGTCATCGCAGCAATTGACGTCTCGACGCTTTGCTGGAATGCCAGATGGCGCGATTTACCTTGCCGCGCTTGGCGTACCTCCCCAAGAAATTCATGCGGTATTCAAGCACGATTCTCGAGCTGGTTTGGTGGAGACCTTCAATCATGGCCCCGGGGAACTGCGCTTGCGCGCCGTGCCGCTGTCTCGGCGTCTAACTCGCACAACCCAAGTGTTTCAAATGGATTCCAATGCATTTGAAGAGATGATGGTGGTGCAAGGGCGCAATTGGGTGCCATTGTCCAAGCATGGCAAGTCTTATCACATTGAGTTCAAGCCTGCCGCTGGGGAGTTGCTCATCATGGGTAGACGCCCAAAGCAGGCCGACTTTGAGGCTGTGCTGTCCTATGAGGTGCAGTGAGGCAACTGCGCACCTCAGCCAGCGCTGGACAGGTAGGTGTGTACGATTGCGAGCCAGGCTTTTACACCGAGCGGTAAAATTTGATCATTGAAATCGTAGCTCGGGTTGTGCAAGGTGCAGGGCCCAATTCCGTGCCCGTGTGTGCGGTGCCCCCCATCGCCATTGCCAATCCACAAATACGCCCCTGGCTTGTGTTGAAGCATGTATGCGAAATCCTCAGCACCCATGGTGGGCGGCAGGTTGCTGTGCACCTCTACCACGCCATCCACGGAAAGCAGTGCGCGCTTGGCAATTTGTGCCATGGCAGGGGTGTTCACCGTTGGTGGGTATTTGCGCTCAAACTGGATGTCCGCTTGCGCACCAAACGCACCGCATAACTCGTGGGTTAACTTGCGCAGCTGGGCTTCCATCAAGTCGAGCGTGGCAATGCTGAATGTTCGAATCGTGCCTTGTAAGGTGGCGGTGTTCGGGATCACATTGATCGCCTCGCCCGCCTGGATCTGCGTCACAGACAAAACCGCGGGCTCCACAGGTTTGCAGTTTCTGCTGACAATCGTTTGAAAAGCTGTGATGAGTTGTGCTGCAATTACAACGGGATCAATACCAAGATCGGGCATGGCTGCATGCGCGCCTTTGGCATGGATCTCGATCGAGAATTCGTTGCTGGAGGCCATCACCGGGCCTTCATGGGCTGCAAATTCTCCTTCTTTTAAGCCAGGCCAGTTGTGCATGGCAAAGACGGCATCGACCGGATATTTTTCGAAGAGGCCGTCATCAATCATGCGTTGCGCACCGGCCCCGCCTTCTTCTGCGGGTTGAAAAATCAAGACCACGTTGCCACTAAAGTCCCGGTGTTCTGCAAGTTCTTGCGCAGCCCCTAGGAGCATTGCCACGTGACCATCATGGCCACATGCGTGCATTTTGCCTGGGTGGCGTGATGTGTGAGGGAATTGATTTTTTTCCTGGATTGGTAGTGCGTCCATGTCTGCACGCAGTCCAATTGTTTTGCCGTGGCCGCCTTTGTGGCCGCGCAAGAAACCCACCACACCTGTTTTTCCAAGCCCTGTTTCAACCGTGTAACCAAGCTCGCTGAGGCGGCGCGCAACAATATCAGCGGTGCGGTTTTCCTCGTAGCGCAATTCGGGATGGGCGTGGATGTCCCGGCGGGTTTTAATCCACTGTTCGATTTTTTCTGGGTTCACGGCAAACGGCATGGTGTTGTGACTCTCAAGCCATAAGAATCGCAGGTTTTAAGGCGTGTGGCAAACGCGGTTTGGCTTGATATGATCGCAAGGTGGATTGCGAGGAGTGATTTGGATGCGAGTGGTTCGGCGGTTGTGTGTTGTGGCTCTCTGGGTGATGTTGGGTGGGTGCAGCTCCACCCAATACCTGTGGCAGGCAACTGCCGGGCATTTGACTATATTGGCCAAGGCCCGTCCGATCGATGAGGTGATTGCCGATCCCGAGGTGTCTGATCGTCTCAAACAGCAGTTGCAACACGTGCAGGCCATTCGTCGATTCTCGGTGGATGTGCTGCAATTGCCCGACAATCGCAGCTACACACAGTACAGCGACGTGGGGCGCCCGTTTGTGGTCTGGAATGTGGTGGTGTCTGAGCCAGATGACCTTCGTTTGCAGCAGTGGTGTTTTCCCTTCACAGGCTGTATTTCTTACAAGGGGTTTTACAGTGAGGCGGATGCTCGCGTTGAGGCCCAGCGCTGGCGCGCGCAGGGAAAAGACGTGGCGGTGTTGGGGGTTCCAGCCTATTCCACGCTTGGATTTACGCCTGACCCGGTCTTAAGCACCTTTGTTCACTACCCGGCCGGCGAATTGGCCCGTTTGATTTTTCATGAGCTGGCACATCAGGTTGTGTACATCGGTGACGACACCCAGTTCAATGAAAGCTTTGCGAGCGCTGTGGAATGGCTCGGTGTGGAAGCTTGGTTGAGAGAGCCTGGGCGTGACGAATTGGCGCAGCAGTACCGGGTGTTTGATGAAAGGCGTGTGGCTTTTCGGACGCTCTTGGCGCGGGCCCGGGCGGACTTGATCAAGGTGTATGCCAATGAAGCGTTGGGTGCCTCGGATCGCTTGGCTTACAAGAAACAACGCCTGATTGACTTGCGCAAGGAATACGAGACCTTGAAGGCCGATTGGGCTGGGTGGTCAGGATACGATCGCTTCATGGCCGAGGACTTGAACAATGCGAAGTTGGGTGTGGTGGGGCTGTACGATGATTATGTGCCCGCATTCAAGGTGCTCTTTGAGCGCTGCGGTGCCAGCTTCCCGAATTTTTACAGCGCAGTGGAGCGTTTGGGTGAGCTCCCCGCTCCCCAAAGGCTGTCTGTCATGGAAGTACTCGGGCACGGTGGTGCATCCATGCCGGTGTCCCTGTGCGATTCGATGGGCCTTAATCGCTGACCTCGCGCCCGTTGATCCATCTTGGTTCGCCGTCTTCAAAAACCACAAAGCTATTGGGTTCAAAGGGGGTCCAGATTTCATCGTCGGTCAACGCTGAGGTGGCAATGACGGCGACCCGGTCATTTTGGGTTGTCACGGAGCCAAAGTCGACATGCAGGTCGCAATCGACCAGGTGTGCGCTTTTGAATGGGTAGGCCCTGACGATGTATTCCAGTTTTGTGGAGCAATGGGTGAACATGGCTTGCCCGTTGGAGAGCAGCATATTGAACGTGCCATGTTTGGCAATCTCGGCACACACAGGCATTAACACGGCTTGAATGTCTTCGACACTTGGCCGATTGCTGGCGCTTCTGTAACCAAAATGATTTTTCAGGGTTTGCAGCAAGAGACAAAACGCTTGCTCGCTGTCAGTCTCTCCGATGGGTAAAAAATCACCCTGAAGCGATGGGTGAAAGTCTTTGAGGTCTCCGTTGTGGGCGAACACCCAGGCCTGGCCCCACAGTTCCCTCACGAAGGGGTGACAGTTTTGAAGTTTGACTTCGCCAACGGTGGCCTTCCGGATGTGAGAAATGACGTTGTATGACCGGATCGGGTAGTTGCGAATGAGCTCTGCCACGGGGGAGTCGGAGGCTGCCCGGTGGTCGATGAAACATCGCGCGGCTGAGCCTTCAAAAAATGCGATTCCCCAGCCGTCTGCATGTTCGTCTGTGAGGCCACCCCGTTTTGCAAATCCTTCGAACGAAAATTGAATGTCGGTCGGTGTGTTGCAATTCATTCCAAGCAATTGACACATGGTTTAATTGGTAAAAATATGTGGGCATTGGTTTTTATTCTAAGAGACTTTTGATGACGCAAGCGCAGGATTTTTTTCGAGGTGTGTTAACCAGGGCTTTTGAGGTAGGGGTCAGCGCCGCACAGCCCGGCGAGGCCATCGGGTCTGCGTGGGCCTTGCGCATCAAGCCTTGGCTAGAGCAACTTGCGCCCGAGCGGAAAAAGGTGTGGGTGTATGGCGCTGGCAAAGCGGCTGCATCCATGGCCAAAGCCATTGAGGACTGCGTGGCTGGTGCAGAAAAGTTGGATGGTTTTGTGGTCACGCGGCGCGGGCATGCTGTGCCCACCCGATTGATCCAGGTCTTGGAGGCGGCTCACCCCGTGCCGGATGAGGATGGACAACGCGCGGCCCGCCGTTTGCACAAAGCCATCTCGGAGGTGCCCTCCAGCGACGCGGTGATTGCCTTGGTGTCTGGAGGGGGGTCCAGTTTGCTGAGTGTGCCAGTGCGTGATATTCCGTTTGTGGATTTGCAGCAGTTAAACCGCGCCCTGTTGGCGTGTGGTGCGCCCATCGATGAAATGAACATTGTGCGCAAGCATGTGACCATGACACTGGGTGGGCAGCTGGCACAAATTTGCCGTGCGCCGGTGTACCAGTTGCTGATCTCGGATGTGCCAGGGGATGACCCGTCGGCCGTGGCGTCGGGGCCGTTCACGCCGGACGAAAGCACCTTTCAGGATGCTGCGGAAGTGCTGCGCCGTTGGGCAGTTCAGGTGCCGCATTCCATATCCCGTTACATCGAGAAGGGCTGCAAGGGGCTGGTCCCTGACACACCGAACAAGAGTTCGCTGGTGTTCCGGAAAGTGCGCTCTGAGCTTTTGGCCAGCAACATGATGAGTTTGAATGCCGTAACCGGGTACCTGAGCAGCCTGGGTTATCAGGTTTTGAATGTGGGTGACACGCTAGAAGGCGAGGCGCGCGATGTGGCGCAGGTGCATGCTGCGATTGCACGCCAAATCGCCGGTGGTCAGGGTGGCTGGCCCAAACCACCACTGGCCTTGATCAGCGGTGGCGAGTGCACGGTGACTTTGAACGACACGCAGATGCGCCAAGCGCGGGGCGGGCGGAATTCTGAGTTTTTGTTGGGCTTGGTGGCCAATTTGAAGGATGTGCCCAGCGAGGTGGAGCTGTCGGCCCTGGCCGCAGACACCGACGGCATTGACGGGATTGGTGGGCATGCGGGCGCCATGTTGTTGCCTGGGGATGTGGGCAAGGCCACGCAAATGAAGTTGTCCGCGCAGGTTCACCTCGATTTGCACACCAGCTTCGATTATTTCAAGGCCTTGGACCGATTGCTGGTCACTGGCCCCACGATGACCAATGTGAATGATTTGCGGATTATTCTGATTGGACGCCCTTCGAGCAACGCAGTTTAGTTGCCTGAGAGCAGCTCAGTTAAAATACGGGCCTGTGATTGATTGCCCATGGCAGCGAGATTTGCAATGACCCGTACTCTTCAGATAGCCGCACCAGACGATTGGCACTTGCATTTGCGAGATGGTGATGCGCTGGCCCATGTGATTGCTGCAACTGCTTTGCATTTCCGCAGGGCCATTGTGATGCCCAATCTAAAGCCGCCAGTCACCAACGCAGCGATGGCACAGGCTTACCGAGACCGTATTTTGGCGGCTTTGGACGCGGCTTGCCGCAGTGGACGTTACGCCCCGGCCGAAGTGGAGGCCATGCGTTTGTTTAATCCACTGATGGTGCTTTACCTCACCGGTGCAACCAAACCAGAGGACATTGAGGCTGCTGTAGAAGGCGGGTTGGTCAAGGCTGTGAAGTTGTATCCAGCTGGGGCAACCACCAACTCCGATGCAGGTGTTTCGGATTTGCTCGGGCAGTGTTCTGCGGTGTTGGCCACCATGGAGCGTTTGGGCATGCCTTTGCTGATTCATGGCGAAGTGACCGATCACACGGTGGACGTGTTTGATCGTGAGGCAGCGTTCATAGAGACTGTGATGAAACCTTTGCGCGCAGCGTTTCCTGGCTTGCGTGTGGTGTTTGAGCACATCACGACTGCGCAGGCTGCTCAGTATGTGACAGAGAATGCAGGCCGAGATGCGCACGGTCGACTCTTGCTGGCGGCAACCATCACGCCGCAGCATTTGTTGTACAACCGCAATGCCTTGTTCAAAGGCGGGTTGCAGCCTCACTGGTATTGTTTGCCTGTGCTCAAGCGAGAAACCCACCGTCAGGCTTTGCTGAAAGCCGCCACCAGTGGTTTGCCGCAATTTTTTTTGGGCACCGACAGCGCGCCACACGCCAAGCATCTGAAAGAAATGTCCTGCGGTTGCGCAGGCTGTTATTCTGCGCCTTACGCCATGGCGATGTATGCAGAAGCGTTTGAGCAAGTGGGTGCCTTGGACACCTCAGCGTTGTTTGAAAAGTTTTGTAGCCTGAACGGCCCCGCCTTCTATGGTCTTCCCGTGAATGCAGGGCGAATGGAGATTTCCCGCACACCCACCGAGGTGCCAACATCACTGCCTTTCATCACCGAGTCCGGGATTGTGCCGTTGCGCGCAGGAGAGACGCTGGACTGGACTGTGACTCGGGTGAACTGAACCCCCGTGGAAACTCAGACACCTTGCCCCTGGTTGGATTTGTTTGGCATTCCAAATCCTCTGTTTTTGCCAGGGGGAGCCCAAGGGCATGTGGCGGCCCGATTGAATGAAGTCCGCAAGCAGGGCGCGTTTGACCAATTGCCAGTCTTCGCGTGGTCAACCGATTCTCTGGGGGCCTTGGCGTATGAGTCCCGTGTGGGCATGGGCAGTGTGCCAACCCGCGATGTGGCGCATGATTGGTACAACGGGGTGGTTTGGTTGCAATGCCCACAGTCCAAGATGTTCATCAATCAAGCCCATTTGTCACAGGCACATGGGGGACTTCGGTCTGGTGCAAATGGAAGAACCAGGCAGCGAGATGCACTCACGCTCATGGATGAGTCTGGCGCCTTGTTGCTGACGACCAATGCTGCTCGCGCCTGCGCCCTGTTGAACCACGATTGGAGTGTTTTGTTTGCGAACGGCGAGCCGGGCTGGATACAAGACACCCGGGTGTTGTTGTTTGGTCATGGTTTGCTAGAGGCCATGCACACGCCCCACAAGGGGCTGTGCGCCAAGGTGCTGCCTGTGCTGGTTGGGGACTTGTCCCTGGCAATTCAACAATGGGATGCGCTGCAGTGGGCGGCGCTGAAACATCTCGAACATCCTGCACAACTCAGCCCTTTGCCTGTGATGGGGGTGCCGGGTTGGTTTGCTGAGTCTAAGTATCCTTCGTTTTACTGCGACACGAAGGTCTTTCGCGCCAAGCCAACAGCATGCGGCAATTCATCCCCTGAAAGATTGGCTTTTGTGTGGGATGGGACTACACTTCAACCCGGAAAGTGCGCCGGACAGTCGCTGCTTGTATTGCAAGGAGAGGAAAGTCCGGACTCCAGTGAGCACAGTGCTGGTTAACGACCAGGCGCTATAAGCCCCTAACAGGGCCCAAAGCGACGGAAAGTGCAACAGAAAACACACCGCCGATGGGAAGGAAACTTTCACAGGCAAGGGCGAACCGGAGGTGTAAGAGACCCCCGCAATGCTGGTGACAGCGTTGGCTAGGTAAACCCCACTTGGAGCAACACCAAATAGGCGCGCAAGCGTCCCATGGGCGCAGACGGCGCTCCCCGTGCGCGCGGGTAGGTGGCTTGAGCCAGTCAGCAATGGCTGGCCTAGAGGAATGATTGTCACAGATGCATGCTTGCGTCTGAACAGAATCCGGCTTACAGGCGCGCTTTCCCCTCCCCCAATTGGTTTTACAGGCCGCGCGGCCAATCTTCAGAAACTACTTTCGATTGTTTTTCTAGATCCCTAATTTTCTTATCTAATTTTCCTTAAAAAACTCTCAAATGATGCGCTAAGTCATTGGCGCATAAGCCTTTTTTTGTATCGCCTGCTTGACCGTCCATTTCATAATGCGTAAAGTGGAGATTCGTGGGGTTTTGTGTATTTTTGTGGGAAATTAAATCAGGTGTTTCAGGGCAGTTCCTCCTTATCGATGGATGCAAAAGGGCGCATGAATGTGCCCCAGAAGCATCGCGACGCACTGTTGGAGCAGTGCGAGGGGGCCTTGACGCTCACAAAACACCCCAACGGATGTTTGTTGTTGTTCCCTAGGCCCACTTGGGAGAAGCATCGGGAGAAGATTGCTGCGTGGCCAATGTCTGCTCGGCCTTGGCAGCGAATCTTTCTGGGGTTTGCCACCGATGTTGAAATCGATTCTGCTGGTCGGATTCTCGTCTCCCCAGAGTTGAGAGAAGCTGCATCGCTGAGCAAAGAGGTGATGTTGCTGGGCATGGGAAGTCACTTTGAGATCTGGGATTCCACGCTGTTGAAGGTGGAGGAAGAAAAGGCGATTGCCGCTGGCATGCCTGAATCACTGAACGAATTTAGTTTCTGAAAGTGAGGATCGATGAACACATCCCCGTGCTTCTGGAACCCACGG
>DASUDK010000180.1:0-2834 GCA_036275655.1 Limnobacter sp. | reverse complement strand
ATGCCAATGGATGCTGGTGTGCTCGGGCAATTTGTTGGTCACAAAAATCCGCACCCGGTCCCCCTCCACCACCTCGATGGTGGGGCCTGGGCTTTGGCCGTTGTAGCCCCACAAGTGGGCGGTCATGCCGGGTGCCATCTCACGCAACACAGGTTCGGCCACGAGGTGAAACTCTTTCACACCGTTGTTCATGCGCCAAGGCAAGGTCCAACTGTTCAAAGTGACCACAGGGTTGTAAGGCCTCCCGGTGTTCGGCACCAGCGGGGGCATGGTGTCTGCAGAAGTTTGTATCACTGGCTCTGGCAAGGCCGCCATGGCCACCTTGCTCACGCTGGCCGCAGCCACTGCACCGCCGGTCAGTGCGGCGGCTTTAAAAAATTCACGTCTGGAAGTCATGATAAAAATCCTTTTGTTTGCACCAAGGCTCAGTGGCCACCACCGGCGTCACCGCCAGCACTTGATGAGGCACCACTGACCGAGACCACCACAGGCCTGCCGACCATGGTGGACTGCAACGCGGCATCGGCCCGCCAAAACTCGGCTTGGGCCTCAATCGCCTGAGTCACCGTGTTCACTTGGTCACGGCTGTCGGCCATCAGCTCAAACACACCGATGAACATGCCGTTGTAGCGCAGCAGATTCTCATCGGCGATTGTCTGCTTCAGCGGCAATATTTCATCGCGGTAATGGCGAGCAATGTCGTAGGTGGTGCGGTAGGCAGAGTAGCTTTCGCGAAGCGACGACTCCGCCCCCCGCAAGGTGGACTCCAATCGATTGGCCGCCGCCAAGGTGTTGGCGTTCAATGCGTCCCGCTTCATGCCACCCCAATCAAATATTGGCAAAGCCAGTTCCAGTTCCCAACCTTTTTTGTTGTTGCGCTCGCCGGTGTCGTTTTCAAAAATGGTGTCGTAACGCACGCCCGCCTCCACGTCCAGAAAGCTGGCCACATTGCCCAAACCTTGTGCTTTTGCAGTGCTCTCAAAGCCCAGGCGGGCCATGCGCACATCCAGGCGGTTTTGCGCCTGCTTGGCCACCTCGCCGGCCGGTCGAGGGCTTTGTGGCAGGTCGGGCAGACGGTCAGGCAGGCTAAGTTTTGCAGCCTGTTCACGGGTCAAACCCAGCATGCGCACCAGCGCCTCGCGGGTGGATGTGACCTTGTGACGGCTAGCCGCCAGGTTCAGTGCCGCGTCTGCATAAAAGCTTTGTTGGCGTGCGCGCTGCAGGCGGGTGAAATTGCCCACCTCTTGCATACGACGGGCCAGCTCGGCACTGGTTTGTGCACTCTCAAACACTTGCTGGGCATACTGCAGTGCCTGCTGGGCAGCCACAGCGTCTACCCAGGCTTGCCGCACTTGCGTGACCTGCTCCACGACACTGCTGGTGAGTTGCAACTGCGCGCGGTCCACCTCACGTTGGGCAATGCCCTGCCGGGCAGGCAAGGTGAGCAGGTCCAACAAACCAAAACTCAGCAAGCGCCCCAGCTCGAGCTCATCTTTGATGCGCACACGCTCAAAGGCAAACACCGGGTTGTGCACGCGGCCAATTTGCGCAGCACGGGTGGCTTGCGCCCATTGGTCGGCCAACACCGCCTGAAACTGGGGGCTGTGGGTCAGCATCAGATCCACCGCCGCTTGCTGGGTCAATGGGGCTTTTAAAATATCTTCTGCCTTGGCTTGCATGGCCTGGCGCTGGGCGTCGGTTTGAATCAACTGCGCTTGCCCTTCGGTGAAACCGGCCAGCGACTGGTTGGTGGTTTGCAAAGCGTCGCCAATGTTCACCGTGGCACAACCGCTGAGCACCAGCACGGCGGCGGCCAAAGCACTCCGGGTCATCTTGGGAGAAAGCTGTTTCATGGCTGGCCCCCAGAGTGCTTGTGATGGTTCGCAGGTGGCGGGGGCACCTCTTCCCGGGTGGGTGGGTCTCCCACTTGGGTCTCGCGTGCGTACACGCGCCAGCCACCAATTTCTTCCACGGTCTCAATGGCCTTGGGCCAATTTTGCAATTCAGGCTCAGCGTAGGGCTGATAGTTTTCAAACACCGAGGTGTAATGAAGGTCGTTTTCAGCCGTGTGGGCAAACGCTGGCAGCAGCAGCGCCAGGCACGGCAACAGGGTTCGACGTTGTAAGTTCATGACTTCTCGCAATCATTCAATGCAACAAGGCAAGGCAGGCTTAGCCTGCCCATGCCCACCGATGATTAAATGGCGAGGTTTTTGGGGGGTCGGTCTATGCGCCGAAGGTCGGCAGAATGGTGGGTGAGTTGAACTGGCAAGAGCACCTGGCTGGCCTGTTGCACAGCGCCAAACTTGCTGGGTGAGTTGGGCAGCACCACCGCTGCACAAGAGGGTGCACAATTGCAACAACCATGCAGGGATTTCACCACCTGCCCGTCTGAGTTATTTTCACCATCCAGGCCGTGGGCCGAATGGTCCATGTCGTGGTGCCCCATGTCGTGGTGCCCAGCGTCACCATGATCCATGCCCATGTGGTGCGCAGTTGTTTGCATGCCAGCCGCATCCCCCTGCAGGTGACAGGCAAACATGCTAGCCTGCGCCATGCCCTGAATGGGCAGCGCGAGCATCATGAAACACATGCAAAGGGTTTGGAACAGCTTTTTCATAGGCAGCAACATAACAGTTACTTAATGACCCTGCAAGCTGGGGAAAGTTCCGCGTTTCAGGCCATCACCCGCACGTTGGCTGCAATTGCACCGGCAGCCATCGCCGCAGGCGACTGTTTGAGGTAGTCCTGCGCAAGCTGCGTGGAGCCCTCCTTGGAAGGGTCATACCAAGGGCTGAAATACGGCAACTGCTGAAGCAACAACCAAAACGGGTT
>DASUDK010000179.1:0-3799 GCA_036275655.1 Limnobacter sp. | reverse complement strand
TTCTCCATGGCCACAGGCCGAGCTTCTCCATGGCCACAGGCCGAGCTTCTCCATGGCCACAGGCCGAGCTTCTCCATGGCCACAGGCCGAGCTTCTCCATGGCCACAGGCCGAGCAGAGGCTTGTTTCTCGCTGAAAACCTGTGTCTCCCTTGCTGGGCCGGAAGAGACCTGGGTCCGCCCCTCCAAAAAAGAGGTCGGGCTCGGCCCCTGCCACGCACCTGAGGTGCGTTGTCACCGGTCCTTTGCGGCACGCAAGGGCAGGTTTTCTGGATGCTCGCACCAAGCCTTCTGCACCGGCCTGGGCCCAGGGCTGCTGCGTGCCTCGCCATGCACCTGCGCAGCCTGGCTTGCGCCCAGAAGCCACCGAGTGCCAATGCCCCTGCAGCGACCTTCAGGACAATCTGCCCGACCGTGCCGTGCATGAACGGTGACCCAACGGGGCAGAGGCCCAGCCCGACCTCTTTTTTCGAGGGTGGGCCTCAGTTCAGGCCAGGCTCAGGGAGGGAAATACAGATTGGCGCACGCCTTGGGGCTTGACCCCGGTGCGCTTCTGGGCCCAGGTCTCTTCAGGCGGAGCCAAGGGATCAACAGGTTTTCAGCGAGAAACAAGCCTCTGCTCGGCCTCGGGCCAGAAAAGTAGCTCGGCTTGGACCAGTAAAGAGGCTCGGCTTGTGGCCATGGATGTAGCTCAGCCAAGGCCAGCAGGAAGGCGCTGCCAGCGGTCACCAGGCACCGTGGCAGGTCGCCAAATTCAACTGGCCTCGTTCAACGCCGCCAACAAACGGGCTTCGGTCAAATCTGCATTGCACAGCTCGATGAATTTGTAGGCAAACGAGCGGAGGTAATGCCCCCTGCGAATGGCAATGCTGGTGGTGTTGGTGGGCAAGTCGGCCCCCACGTTCAGCACCGCAAGGCCCGTGTCTTTCACGGGGTTGTAAGCCATGCTGGCGATAATCCCCACACCCAGGCCCAACTCCACATAGGTTTTGATCACATCGGCATCCAAGGCCGAAATTGCAACATCCAATGTCAAACCCAACTTGCGGAAGGTTTCATCAATCTTGATGCGGCCAGTGAAGCCCTCTTGATAGGTCACGATGGGATACTCGGCCACGTCTTGAAGGGCGGGTTGCGCAAGCTTGAGCAATGGGTGCCCTTGCTGCACCACCACTTGGTGTTTCCATTGGTAATACGGGAAAGACACCAACTCATCGACATTGCCCAGCACCTCGGTGGCAATCCCAATATCGGCTTGACCATCCAGCAACATCTGGGTGATTTCTTTGGGGCTGCCCTGGTGCATGCGCAGATGCACTTTGGGGAAAATTTTCTTGAACTCGTTCACCACCGTGGGCAAGGAGTACCGGGCCTGGGTGTGGGTGGTGACCACTGTCAGCTGCCCCACATCCCTGCTGCTGTATTGCTCCGCCAGGTTTTTGATGTTTTTTGCATCCAGCAGCATGCGCTCCACCAAGACCAGCAATTCTTTGCCAGGGTCGGTCAGACCCATCAAACGTTTGCCCTTGCGGATGAACAGTTCAACACCCAACTCTTCTTCCAGATCACGGATGTGCTTGGACACCCCCGGCTGAGAGGTGTATAGGCTGTTGGCCACTTCGGTGAGGTTGTAGCCTTGGCGAACGGTTTCACGAATGATGCGCAACTGCTGAAAATTCATACCGCACTCACCACACTGGAAGCACCACCCACAGGTTGCTGGAACACCTTCAATTGGCGCGCAGACAAGCGCACCAATTGCCCTTCCTTCAAATCAAGCGCAGCGGCTTGTGTCGCACTCATTTCCACCTCAAAGTGCTGGGGCACTTGCAAGTCCACGGAGTCCAGCTCAACCCGCGCATTCAAACCAAAACGCAACACGCGACCCACACGTGCGGGCACGCCCAATGTTGAATCGGTGTCGAGGTGAATGTCAATGTCGTGTGGGCGCGCAAAGGCCAACACATCCGCGCCTTGGTCCAGGCCATCGGCGCGATTCAGCACGGTGCCAGCGTGTGCAAGCTTGGACTCGCCCACTTGGATGCCGTCGTCCAGATGCCGCCCCTTGAACAAATTGACCGAACCCAAAAAGCCGTAAACAAACGGCGTGGCCGGGTGTTGATACACCTCCTCGGGTGTGCCAATTTGCTCCACATGACCTTGGTTCATCAACACCACGCGATCGGCAACCTCCAAGGCCTCCTCTTGGTCGTGGGTTACAAAAATCGAGGTGATGTGCAACTCATCGTGCAGGCGGCGCAACCAGCGGCGCAACTCTTTGCGCACCTTGGCATCCAGGGCACCGAAAGGTTCGTCGAGCAGCAGCACTTTGGGCTCTACCGCCAAAGCACGCGCCAAGGCGATGCGCTGGCGCTGGCCGCCACTCAATTGGGAGGGAAAACGATCGGCCAACCAATCCAGTTGCACCAGCTTGAGCAGACTGTGCACTTTCTCCGCGATTTCAGCTTTGCTGGGGCGCTCGCTGCGGGGCTTCATGCGCATGCCAAAGGCCACGTTGTCAAACACGGTCATGTGTTTAAACAAGGCATAGTGCTGAAACACAAAACCCACATTGCGATCGCGCACATGGGTGCCGGAGGTGTCGTCACCATCCAGAATCACCGTGCCACTGTCGGCCTGCTCCAAGCCGGCGATGATCCGCAACAGCGTGGTTTTGCCACAGCCCGAGGGGCCCAGCAATGCGACCAACTCACCGCTGTTGAAATCCAGGCTCACATTGTCCAGGGCCTTGAAATCGCCAAATTGCTTTTGAATGTTTTTGACTTGAATGCTCATGATGATTCCTTGTGATGGTGCACTTAATGCACACCCTGTTTGGCCGCTTGATGCTCAACCCAGGTTTTGATGCCCAAGGTGATCAAGGCCAGAAACGCCAAAATGGATGCCACAGCAAAGGCGGCGGAGAACTGATATTCGTTGTATAAAATTTCCACATGCAGGGGCAGTGTGTTGGTCTCGCCGCGGATATGGCCCGACACCACCGAGACCGCGCCAAACTCACCCATGGCACGCGCATTGCACAAAATCACGCCGTACAACAAACCCCACTTGATGTTGGGCAGGGTGACATGCCAAAAGGTTTGCCAGCCTCGAGCACCCAACACCACAGCGGCTTCCTCTTCTTCTTTGCCTTGCGCTTCCATGAGTGGAATCAACTCACGCGCAATAAAAGGCACGGTGACGAACACCGTGGCCAGCACAATCCCGGGCACTGCAAAAATGATGCGTATCTCATACTCTGCCAACAGGGGAGCAAACCAGCCTTGGGCGCCGAACAAAAGCACATACACCAAGCCAGCAATCACTGGGCTCACCGAAAACGGAAGATCGATGAGGGTGATCAACACTTGCTTGCCGCGGAACTCGAACTTGGCGATGGCCCAAGCGGCGGCCACACCAAACACCAGGTTCAGGGGCACTGCGATGGCGGCTGCCAACAAGGTCAATTTCAACGCATAGATGGCATCTGGCTCTCTGAGCGACTCCCAATACACACCAACGCCTTGCCGAAAGGCTTCTACAAACACCGCAAACAAAGGCAGCAGCAAAAAGAATCCAAAAAAAGCAACACCCGTGGCAATCAACGCCCACTTCACCACGGTGGACTCGCGAGTGGCTGAAGAACTTTGCAGCTTTTCCGCGCGCGAGGTGTGAATATGCAATGCAACTGCGCCAGCCATTATTGTGTTCTCCCTGTGCGTTTGGCGGTCCAGGCTTGCAGGCCGTTGATGGCCAGCAAAAGGATGAATGAAATGATCAACATCACCGATGCAATCGCGG
>DASUDK010000178.1:0-3503 GCA_036275655.1 Limnobacter sp. | reverse complement strand
TGCGGAACACCGTATTTCTCCACACGGGTGCGGTGGAGTTGTAGATGTGGACGATGGCGCTTTTGGCACCAATCACCGATTCCACTGTTCGCTCAATGAGGTCATCACGAGCCTGGGTCATGACCATGGGGGTGACATCGCCCGGTATCAGATTGTGGTCAATCAAATGCCGAATCACATCGAAGTCGATCTGCGAGGCGGCGGGAAAGCCCACCTCAATTTCCTTGAAGCCAATGCGAACCAGCTCTTTGAAGAATCCCAGTTTGGTGTCCACGTTCATGGGTTCAAAAATCGCTTGGTTGCCGTCGCGCAAATCGGTGCTTAACCAGATTGGCGCGTGTTCAATGGCCTTGTTGGGCCAGGTGCGGTCGGGCAGGTCCACTTTGTAAGCGGGGCGATATTTGGTGGCGGGGTTCTTCAACATGCTGCTAGGGGCCTGGTGCGTGAGTCGATGAAGAACAGTGTAGGCCTGTGCTTGTGAAATTTGATTGCGTTTGTTGCTTTGAAATTTAAGAATAATGGCAGATAATTGCGTATAAATATGTTTTATAAGCATAAAAGTCGATATGCAAACTTTGGACCGCTACGATCAACGAATTTTGACCCTGTTGCAAACCGATGGGCGAATGAGCAACCAGGACCTGGCCGATGCCATCGGTCTTTCTCCGTCCCCCTGCTTGCGCCGTGTGAAGGCGCTAGAGGAAGCTGGTTTAATCACCGGCTACCGGGCCTTGGTGGATGCCAAAAAATTGGGCTACAGCTTGATGGCACTGATTTACATTTCAATGGACCAACACACCCCTGAGCGGTTTGCAAGTTTTGAGGCGGCCATTGCGGCGATCCCGGA
The DNA here is from genome assembly GCA_036275655.1 of Limnobacter sp. GTDB lineage: Bacteria > Pseudomonadota > Gammaproteobacteria > Burkholderiales > Burkholderiaceae_B > Limnobacter. The sequence continues at coordinate 2,656 of DASUDK010000178.1, read as the reverse complement.
GGTGATGGAGTGCTTGCTGATTACCGGCCAGCAGGCGGATTACCAGCTCAAGGTGATTGTGGCCGACATGGATGGCTATCAACACCTGCTGTTGAACAAAATCACCCGCATCAAAGGCGTGACTGGGGTGCACACCAGTTTTGTGTTGCGCAGGGTGGTGGACAAAACCGAAGTGCCGGTTTAGCTGTTGGCGAAAAACTGCTGAATGAGCACCCCGCCGCCGCCAATCAGCACACCAAAATAAACCATAGAAGCCAGGTTGGCCAAATGCCCCAGCAGCACAGCAGCACCGTCGCGCTGAATCAGCCCCACCGCCAAAAACAGCAAGGCGATCCCAGGCACGGTGTTTGAAAATGGGATAAAACCGAAGGGGGCCATCAAGAGCAAGGCACCCAGAATCAGGCCGCCGTCGTTCAAGGTGTTCATGGCGGGGCCCGTGGTCAGCCATGCCATGCGGTGAGGTTTGCTGATTTTTTCCAGGCGTGGAATCCAAACCAATCCTTTTTCAAGGGCGTTGCGAAGTTTGTCGGCGGGTAGGGCACGTTCTTTGAAGCGTTTGGGCAGCCACAGTGTGCGCCCAAAAATCCGGCTGATGCCGATCAACAAAATGGCGGCACCAAAAATGGTGCTCACGCCTGGAATGGACACCGGCACCATGAACACCAAAGTGAGAAACGCCACCAGCAGCAACATGCCGTCGCGGCCCACCAGTTCAAGAATTTCGCCGAGGCTCACGGTGCTGGGCGGCAGTTGGGCAATCACATGTTTGATTTGATCGCCCAGTGGCAGTTCTTCAAAATTGGGTGGATTGTTCACGTTGCCTTGTGCTGTGTATGAGCGGGCCTACATTTTGCCCATAAAAAAAGCCGCCAGGCCAAGGCCAGGCGGCTTTTTGTGTACCGATTGACTGCTTACGAATTACTCGTCAGCACCCGCTTTGGCGGCTGCATTCTTGATTTTTACGGTGACCAAAGACAAATCGGCCTGACCGTGTACAGGAATGCCCACGCCTTCTGGCAGGTTCAGGTCGGACACGTGGATGTTGCGCTTGGTGATGTCGAGCACGCTGCAATCCACAGCGATGAACTCTGGCAGGTCCTTGGGCAAACATTCCACTTCCACCTGGTTGGCCACAAAGGTCACCTGGCCCTGGTACAGCTTCACAGCTGGGCTTTCGAGGTGGCCAGAGTAGTGCAGGGGCACTGGCATGTGAATCTTCTGGTTGGGGTCCACGCGCTGGAAGTCAATGTGCAGGATTTGTGCCTTGTAGGGGTGGTTCTGGAAGTCACGCAGCAGAACTTTCTGGGCCTTGCCATCAATTTCCAATTCCAGAATGCTGGAGTGGAATTTTTCTTTCTGGATGGCGTGCCAGAGGGGGTTGTGCTCGATCGCAATGGCTTGTGCCTCTGCGTTGGCGCCGTAAACAATGCCAGGAACCTGGCCAGCACGACGCAGGCGGCGGCTCGCTCCGGAACCCTGCTCTGTGCGGGATGTTGCAACTACTTTCATGTTGATTCTCCAATTTTGGATTTACCGCGACCAGCAAATCCAAGCTATGCAGCACTCGGGGTGGCTGCAATTGACCCTTTAAACCGATAAGACGCTGAACGCTTAGTCGATGAACAGTGACGAGACAGAGTCGGAGCGCACAATGCGGCGAATGGTCTCTGCCATCAGCTCGCCCACGCTCAACACCCGGATTTTACCGCTTTGTTTGGCATCGTCGGCCAGTGGGATGGTGTCGGTCACCACCAGTTCATCCAAATCAGATTCTTGCACACGCTGCACCGCCCCACCCGACAACACGGGGTGCGTGCAGTAGGCCACCACCTTCAGTGCGCCGTTGGCCTTCAGGGCGGATGCGGCCTTGCACAGGGTGTTGGCGGTGTCGACCATGTCATCCATGATCACGCAGGTGCGGTCTTTCACGTCACCAATGATGTTCATGACCTCGGCCACGTTGGCGCGTGGGCGGCGTTTGTCAATGATGGCCAGGTCGCAGTTCAGGCGTTTGGCCAGTGCACGTGCGCGCACCACGCCACCCACATCGGGCGAGACCACCATGAGGTTGTCGAGATTTTGCTTCCACACATCGCCCAGCAGCACGGGGGAGGCATAGATGTTGTCCACGGGGATGTCGAAAAAGCCCTGGATTTGGTCGGCGTGCAGGTCCATGGTGAGCACGCGGTCTACGCCCACCACTTGCAGCATGTTGGCAACCACCTTGGCTGTGATGGCCACCCGTGAAGAGCGCACGCGGCGGTCTTGGCGGGCGTAACCAAAATAAGGAATGGCGGCGGTGATGCGGCCTGCCGATGCGCGTTTGAGGGCATCGATCATGACCATCATTTCCATGAGGTTGTCGTTGGTGGGTGCGCAGGTGGACTGCAGCACAAACACGTCTTTGCCGCGCACGTTCTCGTTGATTTCAACCATCACCTCGCCGTCGGAGAAGCGCCCCACCGTGGCTTTGCCCAAGGGAATATTGAGCTGTTTGGCCACGGCATCGGCCAGGTCCGGATTGGCGTTGCCGGTGAAGATCATCAAACTGTCGCTTGCCATGTTTACCCCGGGCTACACGTGTGCGTTTTGGTGAAATAAAAAAAGGGCCAACCGATGGCTGGCCCTTTGTGTGGTTTGGCAGGGGAGGAAGGAC
>DASUDK010000177.1:0-24228 GCA_036275655.1 Limnobacter sp. | reverse complement strand
ACCTTTTTTAGATTTGAGCATCATGAGTGACGTAAAAAAAGTAGTACTCGCCTACTCCGGCGGCTTGGACACCTCGGTGATCCTGAAGTGGCTTCAGGACAATTATGGTTGCGAAATTGTGACTTTCACAGCAGACCTGGGTCAGGGCGAGGAACTTGAGCCGGCGCGTCAAAAGGCGCTTAAGTTTGGGATAAAACCCGAAAACATCTACATTGATGATGTGCGTGAGGAGTTTGTTCGCGACTTTGTGTTCCCCATGTTCAGGGCCAACACGGTCTACGAGGGTGAGTATCTTTTGGGCACCTCCATCGCCCGCCCTTTGATCGCCAAACGCCTCATTGAAATTGCCCGTGAGACTGGGGCCGATGCGATTTCCCACGGCGCCACAGGCAAAGGCAACGACCAAGTGCGTTTCGAACTCGGCGCCTATGCACTAATGCCCGGGGTGAAGATCATTGCCCCCTGGCGCGAATGGGACCTGCTGAGCCGAGAAAAGCTGTTGAAATATGCTGAAGACGCTGGCATTGAAATCGACATGAAGCACAAGAACGGTGGCGCACCTTACTCCATGGATGCCAACCTGCTGCATATCAGCTTCGAGGGGCGGCACCTTGAAAATCCAAGCGCGGAGGCGGAAGAAGCCATGTGGCGCTGGACGGTGAGTCCAGAGGCTGCACCGGACGCCGCAGAATACCTTGATGTGGAGTTTGAGAAGGGTGACATTGTTGCGTTGAACGGCAAACGCATGAGCGCGGCCGAGGTGCTGACAGAATTGAACCGCATCGGTGGAAAACATGGCATTGGACGACTGGACTTGGTGGAAAACCGCTATGTGGGCATGAAGAGCCGGGGCTGCTACGAGACACCCGGCGGCACCATCATGCTCAAAGCCCATCGCGCGATTGAATCCATCACCTTGGACCGCGAAGTGGCTCACCTGAAAGATGACTTGATGCCACGATACGCAAGCTTGATATACAACGGTTACTGGTGGAGCCCGGAGCGCGTGGCTTTGCAAACGCTGATTGATCACACCCAACAGACGGTGAATGGCTGGGTGCGTTTGAAACTGTATAAGGGCAACGTGATTGTGGTGGCCCGCGATTCTAAAACAGACTCGCTGTTTGACCAGACGATCGCAACTTTTGATGAAGACGGCGGGGCCTACAACCAAGCCGATGCAGGCGGATTCATCAAGCTAAATGCGCTGCGCATGCGGATTGCAGCCAACGCAAAAATCAAACGCGGTTAACGCCCACAAAACGCCACCCTCGGGTGGCGTTTTTGCTGCGCCAAACGGCGCTAGATCAAATTGGGCTCAGGCTCCAGCAAAACACCAAATTGTGCCTGTACAGTGTGACAAACATGGTTGATGATGCGCTGCAAATCCTCCGCCTGCCCCCCACCGTGGTTCACCAAAATCAGCGCCTGGCGACTGTAAACCCCCACTTGCCCAATTCGATGTCCTTTTAAACCAGCCTGATCAATCAACCAACCAGCGGCCAACTTAACCTGACCATCTGGCATGGGGTAATGCACCATGTTCGGGTACTTGGTTAACATCGCCTGGGCAGTGGTGGCCGCCACGATGGGATTTTTAAAGAAACTACCGCTGTTGCCAAGCACTCGGGGATCGGGCAACTTGGCGCTGCGGATCTCACAAACCGATTTCATAACATTGAGAGGCGAGAGCACGCCCCGCTCTCGAACGCGCGCAGCAACATCCCCGTACCCGAGTTCCGCCTGCCACTTAACCGGCAAGGCAAAGTCCACCGCTGTAATTATGTATTTGTTGGGATCGAAATGCTTGAAAATACTGTCGCGGTAAGCAAATTCGCAGTGCGCTTTCGAAAAAACAACATGACATGCGCGCTTCACATCCCACACATGGACCGCTGCGACGCGACTCTCCAGCTCAACCCCGTAGGCACCGATGTTTTGAACCGGGCTCGCCCCCACAGAGCCAGGAATCAGCGCCAGGTTCTCTAAGCCGGGCCAGCCATTCAGTACAGTCCACTCCACCAGGTTGTGCCAGTTTTCACCCCCCTGGGCCCGCAACCAATGGTGGGTGCCATCGCAGCCTAACCATTGTTTGCCAGTCCACCGCATGGCCCACACAGTCAATGGGTAACTGGCTTGCACAAAGACCGTGTTACTCCCCTCGCCCAACAGCAGCAGCGGCTCCCCCGCCCTGGCCTGCTCCGTGAATGCCAACAGATCTGCCGGGCAGGCCAATGGGCGCAGGGCGAGCGCAGAGGCCTTCAAGCCGAAGGTGTGCATGTTTTGCAATGAAACAGACAAAGGATCTGGGGCCGACACAGGGGCTGACATGGGCTGGGTTCTAGCGATTACAATGAGGCATTATGCTTGAAGGATTGAACTATGCCGTCTTTTGATGTGGTCTGCAAACCCGACCTGATCGAATTGCGCAATGCAGTGGACCAGGTCAACAAAGAAATCACCAACCGCTTTGATTTCAAAGGCTCGGATTCGCGCGTTGAGCTGAGCGATGACACCCTTTTTGTGTATGCCGATGATGATTTCAAGCTTGATCAAGTTGCCGAGATTATCCGCACCAAGTTTGCCAAGCGCAATGTGGATGTTCGTTTCTTAACTTTTGATAAAAAAGACAAGATTTCTGGCGACAAGCTCAAGCAAACTGTGTTGGTTAAAAACGGGCTGGACAAAGATTTGGCCAAACAAGTTGTCAAAGAAATCAAGGACAGCAAATTAAAGGTACAAGCAAGCATCCAAGGCGACACGGTGCGTGTGCAAGGCGCCAAGCGGGACGACCTGCAGAGTGCGATTGCCTTGCTCAAACAGAAGGTCACCGACACGCCGCTGGGGTTTGAGAACTTCCGCGACTGACATCGAACACGAACACCGTTACAAAGGATTGACGCCATGAGCAACACGCACAACCATGACCACCACCATGCGCATGAACATGACCATGCACACGGCGCACACTGTGACCACAACCATGAGGTGGTTTACAACAAGGTCGTGAAAGCCAACCACAAGGTGGCCAGTGTGCTGCTTCGCAACGCCAAGGTGCTCTCTTTGACATTCGATCAGCGACAAGAGTTGCCACACGACGTCCAAGCCACAGACGGAAGCACCCTCATTTGCCACGTGCATGATGCCGTGGAAGTGGGTGATAAACTGGTCTCCAACACCAACCAATGGGCGATTGTGGAGGCCGCCACGGAGGAGCTTTTTGAAGTGGCTCGCGGACAAACGGGATACGAGGAATTTCTGCATGTCGCAGGCCTGAATTTTTGGCCAGTGCAGTTAACTGACACGGGTGCACGTGTGGTGGCAAGTCATGAATGCATGCACATGCTGGAGCACTATGGTTTGAAGTTTTCAACCTTGTCTGCGCCCATGCATGAAATTGTTGCACCCGAGATAAAACACCAGGACTGCTGCGACCATGACCATGGCCACAACCACGGCCATGACCATGTTCATGGGCCGGATTGCGGACACGATCACTGAGCTTTGACACAAGCCTCCAGCAGCACAAGGAATCATTGCATGAGAGATGCACAAGCCCCAGTCACCTTTTACAGAAAGGACTACAAGGCGCCAAATCACCGAATTACGCACACCACGCTGACATTCACACTGAATCCCCAAAGGACCAAGGTGGAAAGCCGCCTGGTGTTTGAGCCGTGGCACGCGGGGCAAGCAGAAGACCTTCCTTTGGAACTTGATGGGGAAGACCTTGAACTGACCACAGTGCGTTTGAATGGCAAAGCACTCTCTGCTGACAACTACAGACAATCGAGCACTGGGCTCACCATTCGCCACCCAGGCGCCAGTGGCGTGCTGGAGGTGGAGGTCTACATTCGCCCAGACCAGAACACAAGACTCGAGGGGCTGTACGTCTCGAATGGTAATTTTTTTACCCAGTGCGAAGCGCAGGGCTTCAGACGAATCACTTATTTTCCAGACAGGCCAGATGTCTTGAGCCAGTTCACGGTCAGCCTGATTGCCAACGAAACAACACACCCCATCACCTTGTCCAACGGCAATCTGGTGGAAGAAAAAAAACTGGGTGAAGGGCTTCATCTAAGTCGCTGGGAAGACCCGTTCCCCAAGCCGGCCTACTTGTTTGCCCTGGTCGCCGGGCAATTTGTTTGCCAAGAAGAAACCATCATCAAAGGCAACGGCGCGCCCGCCCTTCTGCAGGTCTGGGTGGAGCCTGGCAACCTGGACAAAACAGACTTCGCGATGCAAAGCCTGAAAAAATCCATTGCATGGGATCGCACACGCTTTGGTTTGGATTTGGACCTGGACCGCTTCATGATCGTGGCCACCGGCGACTTCAACATGGGGGCCATGGAAAACAAAGGCCTGAATATTTTCAACACCAAATTTGTGTTTGCCAATCCGCAATTGGCGACCGATGTGGACTTTGAAAATGTCGAGAGCGTGGTTGGTCATGAATACTTCCACAACTGGACAGGCAACCGGGTGACCTGTCGGGATTGGTTTCAACTCTCGCTCAAAGAAGGGCTGACTGTGTTTCGGGACCAAGAGTTTTCGGCCGACATGTTGGCCGATGGCTTGGATGATGCGCAAGCCGCATCGGCCAGGGCTGTCAAACGGATTGATGATGTAAAGGTGTTGCGAGCAGCGCAGTTCCCTGAAGACGCGGGCCCAATGGCCCACCCCATTCGACCAGACAGCTATCAAGAAATCAACAACTTCTACACCGTGACCGTGTACGAAAAGGGTGCAGAAGTGATCCGAATGCAACACACCTTGCTGGGCGAACAGGCCTTTCAACGTGGTATGCAGATTTATTTTGAGCGTCACGATGGGCAAGCCGTGACCTGCGAAGATTTTGTGTGCGCCATGGAAGCCGCCCTGCAAGAGGCTCAACCAGACCGAGACCTGAAACAATTTCGTCACTGGTATGCCCAAGCAGGCACACCGGAGGTGACGGCGCGTTGGACCCAGACAGGGGACCGGTTTGAATTGACCTTGAAGCAACAATGCAAACCCACACCGGGCCAGGCCAAAAAACCAGCCTTTCACATCCCCGTGCGCTTGGGGCTGGTTAGCAGAACCAACGGCAAAGACCTCCCCTTACAACTGAGCAACGCCCCGCAGGCGCTTCATGGTGATGTGCTGGACTTCACCGCGTTTGAACAGACGTTTGTGTTTGACGGTGTAAACACCCCAGTGGTGCCGTCCTTGATGCGGGGATTCTCTGCACCCGTGGTTCTCACAGCGGCACACAGCACCGAGGAACTCATCTTCCTGGCTGGCAACGATGCAGACCCCTTCAACCGTTGGGATGCCTGCCAGCGTGTGTATGGTCAAGCTGTGCTGGATTTGTATCAAAACGCAGGCGATACATCCGTGGCCAGTGTTCAAGCGGCGATCAAAGTGGCGGGCAATTTGCTGGAAGACACATCGCTTTCGGATGGTTTTTTGGCACTGGCCCTGCAACTGCCTGGCGAAGGCACACTGCTTGAGTCTTGCCAAGGTTTGGTCGACCCAGTGGCCATGCACATGGCCCGAATCACCCTGCGCGATTTGTTGGCCTGCACCCACGGTGCTGCGCTGCGTAACATTTACGATGCACGCAACAGGCCCGGGCAACCTTACGAATACAATGCAGTGGCTGCCAGTCAACGCGCGCTCAAGAACGTCGCCTTGGGCTACGCATGCGCCTTGGGCGAGCCCGAAGATTTTCAGTTGCTCAGTGCACAATACACCCAAGCGAACAATATGACCGATCGCATGGCGGCCCTGAGTAACCTGGTGCACCTGGGCCCGCCAGATGGCGCAGAGTTGCAGGCGTATTACCAACAATTCAAGCAAGAGCCACTCGCACTGGACAAATGGTTCATGCTGCAGGCCACCACGCCAGCCAGCAACGAACAAGTCGACACTGTTGCACTGGTGCGTCGTTTGTTAAACCATGCCGCATTCACGCTGAAGAACCCCAATCGTGCACGGTCGCTGCTGGGCGCTTTTGCCATGCAAAACCCAAGCTGCTTCCATGCCCACGATGGACGGGGATACTCGCTGTGGGCCGACTTGGTGATTGAACTCAATGGCATCAACCCGCAGGTCGCGGCACGGATGGCCAGGGCCTTGGATCGATGGACAAAGTTGGTACCAATGCTTCAAGTGAAAGCCAAAGAGCAACTGGAGCGCGTGTTTGACGTGGACGATTTGTCTCCAGATGTGCGAGAAGTGATTGGCAAAGCACTGGATGCCACCACGCATTGATTAGAATTCATGCATCAAAAAACTGAAAGGAAATGCCGATGACCACACTGGCTCAATATTTGCAAAATGCCAGCCAAGCCCATGGCTCAGGCCGGATAGACGCGCCCATGGTCGCACTCGTTCAAGCAATGGCAGAGGTCTCCCAACGCATTTCTGCGGCTGTGCACAAGGGCGCCTTGGGCGGTGTATTGGGTTCCGCAGGCACGGAGAATGTTCAGGGAGAGACCCAGAAAAAACTGGACATCATCGCCAACGACATGATTCTAGAAGCCTTGGCCAACACAGGCGTGGTGGCGGGCATGGCCTCTGAGGAGCTCGACGATTGCTCCCCGGTCGCTGGTCAGGCCGACAAACCCTTTTTGGTGTTGTTCGACCCCTTGGATGGCTCAAGCAACATCGATGTCAATGTGTCCATTGGCACCATCTTCTCGGTCTTACCCAACCCATGCACAGGTGCGGTGAACAATCAGAGTTTCCTGCAGCCAGGCACCGCGCAACTGGCCGCAGCCTATGTGGTCTATGGACCGCAAACCCAATTGGTGATCACCTTTGGCAATGGGGTGGCCGCGTTCACACTTGATCGTGAAGCCGGGGAATACATCCAAACCACCCAAGGCATGGAAATTCCTGCGGACACCAAGGAATTTGCCATCAACATGTCCAATCAACGACACTGGTACCCACCGGTGCAGCGTTACATCAGTGAACTGTTGGCAGGCAAAACAGGCACGCGTGGAAAGGACTTCAACATGCGATGGATCGCCTCCATGGTGGCCGATGTTCATCGTGTGCTGACTCGAGGCGGGATCTTTATGTATCCAAAGGATCTGCGTGACCCCAACAAGCCAGGCAAACTGCGCCTGATGTACGAAGCCAATCCCATGAGCTTTTTGGTGGAACAAGCGGGCGGCGCAAGCTTTGATGCAGCGCAGCGAATTCTGGAGATTGCCCCCCAAGAATTACACCAGCGATGCGCCGTGATGCTCGGCTCAAAAAATGAAGTGAATTTGGTCGCTGGATATCATGTGTAATTGAAAACCCGCCGACGCAGTCAGTTGCCCAGGCGGGCAAATTCCCTTTCCTCATCGGCCTTGCGCTTGTACTCACGCTGCTTTGCGTCGATTTCGGCCAAGAGGTAATAATTGTCAACTGCAAAACGCTTCGCAATTTCAGTCTGTTCGATGGCTGGCAAATAAGCCCCACGCAAGGCGTAGGACTGAGCCAGGTAAAGATGATGATCTGCCGGACGCCCCATGGCTGCGGAGCTTTGCGCCAACAACTCGAACAGTTGCGCATTGCTGCGATACACCTGCACCTGCTCCCTCAAAAACCCGTCGGACAGCGAGAACAACCCCAAACGCTGCAACCCCTCTGCGTACAAAATCCGCACAGACATCTCGGCCCGGTATTGATCCCTGAACTGGTTTAACTGCGCATACAGCGCCTTGCCCTGCTCGTCCAAAGCCTCCAAGCCACGCGGTGGACGCTCGGCGATTGGCGCCGAAGCGGGGGGCAAAGCGGCATTGAGGTCGGTTCTTAATTGTTGACTGGCCAACAGCAAGGGCAGTGGCATGGTTTTCACCAGAGATTGAGACTCTTTGAACATCCTCGCAGCCTTGTCAGCCGAGGCGGCGGCTTCTTTGGTGCGTCCCATTCTCTCCAGCACAAGCGATTTCCCATACTCGCGCGCAACGGGATCCGCAATGGCCTCTTGCTCGTTGATGCGATTGAATGATTGCAATCGGTCGCTCAGTTGCTGGTTGGTTTTCTCGCCATAGACCAATGATTTGACGCGATACAACTCAAATTCCAGGTCGGTGATTTTTGTGGTTCGAGTGCTGCCCACACCATCCAAACCCGCGCGGTTACGAATGTCGGCAATTCGTTCTGTGGTGAGCGGGTGGGTCCGCAAATACGCAGGGGCATTGTTCTCATAAAGCCTGGATGCATTTTGCAGGCGACCGAAAAAGTCAACCATCCCCTGAGGGTCATAACCAGCACGCTGCAAAGTGAGAAACCCCACGCGATCAGCCTCACGCTCTGCATCCCGGGAAAAAGCCAATTGCTGGTCAATCGAATAGCCCGCGCCGGCGGCCATGATCCCGGTTGCCGCCTGAGGGTTGGACCCAGCCACCAACAAGGCGGCAATCATGGCGGCTGTTGCCACCAGGCTAGATTGCTTTTGCTCACCGAAGCGCCGGGCAATGTGCCGCTGAGTCACGTGCCCCACCTCGTGGGCCAACACCGAGGCGAGTTCCGACTCGCTCTGTGCCGTGGCAATCAACCCAGTGTGCACGCCAATGTAGCCGCCAGGCATGGCAAAAGCGTTCACAGATTTGTCTGTGACCAGAAAGAATTCAAAATTGGCAGGAGACTCGGACGCCGCTTGCACAATTTTCGAACCCAGGCGACTGATGTAACTGGTGATTTCAGGGTCAGTGTTCACTGCCCCGAACGCGCGATAATCTTTCATGATCAAGGCACCAAGCCTGCGCTCATCCTGCACAGACAACTCCGCGCTGCCCGCGTCGCCCAAACTTGGCAAATTGGCTATGCCATTGCTTTGCGCGTGCGAGCCAGGGACAGTGCTAAAAATCAGAGCACTGCACAACAGGGTTGAACAACTTTTACGAAACGCGTTGCGCATGGGCAAAACACTGGGCCAATAGTCTGGGTATGATAGCGCGATGCCGCACAAGTTCAACGAACTTGCGCAATCGCGAAAGCGAATACAGGTAAAGTTGGGTAAATCATCGCAGCAAACACGAGGTATACATGAGCGGTCTGACACATTTTGACCAGCAGGGCAACGCACACATGGTGGATGTGGGTGGCAAACAGGAAACGGAACGAAAAGCCGTCGCCAGGGGCACCATCAGACTGGGCAAGGAGGCCTACGAGGTTTTAAAAGCCGGGACTGCAAAAAAAGGGGATGTGCTTGCCGTGGCCAGGATTGCTGCCATTCAAGGCGCGAAAAAAACATCGGACCTCATCCCGCTGTGTCACCCATTGCCCTTGACACGCCTGGCAGTCGATTTTGACGTGGATGACTCAAATTGTGAGGTGCATTGCACATGCGTCGCGCAAACCGTCGGCAAAACTGGCGTGGAAATGGAGGCCCTCACTGGTGTTCAGGTGGGCCTCCTGACCATTTATGACATGCTCAAAGCAATTGACAAAGGGATGGTGATTGCCGATGTGCGTTTGGTAGAAAAACGCGGCGGCAAAAGCGACTTTGTCTCATGACAGGCTCAAGACACATTGTCATTTCGGCATGAGGCTGGCAAATAACGTCGATTTTCAACGTCCAGATTGGTCACACAGCGCCATTCGCCCACGGCCTGCAAGGGGTCGGTGTGTCGACCTGTGCCTCGCCAAGGCACCAAGGCAATGAAGTGGGTGTCGGCGATGCCCGCGGCCACCGAGCCGGCTTTGAAATTGACCTGAATCCTGCCGTTGGCTGCGATGGTCAACTCACGCGCGTATTGACTTTGCGCGGCAATATTGGATTGGCAACCAGCCTCGGAAGCGTTTTGTGGCCATCGATTGGTGGTGGCCGTGTATTCCACTACACCAGCCTTGCATGATTGGGCAAGGTTAATCAGTTCTGTGACCTTGGCTCGATTCAAGTAATCCTGAAAGGCCGGGATGGCGATTGCGGACAACACGCCAATAATCGCGATGCCGATCATCAGTTCAATCAAAGTGAAACCTGTCCACAACCTCCGGGAAGAGGTTCTTTTTAGACTATTCATGGTTGCGTTCCTCACGTCAGAAGTCAAGTAGAGCCCCCATTCTTCGACTTCGCACGCACCCGAAATACCCCCACAGGAGTTACATAACAAAAAACCCACCATTCGGGTTGAATGGTGGGTTTTGAACTGCCAGTAAAAAGGGGCCTGTTTAGGCTCCGATCGCCTTCTTGAGCAATTGCCCCATGACAGAAGGGTCCTTGGTGACTGTGATGCCACACTCTTCCATGATGGCAAGCTTTTCTTGTGCAGTGCCCTTGCCGCCAGAGATGATGGCGCCAGCATGGCCCATGCGTTTCCCGGGGGGTGCTGTTACGCCTGCAATGAAACCAACCACTGGCTTTTTCATGTTGTCTTTGACCCACAGGGCGGCCTCTTCCTCATCGCTGCCGCCAATCTCGCCGATCATCACCACAGCATCGGTGTCAGGATCGTCGTTGAACATACGCATCACCTCAATGTGCTTGAGTCCATTGACGGGATCTCCACCAATACCAACCGCAGTGGACTGGCCCAAGCCCAACTCAGACAATTGGCCCACGGCTTCGTAAGTGAGTGTGCCAGAACGGGACACCACACCAATGCGGCCTTTCTTGTGAATGTGACCAGGCATGATGCCGATCTTGATCTCATCGGGTGTGATAACACCAGGGCAGTTTGGCCCCACCAGAATCGTTTTGCGGCCCTCTTTGCGCATGCGGTCTCGCACTTCCATCATGTCGCGCACGGGTATGCCTTCGGTGATGCAAATCACCAGATCGAGATCTGCTTCAACAGCTTCCCAAATGGCGGCTGCAGCAAAGGGGGGCGGCACGTAAATCACGGACGCGTTTGCGCCGGTTTGCTTTTTGGCGTCAGCCACGGTGCCATAAATGGGCACGCCTTCAAAATCCTCGCCGGCTTTTTTGGGGTTAACACCAGCCACAAAACAGTTTTTTCCGTTTGCATACTCACGACACATCCGGGTGTGGAATTGGCCAGTTTTTCCGGTGATGCCTTGTGTGATCACCTTGGTGTTTTTGTTGATGAGAATTGACATTGCTCGAATCCTTTTTAGTGTCCAGTCATGTTGGGTGGGCGGGAACGCTCAAGCGCCCTTGGTGGCTGCAACCACCTTTTGCGCAGCTTCACCCATGGTGTTGGCGGCGATGATGGGAAGACCCGACTCGGCCAGAATCTTCTTGCCCAGATCTTCGTTGGTGCCCTTCATGCGCACCACCAATGGCACGCTCAAGCCAACCGCTTTTGAGGCCGCAACCACGCCATCGGCAATCACGTCACAACGCATGATGCCGCCAAAAATATTCACCAAAATGGCTTTGAGATTGGGATTCTTCAACATGATCTTGAAGGCCTCGGTCACCTTCTCGGTGGTTGCACCACCACCCACATCCAGGAAGTTGGCAGGCTCGCCACCAAACAGCTTGATGGTGTCCATGGTGGCCATTGCCAGACCGGCGCCGTTCACCAAACATCCAATGTTGCCATCGAGGCTGATGTAAGACAGATCAAACTTGCTGGCCTCAATCTCGGCGGGGTCTTCCTCAGCCAAATCTCGCATGGCCACGATTTCGGGATGACGATGCAAAGCATTGGAGTCAAAATTCATTTTTGCATCCAAAGCAATGATGTCTCCGCTGCCTGTGAGGATGAGGGGGTTGATCTCTGCCAAGCTGGCGTCAGTTTCCCAAAACGCCTTGTACAAGCCTTGAAAAGCAACACGGGCTTTTGCCACAGAGGCAGAAGGAATACCAATCTTGACCGACAAATCATCCGCCTCGGCATCGCTAAGGCCGGTGGCTGGGTCGACATACACCTTGTGAATCAGCTCAGGCGTGTGTTCGGCAACTTCTTCAATTTCCATGCCGCCCTCGCTGGAGGCCATCACGCACACACGTTGAGTGACGCGGTCTACCACCATGCCCACGTAGTATTCTTTCTTGATGTCTGCACCCTCTTCAACCAACAGACGGCTTACTTTTTGACCCTCAGGGCTGGTTTGGTGGGTAATCAATTGCATGCCTAAGATTTGACTGGCGTATGTTTTAACGTCACCCATGCTTTTGGCAACTTTCACGCCGCCCCCCTTGCCTCGCCCGCCAGCGTGGATTTGAGCCTTGACAACCCAAACCGGGCCGCCAAGTTTCTCTGCCGCCGCCACCGCTTCGTCAACGGAAAAACAAGGATAACCAGTGGGCACCGCCACACCATATTTTTTCAGGATTTCCTTGCCTTGATACTCATGGATCTTCATATAAATTCCTTGCTGGGAAAGTTAAAGCGTGCCGGTGAAATGCAATTCATGCGGATTCAAAGACAACGTCAGAACGAGGGGAGTGTTTTTTGTGCGTGACAGCGCAAGCGGGTTCTCGGACAAATCGCCGAGGCAAGGACGAGGCATGCAATGCATGCAGTGAGGGGTCATATCCATCTCTTTCTTTGCTTCTTGTGTCGTCGAATAACGCTTCGTTATACAACTAGACTATCACTTCTATGGAAACACATAAGCCGGGTGGCATCATATCACGTATCGTGAGTGATGTCTGAGATCACCCGACGCCAAGCGCGGTCGATGTTGCCGAATTCAAACCCCCTGGCAGCAAGGGCGCGAAAAATCTTGGATTTCAAGGCAAGCAAAGCTGACGAATCGGGTTTACCCTCCCCCGCAAAAAGTTGTTGCACATTGAACTGGTGCCGACGAACAATCCAGTCATGGGCTCGTTCTTCTTCCGTGAGGAGTTCATCGTCGGCAGAAGAGTGGGGGTGCGTGGGGTCAGCGACGTCTGGTTTAAATGCTGCTGGAGCCAAGCCATGTTGACTCAATTCCGCAGCAATTGCACGATCACCGTAGGTGCTGGCCCTGCGGCGATGAAGACTGACTGCAAAACGTTGGTCAGACTGAAACTTGTGAGCGATTGCCCATGTCACAGCCTCTTCAACTTCATGAGGGGGATAGCCGCGTTGTAAGAGTTTGTTGGTGAGTTCGAGCTGGCTGTGCTCGCGGCGGCTTAGAAGCGACACCGCCTTGGATTTGGCAGAGGGCATACGCCTTGTGGCGCACCCCTCCCCACCTGTCTCGGCGACCTCAGTCCTGGTCGCTTTCGACTTCATTTTTCACAGAGGACAAGCCTTCTCCAAGGAGTCGGACACCCAACTTTTCACGGATTTTGTTCTCGATCTCAGTGGAAATCGCTGGGTTGGCTTTCAGGAAATCTCGCGCGTTGTCTTTGCCCTGGCCAATTTTTTCGCCATTGTAGGAGTACCACGCGCCAGCTTTGTCCACAAAGCCATTCAACACCCCGAGATCCACAATCTCGCCTTCTCTGGATGTGCCCTGACCATACAGGATGTCAAACTCCGCTTGCTTGAAGGGCGGGCTAACTTTGTTTTTGACCACTTTGACGCGCGTTTCGCTGCCGATCACTTCTTCGCCTTTCTTGATCGAGCCAATTCGACGAATATCCAAACGCACAGAGGCATAGAACTTGAGCGCATTGCCGCCTGTGGTGGTTTCTGGACTACCAAACATGACGCCAATCTTCATGCGGATCTGGTTGATGAAGATCACCAGGCAGTTGGTGCGTTTGATGTTGGCTGTCAATTTGCGCAAGGCCTGACTCATTAGGCGAGCTTGCAAACCAGGCAGAGAATCCCCCATGTCGCCTTCAATTTCCGCCTTGGGGGTGAGTGCCGCAACCGAGTCCACGATCACCAGGTCCACCGAACCAGAGCGCACCAATGCATCGACGATTTCAAGCGCCTGCTCACCAGTGTCAGGCTGAGAGATGAGCAGATCTTGTAGGTTAACGCCGAGCTTTTGAGCGTATTGCACATCCAGAGCGTGTTCGGCATCGATGAAAGCACAGGTCCCACCCAACTTTTGCATTTCAGCAATCACCTGGAGGGTCAGTGTTGTTTTGCCTGATGATTCTGGCCCATAAATCTCGACCACGCGCCCACGTGGCAAGCCACCAATTCCCAACGCCACGTCCAGACCCAAAGAACCTGTGGACACCACCTGGATGTCACTCTCGATCTCGTTTTCGCCAAAACGCATGATGCTGCCTTTGCCAAACTGCTTTTCAATTTGACTCAAAGCGGCAGCAAGGGCCTTCACTTTTTCTGCAGATTGGTTTTTGGTTCTTAAGTCTTCCATGCTTAACCTTCGTGAATTTGGGTTGCGATGCGCAATTATTGCACACTATTTACTGTTTTTCTATACAGCCTTTTTGAGTGACACGCTGGCGAGCAGTTCTAACCCGGTTTGTACCGCCTGGGCCCGCACTGCAGCGCGATCCCCGTCAAAAACACGGTGATAAGCCTCTATGGATTTGTGGCGCACCGCCAAACCAAACCACACAGTGCCCACTGGCTTTTCCGGAGAACCACCGCCGGGACCCGCGATGCCAGAGATGGAGAGACAACAATCCACCCCCATGGCCACCAGCCCACCATTGGCCATTTCCTTGACACACTCTTCACTGACTGCACCATGGGTCTCCAGGGTGGACTCTCGCACGTACACGGACTTGGCTTTGACGCGGTTTGAATAGGTGATGAGCCCGCCCTCGAAGAAATCACTGGCACCCGCCATGGCTGTGATGGCCTGCCCCAACCCGCCACCCGTGCAGGACTCCACCACCGCCAATTTGGCTTTGCTGGTGTTGAAGACTTGCGCAATCTGTTGTAGCAACTCATCGTGAGACTTGCTCAAAGGTTTCTCCTGCCGGGGTTAGCTTACGGCCTTGGCCCAAAAAGCCAAAGTCAACAGAGTAAAAAATGCGGCCACAACATCGTCGAACATGACCCCAAAACCCGATTTGAACCGTTGGTCAAACCAGCGGATGGGTGGTGGTTTGACCATGTCAAAAAACCGGAACACAACGACGCAGCCCAGCTGCTGGAGGGGGGTGCTGTAGTGCGCACCTGCGACCAGCAACACAAGCCAGATGGCGACAATTTCGTCCCATACAATGCTGCCGTGGTCCACCACACCCAGTGCGCGCCCAGTGTGCCGGCAAGCCCAGATGCCCACAAGAAATGCCACGCCAAGGAGCAAGGCCCATTGTGCGGTGCTCAAATGT
Source organism: Limnobacter sp. (assembly GCA_036275655.1). Taxonomy (GTDB): domain Bacteria; phylum Pseudomonadota; class Gammaproteobacteria; order Burkholderiales; family Burkholderiaceae_B; genus Limnobacter. The sequence goes on along the minus strand of DASUDK010000177.1, from coordinate 9,137 downwards.
GGGTTGATCCAAACAAAAAGCAGCCAGCCCATCAGGGTTCCAAATGTGCCTGGCATGAACCAAGCCAAGCCACTGCCCAAACCAAACGACAAGATGTGCGCAGGGTGAGACAGCATGAGTCGCCAACTGGGGCGTGATGTGTGGAAAGTTTGGTCTTGGCTCATGTTGGCTAGGAAATGTGCAGCGCACCACTGAAGTGATTGTACGAGGTGGAATCGACCGACAGAACTTGTCCATTGCTTTTGTGCAGAAAAACTCCTGCACCGTCTAGAACCACACCGATCCTGTGCAGCGGCAGCGACAGGTGTTTGGACAACTGCTCCACAGCACCCCGGTGCTGGGCAGCGGCGGTGAAACACAATTCATAATCGTCCCCTCCTGCCAGCGACAGCGCCAAGAGATCGTTTTCTAGAGCACCCTGTGCGCCATCGAAAACATGACGCCAGCATGCAAGCAAACCCTCGGACTGCAGTTGCAAAGCCACCGCACTTTGCTTGGCAATGTGACGCAAATCACCACTCAAACCATCCGACAAATCTAGACAAGCGCTGGCCAAGGGGCGCAAACCCAAGCCAAGCGATACACGTGGCACGGGCGCCTCAAAGGCACGCTGGGCCTTGGCACGCGTGGATGGGTCGAATTTCTCCAAGAGTCGCAACACCTCTTGATGCCGTTGAGCATCGGGATACAGATTAGCAAGGCTGTTGCGGATTTGATATGCATACAGCATGCCCAAACGCGCCAAACCGGGCACCCCAGACACCCAAACGTCTTGGCCAGTCTTGGCAAAACTGCGATGAAACCCGTGGTGGGCTTGTGGCGCATGGCCATACACAGTGATGGACACAACAAGGCAAGGACCGCGCGTGGTATCCCCCCCAATGAGCGGACAATCGTGGGTGATGGCTTGGTGAAGCAAGCCGCTTGAAAAAGCCTCTAGCCAGCTTGGCTCGAGGCATCGTGGCGGCAATGTGAGATTGAGACTGAACCCCAGGGGCTGGGCACCACAAGCAGCGAGGTCGGACAGATTGCTGGCCAGCGCTTTGGCGGCAATCTGTGACGCTGAGTCATCTCGGAAAAAATGCACTGCCTCCACAGCGGTGTCCGAGGAGACGTACAGGGTGTGATTTTCGGGAAGACCCAGCTGCGCACAATCGTCACCGATTCCTCTGTGTAGCGAATGCCTGTGCTGTGCCGCTAAGCTCGCAAAAGGCACTTCGAAATACTGGCGTATTAGCTCGAATTCCACACTGCCCCTGCGGCCGATGGGCCTTATTGCGCTTTGATCTCGGCCTCTCTTGCCTGAGCGGCCACCTTGTCCAGCACCCCATTGACAAATTTAAAAGCGTCAGTGCCGCCAAATGTTTTCGTCAATTCCACCGCCTCGTTGATCACGACGCGATACGGAATTTCAAGGTGTGTGTTCATTTCATGCGTGCCCAACACAAGCACCGCCTTTTCGACCGGGCTGAGCTCGACCCAAGGGCGATCCACAAATGGCTGGATTTGATGCATCAAGTCTTCAAGGTGATGCACAGTGCCGTGCAGCAGGGATTCATAGTGTGCACGGTCCGCTTTGTCGAAGCCGGGCGCATCCCGGATGTGGGCATCTATTTCACCCACGTCAGCCGGATTCAAGAACCATTGATACAGCCCCTGCAATGCCAACTCCCTGGAGCGGCGGCGCGCATTCCGTGTGTGGCTGACCCGTTTGCCTTGCTCAGTCATCTTCATCTTCCTCGTCGGCGCCAGGCAGGTTGTCGTCCAGCGTCATCATCAAATTGCCCATTTCGACTGCACAACGGGCGGCATCGACGCCTTTGTCCTCAATGCGTTCAATGGCCTGATCTTCGGTGTAAGTGGTGAGCACCATGTTGACCACAGGCACATCGTGGGCCACGGCAATGCTGGAGATGCCCCGGGCACTTTCGGCGCATACAATCTCGAAGTGGTAGGTGTCCCCTTTGATCACTGCGCCCAGCGCGATGAGCGCATCAAACTCGCCAGACAAGGCCAAGCGTTGCAGGGCGATTGGGATTTCCATGGCACCTGGCACTGTGACATGCAAGATGTCCTCATTCAACACGCCAAGGCGCAGCAACTCGCTACAACAGGCACGCCACAAACCATCGGTGATTTCTTCGTTGAAACGGGCTTGCACCACGCCTATGCGAATGCCATCGCCGTTCAAATTGGCAGGCACACTGCCTGGGCTGTTGCTCATTTTGTTTCTCCGTTGATTTCACCACTCACGTAACCAGACACCTGCAAGTCAAAGCCGGTCATGCTCGGCATTTTTCGAGGCCTGGACAAGAGCTTCATTTTATTGACGCCCAAATCACGCAGAATTTGAGCGCCCACACCGTAGGTTCGCAGGTCGGGGCTAGAGCCAGCGCCCTTGCGGCTCGTGCTGCCCCTTTGCTGAATTTCACTCAGGGATGCGAATTGACCCAACAGTCGATCTGAACTTACATCGCAATTGAGCAGCACGATGACCCCTGCGCCAGCTTGAACCACCTTTTTCATGGCAGCCGGGATGGAGAAAGAGTGCTCTGACAAATTGACTTCCAGGAAGTCAATCAAGGAGGTCGGCTCATGCACACGCACCAGCACCTCTGCATCGCTGTGGATTTGACCATACACCAAAGCCAAATGCGCGCTGCCGGTGGGCTTGTCGCGATAAGCCACGCAGTTGAACTCGCCCTCTACGGTTTGAACAGGTCGCTCGTGCACGCGCTCAACCAGGGACTCGTGGGCGCTGCGGTACTGAATGAGGTCCGCGATGGTGCCGATTTTCAAACCATGGGTTTGCGCAAACTCCACCAGGTCTGGCAAACGCGCCATGGTGCCATCGTCTTTCATGATTTCGCAAATCACGGAAGCGGGTGTGAGGCCCGCCATGGCAGCCAAATCGCAACCAGCCTCGGTGTGGCCTGCCCGCATGAGCACGCCACCATTGACTGCACTCAAAGGGAAGATGTGGCCGGGTTGCACAAGGTCTTCTGGTTTTGAGTGGCGATTGACCGCCACGCGAATGGTGTGCGCGCGGTCGGCTGCAGATATGCCTGTAGAGACACCCTCTGCCGCCTCAATCGAAACCGTAAAGTTGGTGCCATGGGATGAGCCGTTGGCCTGCACCATCGGGCGCAGTCCAAGTTCTCGGCAACGTCCTTCAGTGAGCGTGAGGCAAATGAGCCCCCGGCCAAACTTGGCCATAAAATTGATGGCTTCAGGAGTCACAAAGTCGGCTGCGAGCACCAGGTCTCCCTCGTTTTCGCGATCTTCTTCATCGACCAGAATGACCATGCGCCCGGCGCGCATTTCTTCAACAATTTCTGTGATCGGGCTGATTGCCATGGTGTGTTGCATCTTTATTTAAAATCAATGGGCTCTATTGTAAGCCCTGCGGCGCGCTTCTCGCACACCCAGCAGTAGAAGGATTGCTCCCCAAATGCCAAACCACACCATGCTGCCCCACCTTGCAAACGGAGTTTTGCCCAAGCGCCCGTGCAATTGCGCCTCCCACACCGCGGCCTCGCCCTGCGGAGCGCGCACAACCCACTGCCCGCGGTGATCGATCAATCCAGAAATACCCGTGTTGGTGGCACGTAAGCCTGGCTTGTGATGCTCAGCAGAGCGAGTGCGGCCCATTTGTGCATGTTGGTCCAGCGCCCAAGACTGCCCAAACCAAGCCAAATTGCTCAAGTTGATGAGCACGGTGGGCTCGGCGGTGGATCGCGCAAGGAGGCTTGCAAACTCACCACTGAAAATGTCTTCGTAACACACCGTAGAAGCCAATTGGTTACCAAACACCGACAAGGGTTGCAATGGCCCGCTGCCCGGCGTGAATTCACCCATGGGCATGTTGAGCATTGCAACGAACCAAGAAAACCCGAATGGGATGAACTCTCCAAATGGCACCAAATGGCGTTTGTCATGGCGATTCTGCGGCACAGTCAAGGCCGCCCCCTCTTCTGTGCCATCAAACATCACAATGGAGTTGTAATAGTGACGACCCTCTTGGATGGCTGAACCCATGACCACGCGCAGATCATCTGGTCTAGCGAAGTCTCTAAACCTCCGTTGCCAGTCCTCTGGGGTATCGGTCCACACCAGGGGGTTGACTGTCTCAGGAAAAAGCAGGAGCCCTCCATTTGGCAAACGTTGGCCTGCCAGATCACCCAAGGCAAACGCTTTTTGCATGTTGCCAACAATCAGGTCGGGGTCGAACTTGATGCTTTGGTCGACATTGGTTTGCACACCAGCCACGGCCAGGGGCGGTAGGCTTTGGGTCGCAATGGGCACCCGTGACACGCCGAACAACAAAAGCAACCAAACAACCGCCGCCACACCCAACGCGCCAAAATGCTTGAGGCCAACCCGCCTTGGCGGCTCAATCAGTTGCAGCAGCAAGAACAAAGGCACCATCACCATGAACAAGGTGCCATGGTTGCCAAACCATGCCAAGAGGGGGGCAGCCGGCGAGTCCACCAAGGCATCCCCCAGGCTTAGCCAAGCAAAGCCAGACAAAAAAGCGCCGCGCAGCCATTCGAAGAATGTCCACAAACCGGCCCACAGCAAGGCATTGAACAGCCCCGCAGCGACGCCAGTTTGAAGACTTGCCGTGCGATAAAAAACTGCACATGCGAGGGCCGCAAACAATCCGAGGTAGAGCGCAAAAAGCCCAACGGAGAGCACAGCAAGCCATGCCGGCAAACCACCGTATGTGTGCAGGCTGACGTACAACCAAGCCACACCCACGCAGAACGCAGACCAACCAAACCCCCAACCGGCGAACCACGCATCGCGCCATGTGGTCTGCGTGCGGGCCATGCGCAACACCCACAACCCAAGCCCACAACACAGGCCCAGACCAAGCCACCACCAAGATTGCGGCGCAAACGCGAGCAACCATGGAGCCCCCAAGAGACCGCCAAGTAAAAATGCGCGCATCACGAGGTGGCCGCGCTGGGGCCATCGTCATTGGCATGCAAAACCTGCAACTCCGCTGCGGTGAGTCGCCGCACCCGCAACACGTGGATTTTGCGGGCATCGGCGCGAATCACATCAAAGCGCATTGGATCGAGCAAAACGGTTTCGCCTCGCCGGGGCACGCGCCCAAGGTGGTCAGAGAGCAATCCACCGATGGTTTCTGAATGACCGTTGGCATACGCCGTTCCGAAGGCTTCGTTGAACTGCGCCAGCTCGGTGATGGCTTTGACGCGATACAAGCCTGCATCCTGCCCCTCCAGGCTCACGATGTGATCTGCATGCTCATCAAAGTCATATTCGTCCTCAATGTCGCCCACGATTTGCTCAAGCACATCCTCAATGGTCACCAAACCGGCCACTCCACCAAATTCGTCCACCACCAGGGCAATGTGATTGCGGTTCAGCCTGAAATCTCGCAACAACACGTTCAGGCGTTTGGTTTCTGGAATGAACACCGCTGGGCGGAGCATGCCTTGCAGCGTGATGTCACTGCGGGATTGCAGTTGAAGCAAGTCTTTCGCCAAAAGCACACCAATGATGTTGTCACGCTCGCCCTCATAGACCGGGAAACGTGAGTGCGCCTTTTCAACAGCAAAAGCCAGTATGTTTGCCAAGGGGTCTGACACGTTGATCAGGTCCATTTGGGCGCGGGGAATCATGATGTCCCGCGCAGCCAACTCGCCCACCTGCATCACCCCTTCAATCATCGACAGGGCATCGGCATCCAGTAGGTTTCTTTCGTGGGCTTGCTGGAGGACTTCCAGCAATTGCTCTCGGTCTTCTGGTTCACGCAAAAGCAGCGAAGACAAGCGCTCTAACAGGCCTCTCTCCCGTTTGGTGGAGGCCTGCGACGGGCTGGGGTCAGACATGGGCGAGGAGCATCCTCTTCACAACGGTAATGCCTAAAGAATAACCGAAATCTGTGACAAACAATCAGCCTTGGAGCGGCACACGGCCACGCAGGGAGTGCGGGAAGGCCTCCACAATCTCAAGCTCAACAAGTTGCCCAACCATGCGCGGGTGACCAGCAAAATTGACGACCCTGTTGTTTTCGGTTCGGCCTTGCAGCTCGTCCGGGTTTTTCTTGGAAGGCCCCTCAACGAGAATGAGCTGGCGCGTGCCCACCATGGATTGGCTGATGCGCGCTGCGTTTTCTTCGATGGTCTTTTGAAGACGTGCCAAACGGGCCAATTTGGTGGCCTGGTCGGTGCTGTCTTCCAAATCTGCCGCGGGCGTGCCAGGGCGCGGACTGTAAACAAACGAGAAAGACGTGTCAAAACCCACGGATTCGATCAGGTCCATGGTTTTCTCAAAGTCCGCGGCTGTTTCACCCGGAAACCCAACAATGAAATCAGAGGACATGGACAAATTGGGGCGAATCTCCCGCAGTTTGCGGATGATGGACTTGTACTCCAAGGCCGTGTAGCCGCGTTTCATGGCAGCCAAAATACGATCCGAACCCGCTTGCACCGGCAAATGCAGGTGATCCACCAGCTTGGGCAATTTGGCATAGGCCTGAATGAGACGGGGGGTGAACTCTTTGGGGTGCGAGGTGGTGAAACGAATTCGCTCGACGCCGGGAATTTCATGCACATATTCAAGCAAGAGCGCAAAATCAGCCAACTCCTCACCATCGCCCATTTTGCCGCGATAGGCATTGACGTTTTGCCCCAGCAAATTGATCTCTTTGACCCCTTGATCCGCCAGATCCGCCACTTCGGTGAGCACATCTTCAAAAGGACGAGAGATCTCTTCCCCACGGGTGTACGGCACCACGCAGAAGCTACAGTATTTGCTGCACCCCTCCATGATGGAAACAAACGCGCTCGCGCCATTGGTTTTGGGAACCGGCAGATTGTCGAATTTTTCTATTTCGGGGAATGAAATATCCACTTGTGCTTTCTGGGTGGCCCGCTTCCGTTCGATCAGCTTTGGCAAGCGATGAAGCGTTTGAGGGCCGAACACCACGTCCACATAAGGCGCCCGTTGCACGATCGCCTGCCCTTCCTGGCTGGCCACACAACCACCCACGCCGATGATGAGATTGGGGTTGGACTGTTTGAGGTGTTTGACACGCCCCAGATCGCTGAACACCTTTTCTTGGGCCTTTTCACGCACCGAGCAGGTGTTGAAAAGAATCACGTCGGCTTCTTCGGGATTGTTGGTGCGCTCCAAGCCTTCGGACTGGCCAAGCACATCGGCCATTTTGTCGGAATCGTACTCATTCATCTGGCAGCCGAAGGTTTTGATGAAGAGCTTTTTTTTCGTGGTCATGGTGTGCCTGTCAAAGACCCCATGCTGTGTGGCCAACCACCGATGGGGGGCCGCGAGCAACACGGGGACGTTATGAATCGTTGCGTGTTGCAGCGGATTTTACTTCGAGTCCTTGCTAAAATGAAGCTTGCTTTGAAAAATCAATGGATTGGTTTGCTGTAATGCCAAAATTTCCACCCCCTCCGAAATTCACTTTGCCCGCCCTCGATGCGCTAATCGGCGAGGTTGACAAGGCGCTCAAAACCTTGGCAGCGAAACCTGTGGCGCAACGCGTCAACCCCGCCAGTCGGATTACAGCCCAGGCCGAGCTTAACGAGACGGACAAGCAAAAGGTGATCGGATTGATGCGGGTGAACCATGTGGGCGAAGTGTGTGCCCAGGCCTTGTATCAAGCCCAGGCCTTGGCGAGCAAAGACCCAGAAAAAAAAGCGCTGTTTAACCATGCCGCGCTGGAGGAAGCAGATCACTTGGCCTGGACCCAAGAAAGGTTGGATGAACTGGGTGCACGCCCCAGCCTGCTCAACCCATTGTGGTACAGCGGGGCGTTTGCTTTGGGCTATGTGGCGGGGCAAATGGGCGACAAGGTGAGTCTGGGCTTCATGGCCGAAACAGAACGGCAGGTCGAGAAACACTTAAATGATCACCTCAGCAAATTGCCGGTGACCGACCACCCCTCGCGTGCCATTCTGGAGCAAATGAAACAGGATGAAATTGAGCACGGACAAACCGCTGTAAACCACGGTGGCGCTGCGCTGCCATTGCCAGTGAAATTGGCGATGACAGCGATGAGCAAGGTGATGACCACCTTGGCGCAAAAAATTTAATCTTCGATAATTTCGTGGGTGAAAACCAACTCTGCGGTCTTGCCCAGCATTGCAGAGGCAGAACAATATTTTTCGTGGGACAACTTGATCGCCCGATCCACCAAATTGGGCTTTAAGCCGCGACCAATCACCTGAAAGTGAAAATTAATCTTGGTGAACACCTTGGGTGCCTCCTCCGCACGCTCGGAGGTGAGCCTCACGCGGCAATCGCGAATGTCTTGGCCGCTTTTCCGTAGGATAAGCACCACATCGTAAGCCGTACAGGCACCGGTGCCAGCCAACACGACCTCCATGGGTCGGGGCGCAAGGTTGTTGCCCCCGCCGTCGGGCGCACCATCCATGCACAACATATGACCACTCCCGGTGGTGGCCACAAAACTCATGCCGGGCAATCCTGACCAGCTTACTTCAACGTCCATAAAAACCCTCGTTTAAATTCAAAACCATGCACATTCGATCATTGTGCCATGCACAAAAAGCATCCGGATTGTGGCTGAGAAACTACTCTATTTTAAAAACAGGACACATCAAATAACCAGCCAGTCAATTCTAATAATTATAAATTATTGATAAACAACATATTTTTTTTCGATTAAACACAGCTCGATCAAAGTTGCTTTTTTCGGACAACACAGCACATCTCTTGCGCCGCAACAGAAAACTCTCTAGAATTTAAATCGTAGTCACTGCTTTGATTTGTTTGCAAACAATTTGTCTATTGCAAGCGTTGGTCAGCGGTGCAAGATTGTCTCCTCCACCCTCCTCCTTTGGTGGATTAAACCCAAGCACCCCGGTGCTTGGGTTTTTTTTGTCCGCAAAGCACGAAAAGTTTAACCGAATCCAGAAAAGTTTGCTAAAATCGCGGGTTACCTGTTGGGAGAGCCTTCTCGGAAGAAGAAGGAAACGGGTTTTCGATACCATTTTTTAAGGAACGACCATGAAAACCTTTTCAGCGAAACCTCATGAGGTTCAACGCGACTGGTTTGTGATCGACGCAGACAACAAAGTTTTGGGACGGGTAGCCAGTGAAGTTGCACGTCGCCTGCG
>DASUDK010000176.1:0-3759 GCA_036275655.1 Limnobacter sp. | reverse complement strand
AGCAGGCGCTCGCGCCATTCAATCCACAGGGCAACACCCAGAACGCCAACCACCAGCAGAGTGCCCAGCAGCACCTTGCGCTCGTGTTGCGCCCAATGGGCCAGCACGCCCAGGCCGTATGATCCAAAAAAGTACCAGGCCCATTCGTCATGCCCGTCGTGCCGGTTGTACCACCACAGGGAGGCCACGGCCATCGCCACGGTGATCAACAGCACCGCATGCGTGGCTTGCAGGCCTTTGTGCCCGGGCAACTTTTGGCTGAGCCAGGCGGCCAGCATCAACATGGCGTACAGTTGCAGGTCGATGGCCACGTACCACACCCCGGCAGAGAGGGCCTCCACCTCCACAATGTCGTGCAGCAAGAACACATGCGCCAGCACTTGGGCCACGCTCGGCGGCTGGGCGATCTCATCATGCACCGCAATGTGGCTGGCCAGCCAGTTGAGCAGAACCGCCACGGCAATGGCCACCCAAAACGGTTTGGCCAAACGCAGGTAGCGTTTTTTAAACAATGCCCAAGGTGCCAGCGCCTTTTGGTTTTGCAGCATGCCAAACAGGGATTGGCTGGCCAAATAGCCGCCAATCACCAAGAAGATTTGCACCATATAACGGCCTTCGTCGGCCACCCAGCCCAGCAGCGCGGGCCACGCTTGCTGCAGCACCGGTGACATGGGTGTGTACAGCAGCAGGTGGTGAATCACGATGATTTGCGATGCAAACGCCTTGAGCAGGTCAACGGTGGAGTTGCGCACGGGGTTGTCGGCGGGTGGTCTGTGAAGCACGCAGTATAAGTCGCACAAGCCACGCTGGGCGGCTTCCCGTGGCGGGCGTTGTTTTTGCACCAACTTGGTGCAAAAGCGTGCGGAGGCGGCGTATCATTCCGGCTATGAAGCTTTCCATTCGCACATTGCGGGCCCTCTCCACGGGCCGATCCGTTCTTGGGTTTGAATCCAATGCCACCAGCCCCCGCGAAAAAGCCATCTCTGGCTTGGGGGCGTTTTTGGGCATTTTGATGGTGTGTTGGGTCTCTGGCATGGTGGTGCAAGGCACCGATGCCCTGCTGGTGGTCGCCTCCATGGGGGCCACGGCGGTGCTGCTGTTTGCGGTGCCACATGGCACGCTGTCCCAACCGTGGGCGCTGATGGGCGGGCATTTTGTGTCAGCGCTGATTGGTGTGACGTGTGCGCGTTATGTGCCACACACTTACCTGGCTGCGGCCTTGGCCGTGGGGTTGTCGGTCGGGGTGATGTATTGGGCCAACTGCATTCACCCACCGGGCGGTGCGACCGCGCTCACAGCGGTGTTGGGGGGGGAGTCCATTGCCCATTTGGGCTACTGGTACATGATCAACCCGGTGCTGCTCAACACCTTGGCCATTCTCTTTGTTGCGGTGGTGTTCAATGCTTTGTTTGACTGGCGACGTTACCCCAACCATTTTGCACGCAAGCAAAAGCGGCCTGTGCAGGCTTTGTCAGAAACCGGTGCCAGCCTCACGCACGAGGATTTTGCCGCCGCCATTGCACGCATGGATTCGTATGTGGATGTGAGCGCCGATGTGTTGGCCGAGCTGTTTGAATACGCCACCAAACACGCCGACGAGCAGAGCACGCACCCGCAAACCCTCACCGTGGGGGCCTTCTACAGCAATGGGCAAGTGGGTTACCGTTGGTGTGTGCGGGAGTTGCTCGACATGTCATTGAGCACACCCTACAAGGGCGAGGCGGGGCAACAGGTGATTTATAAAAACGTGGCGGGTGCCGATTTGTACGACACAGGCCTGGCCACGGCAGAGTCATTCAAACGCTGGGCGCGCTATGAGGTGGTTCTGCAGGACGGGCGTTGGTTGCCAATCACGGCAGCAGCGCCACACCGGGCTCAATCAGATTGAGGTGCTCGCGCAGTATGCGTCTAATTTCTACAATCGCTTCTGGGGTTTCTTGCACACTGTGCCACGAGGGCACCACCAGCTCCGAGGCTGCACCGTCCAGGTAGGCGCTGGCGTAAGGCACCACACCATCGCTGCTGGCCGCCAGCGGCAGTTCTGGCGTGTTATTGCCCATGATGGAGTGGTAGGTGACGCGGGGCGAAATGGGCAGTTTGGCCGACTGCCGAACAAAGGGATCTTGGTCGCTCAAGTTGCTGATGCTGGTCAGGTTGCCAATGGGCACATCGCCCCCCGAATCAGGGTTCACCAACAGTTGTGCAATTTCTCCCACGCGGCTTAACACAGTGGCCGGCAGCCGGATAAGGCCGGACACAAACCGTGCAAAGCGGTTTTCTGCCACAGGGGTGCCCCGGTGGGGGGCTGCAACAAACACGGCGCGGGTCACCTGGGGCACCGGGTCAAACAGCACATAGGGACCAAGCTTTTGTTTCAATCGGGCTTCGCGGTCCGGGCTCACATCATAGCGGTCTAGAAAGGCTTCCCAGAGCTGGTCGCCCGAGTCACTCACCATGAGCCTGGCCAACACACCGCCCATGCTGTGACCAATCAACACCATGTTTTGCGAGGCACGCCGCTTGCCACTGGGGTCAAAGGTTTGAAGGGTGTCTTGCAGGGCGTCGCGAATGGATTTGTTGTTGAATGCCAGCGGCAGGTTGGTGGGGTAGTACACCTGCCAAATCTGGAAGTTCTCGCGCAAGGTGTTGTCGCCCAGCACCTCGTTGGCCACATTCACCCAAGCCTCTGGGCTGCTGGCCAAACCATGCAGCATCACCACAATGCGGCGATTGGGGTCAAAGGGCTGCATCAGGTAGATGCGGGGTTTCTCGAAGGTCTCACTGCGGCCAATCAGGGTGAGCAGGCTCTCTTGCGCAAAGCCCGAGCGGGCCAGCCACAAGCCATAACCGGCGGTGAAGTTGGCTGCCAATGGCACGCGAGTGCCACGCACATCCACACTGCGGGACTTGTAGGGGTCAAAACCGGCCAGCTCAACTTGCTGGGTGGTGAGCACGTCGTTCAAGCTGCGTCCCGGGAAGTGCAGCATCACGGTGAGGGAGGGGAAGGGCGTTTCGCTCCAGTTCGCATCCTCTTTGTTGCCTGCCACCACTTTGTCGGCAAAAACGGCCACCAGTTCTGCCCCCAAACCGTCACGCCGGTATTGGTTGCGCAGGCCGTTGAAGGTCAGTGAAGAGGCGGCCACCAGCTCTTTGGGCAGCTTGCCTGTCCGGCTCAGCGTAAGTCCAGCCGTGCTGCCCTGCACTTGCCAAGGATCAAAATCCAAGGTGTAGGTGCTTTGCTCAGAGACCGATTTTTCTAGCGCATTGCGGTAACGGTTGAACAGGCCCACCACGGCTTGTTGGGTGGCAAAGTTGTAGTAGTCCCGCACTTGCGCCTGCCGGTCTTCCATGGCCCGCAGGTCGGGTGTGCGGCCTGTGAAAAACAGGTACGCGTAAGCGTGACGCGCGCTCTCCAGGTAGGCCTGCAACACCTGGGCTTTGAGTGCATCGTTGGCGGGTTCCAGTTTGGTGGATTCTTGAAGCCGCAGTGCCTCCCGCAGCCAAAGCTCGGAGAGGGCCGACATGCGTTGCTCGTCGCCCAGGCCGATGGCCTCTTTGAGGATGGTGCGGCAGGCCTCAAAGTTGGCTTTGCAGCGTTCGTCATCAATGCCCACCACCTGCTGCGCCGTGCGTGCCGCGTTGCTCAGCTCGCCTGTGGTGATCACATCGCCACGGCGGTTGCTCACATATTCCTGGGTGCTCACCGAGCCCACGCTCACCATGGCACAGCCCTGCAGGCCCAGGCACAGGGCGAGCAGG
>DASUDK010000175.1:0-8651 GCA_036275655.1 Limnobacter sp. | reverse complement strand
CGCAAGTTTTGGCCGGTGTTGCTGATCACCCGAAGCGCGTCTGCTGCTGGGTTAAAGTCAACGCCAAAAGAGGTGGCAGCTGGGTCAATGGTGGTGTAAGTGGAGCCAACCGCGGCCGTGAGTGTGGCCACTGCGGTGGCAGCGCCTGTGCTGGTGTTGATGGTGTACAGGCGGCCACCGTTGCCGGGCGTGCTTCGTGCCACGGCGTAGAGCTGCCCATCGCGGGGCCTAAAATCCATGCCCAGCAAGGTGTCGCCGCTCATGACCCCGGTGATTGCAACACTGGTGCGCACCACAGAAGGCGCTGCGCGGTTGAACGTCGCCAGTTGCCCGTTGCTGGTCAGCACAAACACATCGCCTTGGCTGAGTGATTCGTTGTCACTCTCTAGGCAAGCGCCCAGCAACATCGTGCTCAACGCCAAAGCAATCCATTTTTTCTTGAATGTCATCATCGTACCCCTCTGTTGTAATACAAATGCACCGAACCAAAATGATGTTCGACGCATTGCCAACACAGCGCAGCGCGGTTTGGATGCAGGGCGGTGTCGCAGATTCAGTGCATGTCGGTGTGGGCTTTTTGTTTGAGTCCGTCCAGATTGAGGATCTCAATGCTGCCGCGACCCAACTTCAACAGCCCTTCTTGCTCAAGTTCTTTGAGCATTTGGTTGACCGTTTGGCGGGATATGGCCAGCATGGCCGAGAGTTTTTCTTGTGACACATGCAAGGTGCGCGCACTCACGGAGCTGTCTGTGCGAATGCCATAACCCTCTGCCATTTGCAGCAGTCTGCGCGCCAGGCGCGTCGGCGTGGGCAGCAGGGCAGCGTCCTCGATGGCACCAAAAATGAGCCGCACCTTTTGAGTCAGCAACAAACCAAATTCTCGCCAATACGCCGGGTTGTCTTGGATCAATTGATCCAGCAACGCTTGCCGCAGATGAAACACCGTGACTGCGCCGTCGGCCAGTGCATCGTGTGTTCTGGGTTGGCGGTCGAATAGGCAGATTTCGCCAAACCAGTCCGGCGGGTCAATCAGGGTAAGAATCACATGCTTGTCCTCTGCCCCATGACGGTTGGCACCCACAATTTGAACCGACCCTTTGAGCACTGCGTACAGGCCATCGGCACAGTCCCCCCGAGAGAACAGGCGTTGCCCAGTTTGGAAATTCTTGACCACCCCTTGGGCAAGCAAAGCCTGCTGAAGGTTGGCCGGGAGGCCAGCAAACCATTTGCCGCGAGCCAAAATCTGGTGAATGTGGGGTGCTTGCATGTTGTTGTCTGGTGATGTCTCCTGCCCAGGGTCTAAATTAGCACCAAATGTCAGGCAATTGACAGACCTTCGGGCACTGATTTGTCACGATGGTGCGGTACAACATCTGCCGGGCACCGCCCGCTTCAAGGAGAACATCATGAAAACCCTGGTTGAACAACTGGCCAATTACGCCACCTACCACCGCGACCCGCGCAACATTGCCACGCATTTTGTGGGTGTGCCCATCATTGTTTTGTCGGTGCTCATTTTGCTGTCGCGTTGGTCAGTGGACGTGGCTGGCATTGCCGTGACCCCAGCGTTGGTGGTGTTTATCGTCTCGAGTATCTTTTATTTCAAACTCAGCCTGACCTACGGTTTGGCGATGTTTATTCTGCATGGGGTGCTCTTGCTGGTGGCTGGCACTTTTGCAACAGCCAGCACTGCCACTTGGCTGGCCGCCGGTGTGGGCGTGTTCGTGGTGGGCTGGATCATTCAGTTTGTGGGCCATTATTATGAAGGCCGCAAACCTGCTTTTGTGGACGACATGATTGGCTTGGCCATCGGCCCCCTGTTTGTGGTGGCCGAGATGGGCTTCCTGATTGGCTTGGGCAAAAAAACCCAGTCGCAGGTGGAGGCCATTGCAGGCCCCGTGCGTCGTCGTGAGGCAAATGCCTGAATATCGGATGTCGCGCGATGGGGATTAAAATCCCCAATGCACATCCACCGCTTTTTTCTGCGCTTCTTCAAGCATCTTCAGCAGCGGGTAAGCCCGCTGCTCGAGCGACACATGATTGCGCAAGGCGAGTCGTTCTTGCGGGTTTAACTCATCTTCATTGATCGGATTTTCGGCATTGGCCATGCGCTCTAGGTTGATGGCCGCCACCAGTTGGGCGTGTGCATGGGCCAAATTTTTTGGCTCAATCACGCCCCGCTCACCCGCATCGATGCCCATGATGCTGAATAACTTTTCGGCGTGTGGCTGGAGCATCACGATGTCGGCCGCAGCTTTGGATTTGAATTTGACAATGCCCATGGTGTTTGCTTCGGGTCAATACCGCTGTTGAAGGAATCAAAAGGCACCTACAATGGTGCATCCCTCATTCTCGCGCCAAAGCGCCTGTGTTTGACCATGCTGTTGACAAGCCGCCGTGTTTTTTTCTTCCTCGCTGCATTGCTCACGCTCCAGGCATGTTCCCCTGCCTACAACTGGCGGGCTGTGCCCAACAGCGACATGGGCTATGTGGCCACCTTTCCAGACAAGCCCGCCATGGTGACCCGCACGCTCGACCTTGCGGGCCTCAAAGTGCCGCTCACCCTGCATGCGGCCCAGGTCGAAGGCCATTACTTTGCGGTGGGCACGGTGCCTTTGCAAGGGGAACTCCAAGGGCAGGCGGATGTGCTGCGCAATGCGCTGGCTCAAGCCTTGGCCAACAACGTCCAGGCGGGTGTGGTGAGCCCGCAGCCCATGGAATGGCTTGGGCAGCCGGCTTGGCGTGTGGATTTACAAGGCACCTTGCCCACGGGTGAAGCGGGCCATGCGGTGGCGCGGTTTTTTGAAAGACGCGGCGTGTTGTATGAGGTGGTGCTGATGGGGCAGGGCGATTCGCCCGCACCAGAGTTACAGACCACATGGTTCAGTGGCTTTTCTTTGCTGGGGCAGTGAGGACCCAGCGCATGACTCCACACAATCACCGGGATATTTCGAGAGAGATAGGGCCTGACGGCCTTGAGCACCTGTATGTCAGTGGCAGGCTCGCGTTGCGCATGTTCGGTATTTTTGCAGCTGCTTATGTGCTGAGCTATGGTTTTCGGGCCATCAACGCGGTGATGGCCCAACCCTTGGTGCAAGAGTTGGGCCTGAGTGCGGCACAACTTGGCCTGCTGGCGTCGGCGTATTTTTTGAGCTTTGCGCTGATGCAACTGCCTGTTGGGGTGATGCTTGATCGGTATGGCCCTCGCCGTGTAGAAGCCGTCCTCATTGGTTTTGCCGCTTTGGGGGCAATCATCTTTGCAACAGCCCATTCTTTTGCGTGGTTGTGGGTGGGGCGCGCGCTCATTGGTGTGGGTGTGTCTGCCTGCCTCATGGCGGCGGTCAAAGCGTATTCGCTTTACTTTCGGCCACATCTCCAGGCCTCGCTGTCTTCTTGGATGTTGGTTGCAGGCTCCATGGGGGCGCTCACCGTCACCACCCCGGTTGAGGCCGCCTTGCCTGCCCTGGGTTGGCGCGGTGTGTTTGTGGTGGCGGCGGTGCTGTGCGTGTTGGCTGGTTTTGCTTTGTGGTTTGCTTTGCCCACCTTGTTCAAGCCTCAAAAAACCGAGTCTGTGCGCGAGATGGCACAAGGGTATCGCGCCATTTTCGGGCATTCGCACTTTTGGCGGGTGGCCCCCCTGGCCATGATCACGCAAGGCGGATTCATGGCATTTCACGGCCTGTGGGTGGGGCCATGGTTCACCAATGTGATTGGCGTGAGCAATGCACAAGCAGCACAAAACATGTTCTGGATTTCCGCAACCCTGATGGTGGGGTACCTGTGTTTGGGTTTCCTGACGCGAAAAATATCCAAGGCGGGTGGGGATGAGGATCAACTCATGCTGGTTGGCATGGGGCTTTCCTTGGTTTTGTTTGCGCTCCAAATCATGCAAGGTGAGGCGGCCAGCTTGTGGGGTTGGTTGGTGCATGCGTTGCTGATTGCAAGCGGCATCATGACCTACGCCACATGCAACAAGCCATTTCCCAAAAAGCTCACCGGGCGCTCCAGCACGGCGCTTAACCTGTTGATTTTCATTGGTGCCTTTGGCATACAATGGGGCATCGGCATCGGGATTGATGGCTTCACAGCGCTTGGTTTGACCTACTCGGACGCCATGCGTGCATCGCTTGCAATCCTGTGGTGCTTGCAGCTCGCTTCTTGGCTTTGGTACGCCAGGCCAGGTCGAAAAACCAGTCACCTTCAAGTCAGCCGATGAGCCTCACCGATCAACCACCTCGCAAGCCTCAAGCGCCGTTTGCGCAAGGCTTGGTCGCCTCGGATTCCAGTTATTTGGATGAGGCGGCTGCACAAGCCGCGCTCTTGACCACGTTTGACACCTGCGATTCATGCCGTCGATGTGTTGGGCGCTGTGCGGCGTTTCCCGCGCTGTTCGATTTGATTGATGAGTCAAAAAATTTCAGCACGGCCGATGTGCCGACGGCCCAATGGAGCGATGTGCTGGATCGCTGCCATTTGTGCAATCAATGTGTATCCAGCTGCGGCTACGCCGCGCCTCATCCGCTTGCATTGAATGTGCCACAGGCCATGCTTCGGGCCAAGGCAGTGCGCTTTGAGCGTGGGCGAGTGCCTCTGCGAGACAAGCTGTTCACCGCAATCACCCAGCCGCCTCATGGCCTGCTGCGGTGGCCAGGGGTGAGGCATGCAATCAATCTGGTGAGTCGATCTTCGTATCTGCGGCAGATCGCATCCAGCCTCACGGGTTTGGACCCGGCTGCGCGCCTGCCTCGGTTGACCCAACCCCGTTGGCAACCGGCCAAATCCAGCCCCGTTAGGACCACGGACCAAGAGGCGCCCACCCACCAACGCCTGCCCATGCGGCTGGTGATTGATGTGTCTGCAGACGGCGTGGATTTGCCTGCAGAGCTGTTTGAGGATCTTTTCAAGATTCTCGATCACAACGACATTGAACACACCACTGCGGACTTTCAACTGGGCGCTTTGCGTGCAGCCGCCGTTTTGGGAGACTCTGCTGCTTTGTTGCGTGCCGTGCAATCCCAGTTGCCCATCCTGGCTCAACATGCGAAGCAAGGGGTTGGTATTCTGGTGTTGTCGCCGTCCAATGCGGCCATGCTCAAAGTAACCTTGCCCGATTTGCTTGCAGGCAACGACGATGCGCAGCGGGTAAAGTCTGCCGTTTATGGTCCCATGGAGTATTTGCATGCACGCCAGGTGGCTGGGTTGTTGCTCAACGACTTTAGGCAAACCTTGGGGCAAGTCAATCTGCACGTGGCTTGTGGCAGCCAAGTGTTTGCCGATGGCCAGGCCGCAGCGAGCTTGCTCTCGGTTGTCCCGGACACCGCTGTAAACACGGCTGCACGTTGTTCCGGCCATGGATGCGGCTGGGGCTATAAGCGGGATTTTGCGCCCCTGGCCTCACACATGGGCAAACCTTTGTTCAATATTTTGGCCCAAGGCACGCCAGACAACATTGCCACCGAATGCCAGCACGCAATCAACCATATTAGCCAGGGCTTGGAGGGCTTGCCACAGGGGCGCTGGCAAGACAAAAAGCCAGAAATCCTTCATCCGCTGCGTTTGCTTTGCATGGCCTATGGCCTCTGAAGGCCTCTTGCTCACACAAAGCTTGTTTGCGCTGCCTGCAGGCCTTGAAGGGTTTTGCGGTACTGAATTGCTGTGGCGACGTGCTTTTTTTGTAGATTGCTTTCTTGGTCCAAGTCGGCCAAGGTGCGTGCCACACGGCATATGCGATGCAATGCCCTGGCAGAGATTTGGTATTTTTGAGAGTACTGGAGCAATAGCTTTTCGGCATCGTGATCTGGTTTGCAATGCACAGCAATTTGGCCAGGGCTTAACTCTCCGTTTAAACACCCTTGCCTGCTGATTTGCGCAGTGCGTGCTTGCTCAACCCTGGCCAGCAAGGCCTCAGAGCTGTATTGCGGATTGGTTTGAGCCAGCATGAGTTCTTGGTGCGAGACCGCTTGAACATCCACCGAGATGTCCAGCCTGTCGGCCAATGGCCCCGAGAGTTTGGCTTGGTAGCGACGCACCTGCTCGGGCGAGCACCGACATTCTTTGGCTGGGTGGCCAAGCCAACCGCACGGGCACGGGTTGTGTGCACAAATCCACAAAAAGCCAGCCGGAAAACTCGCCTGGTGACCCGCCCTTGACACATTGACGCGGCCTGTCTCCAAGGGCTCCCGCAAAGATTCCAGGCAGCGTCGGTCAAACTCAAGCACTTCATCGGTGAACAACACCCCTTGATGCGCCAGGGTGATCTCGCCCGGCGCTGGTGGATTGCCACCACCAATCAGGGCGGCCATCGACGTGCTGGGATGCGGATTGCGAAACGGCCGCTTGGGGCAGAGCGTGTCTCCCTCGCCTTTGAGGCTGCGGATGGCGCTGATCTCAAGCGATGCTTCAAACGGCAAAGCGGGCAAAAGCCCCCCCAGCCGCTGGGCCAACATGGATTTGCCGCTGCCTGGTGGACCCACCAAGCGGATGTGGTGTTGGCCTGCTGCAGCCGCCAGCAAGGCAAGCTTGGCCGACTCATGACCGAGCACATCTCGCATGTTGGGTGGTGAGGGGGTGTCGGGCTGGGTTGCTTGCCCGCGCACCGGTTCCAGCGGTGTGCCATGGCCCACCAGGTGAGCGGCCGCCTCGAAAAGACTGCTGGGGCCGTAAACAGGCAGGTCTGGCACGGTGGCCGCCGAATGCGCCATGGCGCGTGGCAACATCAGCTTGAGTGGTTTGTTTTGTTGAAGCGACTCGCGCCGCACGGCAATGCCCAGTGCCAAAGGGCTGCGCACCCCTGTGAGTGCGCCAGACAGCGACAATTCGCCAGCAAACACCCAAGCGCCGAGGTCTGCCTTGGCCAGCTGCCCCGAGGCACTGGCGATGCCCAGCGCGATTGCCAGATCAAAGGCGGCGCTGCCTTTGGGCAAATCTGCAGGTGCAAGATTCACCGTGATTCGTTGGCTTGGAAATTCAAAGCCGCTGTTGATGAGGGCAGAGCGCACGCGCTCTTTGGATTCCCGGATTTCAGCATCGGGCAGGCCCACCAGCGCGAATGCCGGAAGGCCTGCGGACAGATGGACTTCGATATTCACAACAACAGGCCGCACGCCGATGAACGTGAGACTTTGGAGCGTGGCAAGTGGCATGGCATGAACCGAATGGCGAAGCCGCCGATTATGGCGCTGCGCTTCATGGTCACAAACAGCACACCCAAGCTACGTCACTCCCAGAGGGGGCCACGCAGGTGGATTTCGGATGAAATTAGGCCTTGCCCTTTTCCAGTTCGCTCACGCGCAATTCCAGTGCATGCACTTTGTCGCGCAAACGCTGAATCACTTCCTTCTGGACTTCAAAATCTTCAAGACTGACAAATTCCAAATCTTGAAGCGCCTGTTTGAGCGCGCCTGTCACGGGATTTTCCAGATTTTGCAGGCCTCTGGCCTTGAGCAAATCACTGACTTTGCCCGCCAGCGAATCGAATGGATTGCTTGCCAAAATTACCTCGACTGGGTGAGTTCGCATGGCACCAAAATGGTGCACTAAATTGGTGCGTGTGGAGAAAATTCAAAAAAACGCATCGCCATTGTGCCCGAAAAAGGGCGGTTTATCGCGAAATTACCGACGAGTAATCCGCTGGCACGCTTCTCGCTTTAGACCCCTTGCCAAAAAAATTTTACGGCATTCATCTATTTTTAGGAGAGTGAGATGAAAAAACTCGTACTGGCAACTGCCATTGCGGCAACAACTTTCGGGGCTGCTTCCACCGCGTTTGCTGAAACCACCGTTTCTGCAAATGCAAACCTGACCACAGACTACAAGTTCCGTGGTATTTCCCAAACCAACGCAGGCCCAGCTTTCCAAGGCGGATTCGACGTTGCTTTCGGCAATGGTTTCTACTTGGGCAACTGGAACTCCAATGTCAACTTTGCTGGCGTCGGTTCTGGTCTGAGCTCCAGCAGTGCCGGTCTTGAGATGGATTTCTACGGCGGCTACGCTGGTGAGTTCAAAGGCATCGGTTACGACGTTGGTGCCCTGTATTACTTCTACGAGGGTGTTCCCATTGCAAATGGCTCTCCAGAGCTGAACACACTTGAGGTGTACGGTAAGTTGTCCTACGCGGGCGCCTACGCCAAGCTGTCTTATGCTGTGTCTGAAGATTACTTCGGCCAGACCACGGCAGCACCTGTGACTTCCAATGACCTGAGTGGATCCACCTATTTGGACCTGGGTTATGCACTGCCACTGACCGACAAGTTGTCTTTGACTTTGCACTACGGCTTGACCAACTTTGACAAAGACGTAACCCTGGGTTCAACGATTGATTCATACCAGGATTACAGCATTGGCGCCACTTACGCTTTCACAAGCAACTACTCGGTGACCGCAGCCTACATCGACACCGAAAATGATGCAGAAGCATATTTCGGCAAAGATTTGGCCGAAGGCTCTTTGGTGGTAACACTCAGCGCCAAGTTCTAATTGGTATCAAGACAGCGCTCTGAAGAGGGGCGCTGTTTAACCCTCTTCAAACTCTATTCAGGAGTGCGTAATGAAGCTTATTTCAGCAGTCATTAAGCCTTTCAAACTGGACGAAGTCCGTGAAGCGCTGTCTGCCATTGGAGTCCAAGGCATCACAGTGACTGAAGTGAAAGGCT
>DASUDK010000174.1:0-48344 GCA_036275655.1 Limnobacter sp. | reverse complement strand
TTGATGGTTTTGTAGGCCTGAACAGGCTTGACCGGCTGGTCAACCTTCAGGACGGTTTCGTACTGCTGCATGCAACCTCCTCTGCTACGCAAACGCAATTTCTTGCATTGTTTGACTCAGCGGTGCATCTGCCTCGTTTCTTGTCCGTGAGGCAGAACGTTCTGCTCGGGCCATTACTGCCTGTACTGCATGGCCAAAACACTCTTAGGATGGATCGAAGCGACCCATCGCGAAAATGTGACGGTTTTGTTTGGTACCGATCACTAAGCTGAGCGGATTCTAGGGGGTCCAAATAAGGGGGTCAACCCAAAATCTGGTAGAGTCTTTCTACACAAAACAGGTACTTAGCGCCATGTTCAAGCCCGAAGCGCTTTTGCAGCCTTCGAGAAAGGGCTCTAGCGGGCCTTTGCAAGTTATTGTGAACTGTTCTTTTGCAACAACAAATCTGCCGTTTTTTTCACAATGCGATATAAAAACCTTCGGGACTTCATCGACTTACTCTACAAAGACGGTGAACTGCTCCGCGTGCCCGAGTCTGTCAGCCCAGTTCTTGAAATGACTCATCTGTGTGACCGGGTTCTGCGTGCGCAAGGTCCAGCGCTGCTGTTTGATGCGCCCAAAGGCTACAAACACCGTGTACTGGGCAATTTGTTTGGCACGCCACGCCGTGTGGCCATGGGCATGGGCGCAAGCAACACCGCAGCGTTGCGTGAAATTGGACAGACCCTCTCTTATTTAAAAGAACCTGAACCACCCAAAGGCCTGCGCGATGCGCTGGACAAACTGCCTTTGGTGAAACAGGTGCTGAGCATGGCGCCCAAAGTGGTGAGCAAGGCCCCCTGCCAAGAACATGTGTTAGAAGGCCCCGATGTGGACCTCAATCAAGTGCCAATTTGGACTTGTTGGCCAGACGACGCCGCCCCCCTCCTCACTTGGGGGTTGGTCATCACCAAAGGACCCAACCGCAAGCGTCAAAACCTGGGCATTTACAGGCAGCAGCAAATTGGAAAAAACCGCCTCATCATGCGATGGCTTGCCCACCGGGGCGGCGCGTTGGACTTTCGCGAACACGCTTTAAAGAATCCCGGGCAGCCCTTTCCGATTTCAGTGGCGTTGGGCGCAGACCCGGCCACCATACTGGGCGCGGTCACGCCGGTGCC
Source organism: Limnobacter sp. (assembly GCA_036275655.1). Lineage (GTDB taxonomy): Bacteria > Pseudomonadota > Gammaproteobacteria > Burkholderiales > Burkholderiaceae_B > Limnobacter. The sequence continues at coordinate 47,184 of DASUDK010000174.1, read as the reverse complement.
AGACACCTTGTCTGAATATCAGTTTGCTGGACTGCTTCGTGGCAGCCGCACCGAACTGATTCAGAGCCTTGGCAATGAATTGCAAGTGCCCGCAGAAGCCGAGATGGTGCTAGAGGGCCACATTTACCCCGCCGACCACCCCATTGCAGTGGCTGCGCGCAAGGGCCGCAGCGATGGCGAGGTGCCCGCCATCCGCGAAGGGGTTACAGTATTGCGAGAACCACCGCCGGTACCAGCCTACTTGCAAGGCTGGGACTGTGCACTGGAAGGCCCCTATGGGGACCACACTGGCTATTACAACGAGCAGGACTGGTTTCCGGTGTTCACAGTGGACCGCATCACACTGCGGGAAGACGCCATCTACCACTCGACCTACACCGGCAAACCACCCGATGAGCCCGCCGTGCTGGGTGTGGCACTGAATGAGGTGTTCGTTCCCATTTTACAAAAGCAATTTCCAGAAATTGTGGATTTTTATCTTCCACCAGAAGGTTGCAGCTACCGCATGGCCGTGATCTCCATGAAGAAAGCTTACGCGGGTCACGCCAAACGCGTGATGATGGGCACTTGGAGTTTTTTGCGCCAATTCATGTACACCAAGTTCATTGTGGTGGTGGACGATGACGTGGACGCCCGCGACTGGAAAGAGGTGATTTGGGCCATCACGACGCGGATGGACCCGGTGCGTGACACCGTGCTGTTGGAGAACACCCCGATTGATTACTTGGATTTTGCAAGCCCGGTGAGCGGGCTTGGCGGCAAGATGGGGTTAGACGCCACCAACAAGTGGCCAGGCGAAACACAGCGGGAATGGGGGCGCAGCATCAAACCCGAACCGGCCCTGGATGAACGCATCAGGGAGTTGATGGCCCGCCTTGGGATGTGAGCGACGGCCGCTTGCCTGTTGCTGCACGGGATTTAAACCAGTACATGGCGGCTGCCAACACCACGGCGGCTGCGCCTGCGCGGAACGTGGCCTTGGCAAGCGGTTGGCGGTAACGCACCAAGGCACTGGAAGCAAGCACACCCAACAAGGGGTACTGTTTAAACCACCCTTGCCAAATTTGTCCACCCAAGCTGGTCCAAGGGCCCAGTGCGCTCAGGTTGCGCTGGTTCACCCAGTTGCCCACCTTCTTAAACACCTGCAACCAAGCGAACTCCTGTTTCAGGTCTTCTAACTCACTGCCAAACTGCATGCGCTCCAGCTGGGCCTTCATTTGCAAAAGTTCTTTTTTTGCTTGCAAGGCATCAAAGCGTTGGCTCATTGCTCACCTGTTGGGCTGGGGGTATTCAGGCTGTCCAGAATGGCCTGACGATCACGGCCAAGTTCGGCAATTGTGGCTTCGAACAGTGGATTCTGCTGAGCCAAGGTGCGTTTAAGCCGCACATAAAACCAGCCCGCCAGAGCTGAATAAAACAGCACGCACGCAAAGATCGCCAGCACACGGTGTGTGTCCCAAAACAAAGCGACCACGGCCAAACAAACAAACAGAGAACCAAAGGCCAGCGCCAGGGCCAGTAAAATCGACCACACCACGGTTTGCACAGTATTTTGTCTGGCTTGGGCCAGCTCAACACTGGCAAGTTCCAGGCGGGTTTGGCCCATGCCCAAGAGGCTGGCAACCACACGCTTGAGTGCCGACTTGGCCTGGGGACTCAACACGGCGCTGGATTAACGGCGGTTAACAATCAGACCAAGCACAAAGCCCACTGCAGCGGCAATTCCCACCGCACGCCAAGGGTGATCGTGCACATAGTCATCGGTGGCCCGGGCAGCCGCCTTGCCTTTCTCCACCACGGCAGATTGTGCGTCTTGCATCACTTCTTTGGCACGACGCAGGCTCACCATGGCTTTTTCCCGCAACTCAACAGCGCGCTCACCCGATGATGAAGCGGCCGCCTTCAGGAGATCCTCTGCGTCGCTCAACACGATTTTCATGTCGCTGAATAGTTTGTCTTTGCCGTTGTCCATGATTGCGCCTCGCGAAATGATTGGGTTCGTAACAATCATTGAGTCTAACAAATGAAAGCCCGCTGACAAGGCAGGATGCAGGCAAGCGGTCACAAATTTGCCCTTCAGTCACTCGCCTCTGTACAAAAACTCAAGTAGTTTTTCCATGGGGGGCCAACTGTCATAGGCGCGTGGGCTTTTTACCAGGACACCCACGGCCCACCACTGGCCTTCGGTGTCACGCAAATACCCGCCCAAAGAACGCACGCCATTCAGGCTGCCAGTCTTCAAATAGGCATAGCCACCCACATTGTTGACGCGCCGATGCAAAGTGCCATCCGCGCCTGCACGCGGCATGCTGGCCAAGAAATCGGGAAAATCCGGGCGCGCCGCCATGTTTCTTAAAAACAAGGTGAGACCTTGCGCATCAATCCGGGTGTTGCGGGACAGGCCCGAGCCATTTTCAAAAAACCAGCCTTGGGTCCCCACCCCCATGCCGTTGAGCCAAGCCAGAATTTCTTTGTTGAATGCCTCCGGGTTGCCCGACACCGCCAGTTCCAAATGACGGGCCATCACATTGCTCGACCATTTGTTGACCTGTTTCACCAAATCGCCGACTGGCTGACCATAATGGGTATACAGCGCAATCGTTGCCGCGGGCGTTGTTCCTTTGATGACCTGCCCACCTTGAGGCCCGGCAAACTGACCACCCAGCTCGGTCCATATTTCTTTGACCCACGACTCCCACAACCAGTCCTGCACGGGCACTCGGATTGGCAGACGCGATTGGCCGCAACGGCGTGGGTAGGCCCCTTTCACAGTCACCACCACGTTCTGGCCATTTTTGGCAAAGTCCACCGACATGCCGTTTTTCCAGGCGCCACATGCACCTTGTGTCAATCGCACCTCGGACACAAACGCCCAGTTGCGGGGTGCCTCTTCGGGAACAATTTGGACGGAGTTTTCGTTGATGTGAAAGTCAATCGACATCGCACCAAAATTGAGTAGAAGTGCATCGGGTTGAGCGTGATACGCCCGGTGGGGCGCATCGTCAAAATCTTCTTCCGACTGCGTCAAGGGCACATTGGATTGGTCTGCAAATGCACTGTCGTCCAGCACCACTGGGCCTTGAATCGTCTTGACACCTTTGCTGCGCACTTGGCGCAAAGACACCCACAGATCAGCCGATAAAAAAGCAGGATCTCCCGAACCCTTGATGTACAAAGGGCCTTGGAGCACCCCGTCCACCGGCTCTGCCGGTGCATGAAAACCAGTTTTAAAACGATACGTGGCCCCCAAACGCTCCATGGCGAATCCTGTGGTGAAAACCTTGGCCACGGAGGCAGGATTGACCAAAACATGCCCCCCGTGCACATAGGCTTGCGCGCGGCGGCTGACGTAAGGAGGAAGCGGTAGCGCATGCGCTGTGAATTCATTGGCACCAATGCCGCTGGATTGAAACGCCTGTGTGACCGCCTTGGGGAAACTTCTCGCCACCGGCTCATTGGCCAATGCTGACAAGGACAACACAAAGCCAGCGAAGAACACACCGGCAGGAAAAACGCATCTTCGGGCCATCAAATCCCACACCTCACTGATTCCATACACATCGAATCAGCATACCACTGGGGCCAAAATGAAAGACCTGCCCGGCAAAAACTCAGGTGTGGTTTTTGGGATCTTTTTTGCGCTCCCAGGGCCTGGCTGGCGTGTTCGATTTGTCTGGCTCACCCGATGAGGGTTGCCCTTCCGCAGGGGCTTTTGCCACATCCGGCTCCTGCTTGGGCTTTGGCGCTGTGGCGGTGGGTGGCTCAGGTGTCACAGGCGCCGATGAGTCACCCCGCTCTGACTTGGGAACCCAACGCTGGCGCTCCGAAGCTGGCTCAATGGCGGTGGCTGGCGGCGCACTTCCAGCCACTTGGTCTCCTGCGCCCTCAGACGCCTCTGCAGGCTCAGACTCCGACTTGGACTGTGGTGCATATGCGGACGGTTTTACCTCCGGTTTAACCACATCAATCTGGTTGGCCAGCATGTAGTCGTTCATGTCCCGCCACCCCTCAAACACCCCCGATGGATGGGTGTTTGGGTTCAAGGCAAAACAGTCCTCCAATGCACGCCCAGAATGCCGGCAAGCTGCGCCAACGGCTTTGCTGTCTTCAATCGACAATTTGCCGTCGAGCCCAGGTATTTGCGACAGGTCGCAAGAGCTGAGCATGGTCGCTGTACCCGCGACCATCAATATCTTCAGTGTTCTCATATCTTCATCCCGCGAAGCCCATCCCTCGCACATCAATTGGACCGACTACCTCTGAGGGATATAACGGCGAAACAGACACAAAACTTGATAGCCCGGGCCAGGGTGTGTGGTGTTTTTCTTCTAAACACCGGAAAAGCAAGAATTATTTCTTGTGCATTGCACACCTTCCCTGTAGACTTCGCCCGCAGATAGCAAATCAACGGGTCGTTTTATACGATTGTCAATTTGGGCCGCGTTGGGTTGCCTTTGTTTGCACAACCAAAGATGTTGTGCTTTGCCCATCGCCGCCAGTTCTCTTGCGAATGTCCACCGAGTTTTTGGACCAGCTTCGCCTCAAATCTGCTCGTCGATGAATTTTTGAGCTGTATTTAATTTGGAATTTAGTCATGACCACGTCTTTTGACGCCATGGGTCTTGCTGCGCCATTGCAACAAGCCCTCAGTGCTTTGAACATCACATCCCCCACCCCAGTACAAGCCCAAGTGGTGCCTTTGGGCATGCAAGGCGGCGACCTCATGGTGAGTAGCCAGACCGGCAGCGGCAAAACCTTTGGGTTTTTGTTGCCCGTGATGCACCACATGATGGCAAGCGCAAGCAGCCCCATGGAGTCCCTCAACGGACCCGAAGTGCTGGTGCTTTGCCCAACACGTGAACTGGCCCAGCAGGTGAGCCAAGACGCCATCAACTTGGTGAAGTTTTTTAAAGGTTTGCGCATCGCCACCGTGGTGGGTGGCATGCCTTACGGCAAACAAATGGCCGCCTTGCGCGGCGCGCGCCTCGTCGTGGGCACGCCTGGCCGCCTGTTGGATTTGGCTCAGCAGGGCAAACTCAATTTCTCCATGGTCAGCACCTTGATCGTTGACGAAGCAGACCGCATGCTGGACCTGGGCTTCTCCGAAGACTTGGAAGCCCTCAATGAAATGTGTGGCAATCGCAAACAAACCTTGATGTTCTCCGCCACTTTTGCCAAGCGCATTGTGGGTTTGGCCGAAAACATCATGAACAACCCCCAGCGCATCGAAATGGCCGCGCAAAACGAAGCCAACACCGACATTGCACAAAAATTGATGTGGGCTGACAACCGTGGACACAAGCGCAAACTGCTGAACCACTGGCTTGAACAGCCGGATGTGAATCAAGCGGTGGTGTTCACCAGCACGCAAATTGATGCTGAAAACCTGGCACGCGACCTGATGGATGAAGGCATGCGTGCGTGTGCACTGCACGGCGCAATGCCACAGGTGGTGCGCAATCGCCGCTTGGCCAGTGTTCGCAAAGGCGACATCAAGATTTTGGTGGCCACTGACGTGGCTGCACGTGGACTGGATGTTCCCGCCATTTCCCACGTGATCAACTACGGCATGCCCATGAAGGCCGAGGACTATGTGCACCGCATCGGCCGCACAGGTCGCGCCGGCCGTGCTGGTGTGGCCGTCACACTGGCTGAAGCCGATGACATCATCCGTGTGCGAGCGATTGAACGATTCATCAATTCACGCATCCCTGAAGAGCAAGTGGAAGGCCTGGAGCCACGCGGCAACTTCAGCACCGCACCACGTGGCGGCAAAGGCGGTGGCAGTGGACGTGGTCGCCCTCAAGGTGGCGGCAATCGCGGACGCTTTGAAGAACGCAAGTCCTTTGGCGAAAACAAATCCTTCGAAGAGCGCAAGCCTTTTGGTGAACGCAAATCCTTCGGCGACAACAAACCCTTTGGTGAACGCAAGTCATTTGAAGATCGCAAACCTTTCGGTGAGCGCAAATCGTTTGATGAGCGCAAACCTTTTGGTGAACGCAAATCCTTCGGCGACAACAAACCTTTCGGTGAGCGCAAATCGTTTGATGAGCGTAAACCTTTCGGTGAGCGCAAATCCTTCGGCGACAACAAACCTTTCGGCGAGCGCAAATCGTTTGATGAGCGTAAACCTTTCGGTGAGCGCAAGTCATTTGATGACCGCAAACCCTTTGGCGAACGCAAATCGTTTGGCGAGAACAAGCCTTGGAACCGTGATGAAAGCCGTCCAAGCTTTCCGCGCTCCGAAGAGCGTGCGCGCCCAGCTTTCCGTGCTGAAGGCGCACCCAAGCGGGAGCATGCCTCCGGTGCACGTCGTGAGCAGGCAGCGCGCAATGCAGGTGAGCGGGGTGGATTTGCACGCCGACGCGCCAGCTGATTGTTGTAAAAAGCATTGAACGGGGTAATCCCCAAGAAAAACCCTCGGTCGTAAGGCTGAGGGTTTTTTGTTTTTATGCGACAATCTTGGCCATTGTTTGATACACAGCCAGGCAGGACCCCGTGCGGCAAAAGATTGGCAGCAGATGGATTCAACAGAGCGCTCGATTGTCTCGGTACCTGGCCGACCGGGGCATGATTGTTTCGGTGGTGTATTTGTTCTCCCTTTTGGTGGGCTTGCTCGCCGTTGGCTTTGCCTGGATGTCCGATTTTGCGGGGGAGTGGAACAAAGCATTTTTTGAGGAGCACAAGTGGTACGCCCTCATGTTGCCCCCCATCGCATTTCCCCTGGCCGTGTGGCTGGTCAACACCGTGTTTTGGGGCTCGGGCGGCAGTGGAATTCCACAGGCCATCAAAGTGATCAAACACCCCAAGCCTAGGCTTATCGATCGCCTATTGGGACCACGTGCTTTTTTTGGCAAATTGTTGGTCACCCCATTTGTGATTGCCGCAGGGGCTGCGGCTGGCCGCGAGGGCCCCACCGTGCAGCTTGGCGCTGCATTGATGGCTTACACGCATCGTTTCCCTGGCATTGCCAAGCTGTTTGACACGCGCTCTTTGATCATCGCAGGTGGTGCCGCGGGTGTTGCCGCTGCTTTTAACACACCATTGGGTGGGTTGATGTTCGCATTTGAAGAATTGGGGCGACGCAAAACGATGCGCCACACCTCGGCGCTGCTGATGGCCATTGTGCTGGCTGGTTTGGTGGCCCTGGTTTTACAAGGCAACTACTCGTACTTTGGGTATTCCAACGCCACCATCGATTGGGGAGACGAATGGCTGATCATCACAGTGCTCGCCGTGCTGACTGGCATTGTGGGCGGGCTGTACGGCCGCACCATGCTCATCATTGTGTCAGGCCGTAGCGTGTTTGGCGCCTACCGCAGCAAGCATCCTTATCGATTTGCGACACTGTGCGGCGTGATGTTGTCGCTGATGGCCCTGGCGTTTGGTCCCGAGGTATTTGGCGCTGGCTACGAAGAGACAAAGGCCGCCTTGCAAGAAAGTGAGGAGCTCTCCCCGTTTTTCTGGTTGACCAAGCTGGCGGCCACGGTGGTGTCGTTCGCCAGCGGTGCTCCGGGTGGGGTGTTTTCCCCAACGCTGTCCATCGGAGCGGGTTTCGGCCATTTTTTTGCCGGGCTGACAGATCGCGAGACAGCACCACTCATGCTCTTGGCCATGGTGGGCGTGCTTTCTGCCGTCACCCACTGCCCCATCACCGCCTTTGTCATCGTGCTGGAGATGGTGGACAACCACGACCTGGTGATGCCCCTAATTTTTGTGTCCGCAATTGCCACGCAAGTGAGCAAACGCATTTTGCCCGCTTCGATTTATCACTTGCTTGCCAACCAAATCAAGGTCAGCTTTTCACAGCCAGAGCACCCGGTAACCCAGGCTGGGGCTGAGCCAGGCGTAGACAAAGCCAAACCGCAACAGCAAGGGCCGCACGCCCCATGAGATGGATGTTGGCCATTGCAGCCTTGATGCAAACTGGCGCCTTGGCATCCCCGCCGCTCGCCGTCACACAACTGCAAAACCCGGCCATGCACTGCGGCAGAGAAGTTCAACTGAACCTGTATGAGGGCCTGGTGCAAGCACTGGCCGAGCAACCCGAGGTCACAGCGTCGCAACTGGCCTTGGGTGATCACAATCGCAAGCTCGAATTGGTCATCCATTTTCCGAGCGCCAGCGCTGAAATCCCCGGGGACTGCAAAGCCCGATTGTTGGACTTGAGTGCGCGAGTCAAATCTGGCGAGGTGGGACCCTTGCTCATCCGCTCCGCCAACCGCGGGGCTGGAAGCACCGAATTCGATTTGGCCAAGGCCGATGAACGGCTACAGGCGGTGCATGCATTTTTTAGGGACGACCGCCTAGCCCGCAAAGCGTTTGTGGTGGAGTTGCATCCTGAAACATCCAGCCCGCTGATCGGCTGGTCGCTCCGGGCACCCCAAGTGGTTGAGATTTATTCCAGCCCAGCGAGCTGATCAAAGCCAAGGCGGTCACTGAGGCGACTCAACAAAGTGGCCAATTCTGCGGCTGAGCGCACCTTCAACTTGTCAAACACGTTGGCCCGATGCACCTCCACCGTTCGCATTGAAATATCAAGCTCCGAGGCGATCACTTTGTTGAGCTTGCCTTTGGCCACCAAAAACATCACTTCGCGCTCGCGTGGAGAGAGTTTGTCGATGCGCTCAGACCACTGCTTAAGCACCTCCTGGCTGGCAAGATATTCACCAGACTTGCCCAACGCCTGCCTCACCCGTGCAATCAGACGCTCGTCTGTGGTCGGCTTTTCATAAAAATCAAAGGCACCATTTTTAACGGCCTCCACGGCTGTGGAAATGTCCCCATGGCCCGTGAGGAAAATGACGGGAAGACGCTCCAGGCTGTAACCATGGCGCTTGAGCCATTCAAACACCTCCAGGCCAGACATGTCCGGCATGCGCAGATCCAGCAAAAGACACAGCTGTGCGTCGCTCTGTATCAACAGATCCAGCTTGGCTCGGAATTGTTCAAAACTGGCAAAGCCAGTCATGGGCAAATCCACCGTGTCAAACATCCACTTCATGCCCTCTCGCAGGTCGTTGTCATCGTCCAGCAACAACACATGCACAGGCCTAACTCGCTCCAACTTGTTCCCCTTCCAAGGATTCTCGCACTGCCATCGGTAAGTTCATTGTAAAACAGGTGCCCCCCGTGGGCATGGATTCGGCCCGCAGGCGCCCCCCATGCGCCTCCGCGACGGATCGACAAAGGCTAAGACCCAAGCCCAAACCATCTGGCTTGGTGGAAACAAGCGCCTCAAACATTTTCTCGGTGTTGTTCAAACTCAACCCTGGGCCATCATCCCGCACGGAGAACTCAAAAGAATGTTCCAACAACCGGGCTTTGATCCAGACGTTGCGGATCCTCTGCGACGCCATGAATGCCTCGGAGGCGTTCTTGACCAAATTCACCAGGGCCTGCTCCACCATGATTCGATCAATGTGCAACTGTATGTCTGGACTCTCGATGTCAAAATGCAAACGGACCTGGTGCAAAACAGCGGTTGAATTGACCATGAATCGAATGGAATCGATCACCTCCTGCACGCGAACAAGCTCCCGCATGGGGCGGCGTTTGCGAACCAGGTTTTGTACAGACCCCACGACCCGACCGGCACGTTGCGCTTGGTCACGCAGTTTTTCAAACAGCTGGCCGTACATTTCCACATTGCCACCACGTTGTGTGAGGTTCATTCCAGCTTGGGCGTAAGACACCATGGTGGCCAGCGGCTGGTTCAACTCATGCGCTATGTTGGATGCCACCTCACCCACCAGGGCAAAACGGGACGCCGCCTGCAGTTTTTCACGTTGCTCCGCAATCAGCGCCTCAGAGCGTTTGCGGTCCGTGATGTCGATGACAGAACTCATCCAGCCCGTGTGGACACCTCGCCCGTCGCGCAGCGGTGCCTCCACGATCAGCACATCAATCAGTTTGCCGTTTTTGTGCTGGTACACGGTTTCAAAGCCCTCCGGAGGTGCGTTTCCGGAAATCACATCGGCGACCAAGCGTTTGTATTCTTCTTTGCTTTTAACAGGCCAGTAAGGCAGGGGTTGAGGCACCCCAATCAACTCTTGCGGGGCATACCCCACCATGTTGCAAAATGCCGGGTTGACGTACCGAATCACCCCCTGCAAATCCCACACACGCAACCCAACCGCCATGGAATCTTGCATCGATTGCCGGAACAGTTTTTCTTCTTCTAACCGGGCCTCAACCTCCAAGCGACGGCGCGAATCCCGCCAAAGCATCATGAAACTGATGAGCAACATCAATAGCAAAAAAGCAAGCGCGCCATTGATGCCGTAGTTGAACAAACGAGGTCCCTCCTGAATGCTGTTGACCTTGAGTTGAAACTGCAGCCCTCCAAGTTCCAGCGAGGTGGTGTGAACATACACCCCAGCGCCTCGGCTTGCCTTCACAAGTCGAGACAGCACCAGCCCACCCGAGTCGAGCAAATCCACCTCATTGTCTTGAGCAAACCACCAGGGCAGTTCCTTCTCCAGCATCAGATCCAAGTCCACCAGGCCGACCAGACTGGCTTGCCCCCGCTGCGCCACATGGACGCTGGCCACATAATTGCGCCCATTGAATTGGTAGGGACCAAGAAACCCGTCCAGGTTGGAATCAATTCGCTGCTGGACGTCGTCCATCATTTGCGAACGCAGCGCCATGACTTTTTCGGGAATGATGTGATCTTGAGACATCACCACGGGTTCAAGCCCAGTCCCTTTGTAGACTGCCACCAGTTCGCCTGAGCTGCGACTCAATTGCTTGAGACTCGGCGCAAGTCTGCTTGAAGGGTAAATTAGGGAATCACTGGCCAAAGCCTGCAGCGAATTCATCAAGCCGCCAACCTGGAACTGGATGTTTTGCCGAGCCCAGAGGGCATCGGCAATCAGTTTTGCCTGGTTTTGCTCACGCTCATCCCGTTGGGCGTAGTACACTGCGGCCACCATCACCGCCATCAAGAGCAAAAAAACAAGCACCGGCACACCAAAGCGCAGCGCCTGGCGTCGCTTGATCTTTTTTAAATTGGGGTGAGTGGGGCCAAACATTTGCATGGCTGGATAGTGCCACGAAATGCCGATTCTGACCCCCGCCCTGTGGAAACCCACAATGGTCGATGTGGTCTCACTCTGGAAATGATGGAAGCCACTGCAGCGCTTGCCCTGCGTGATTAACACGTGAACACCATGAAGCAGACAAACCGGCTATTTGCAATCTTATTCACCCTGATGGGCCTCAACCTAGGGGGACAGGCCGTGGCTGCGCCACCCATCGTGATCAAATTCAGCCATGTGGTGGACGAAAATACCCCCAAGGGCCTGGCAGCACTCGAATTCAAACGCCTTGCAGAGGAGCGAACCCGAGGACGGGTGAAGGTGGAGGTATATCCCAATTCTTCTCTGTACAAAGACAAAGAAGAACTGGAAGCGCTCCAGTTGGGTGCGGTTCAAATGCTGGCACCTTCTTTGGCCAAGTTCGGATACTTGGGGATGCGGGATTTCGAGGTGTTTGACCTGCCCTATATCTTTCCAAACCGCCGGGTGTTGAAGGCGGTGACCGAGGGCCCGATTGGCAAGGATTTGCTTGCACAGCTTGAAGACCGCGGTATTTTGGGCCTGGCCTACTGGGACAATGGATTCAAAGTGATGAGTGCAAACACGCCTCTGCTGCGCCCGGAAGACCTCAAAGGCAAGCGCATGCGCATCCAACCCTCCAGGGTTCTGGAAGCTCAAATGGAAACGTTGGGTGCGACCCCCATTCCATTGGCATTTTCGGATGTGTACACCGCGCTGGAAACCGGCTTGGCCGATGGCACAGAAAATCCGCCATCCAACTTGTACTCCAAAAACATGCACAAGGTTCAAAAACACGTCACAGTCACCAACCACGGCTACCTGGGCTACGCCGTGATTGTGAACCGCAAATTTTGGGGTAGCCTGCCAGCCGATCTGCGCACCACACTCGAACGCTGCATTGCCGATGCAACCAAACGCAACAACGAGGAATCTGTGCGATTGAATGCCTTGGCGCTGGAGAAGGTCAAGGAATCAGGCCTCAGCGTGGTCACCGTGCTCAGTCCTGAACAACGTGAGGAGTGGCGCAAGGCCCTGGAGCCCGTTCAGCGAAAAATGGAAGGTCGCATCAACAAAGGCCTGATTGAGCGAATTCGCAAAACCGCGGCCGCAGAGCAACTCGTGGTGTCACGCTAACGGGCGCTTTCTCAAGACTCCACACGTGCCAGCCGTTGCCTGGCCACTTCCAGCAACTGATCTGGCTCAGGGCGCACACGCAAATTGTTGGTGTGGCTCGCATACACAATTCGACCATGTTTGTTGAGCAGCAAAACAGTGGGCATTACAGTGTCCCTGCCGTACCCAAACAGGTGTGCGCCCCACGGCACACCATCTTTGGCCAACAAACCCAATTGCCGGGCCGCGCTGTTGTTCTCGTCCACCAGCAGCTCAAAAGGCACCCCCAAACGTTGAGCAAACGCAGTGGACTTGATTGAAGGTTGGGGGCTGATGGCCGCGACCTTCAAACCCAAGCGATCCAGATCGATAAAACGCCCAGCCAATTCGCGAATCTGAGTCACACCCAGGGGATTCCAAGCGCCTTCGTAAAAAACCAGCAACCAGGGCTGCCCCTTGAAACCCTCTGAGTTGAACCGGCCGCCATCCAGGGTTTGCAGCGCAAAGGACGGCAACTTGTCCCCCTCTGCCAGGCCCGCGGGTTGCCGGTCACCCAGGTTGGAGTACCAAAACACAAACCCAAGGCTGCCGAAAAACAGCAACGTACCGGTCACCAAGGGCCACGGATCGGCCTCCATGCCCGGATCGGTGAGCACCATGGCATACCCGGTGAGGTTGGTGGCCAGTAGCAAATGCAAGTTGCGGGAGGTCCGTCCTTTGCGCCCCATGAACAACCACACAAAAAAATAAAAATTGGGCAATGCAAGCACAAACACACCCATCCAGCCAGCGCCCAAAGGGCTGTGCCAGCTCAAAGTGGCCACATGCAGCAGGGCAAGATTAACCAACACCACAAAGGCGGTGATGAATACGGATTTGGTTCGGTTCATTCGGGGACAGACCAGCGACAAAAGTTTGCAAAAGGATTTAACAGTAATTTAAACAAATTGAGCTGACACACGCCTTGCACCACTTTGTGCATTTTTTTGCCCACCCCCCTTGAAAAGGGTCAAACCCATCCCTATTATTAGCACTCGATGACGGTGAGTGCTAACACTTTCACCTGTCAGGTTTAACAAGTAATTCTTTTCAAAGACAAATTTAGGAGTGGTTTCCATGAACATTCGTCCGTTGCATGATCGTGTGATCGTGAAGCGCCTTGACAGCGAGCGCACCACAGCTTCCGGTATCGTGATTCCCGATGCAGCAGCCGAAAAACCTGATCAAGGCGAAATCCTGGCTGTTGGACCAGGCAAGCGCGATGACGCAGGCAAGCTGATCCCCATGGATGTGAAAGTGGGTCAACGCGTGTTGTTCGGCAAATACGCCGGCCAAACCATCAAGGTGGATGGCAAGGAAGTGCTCGTGATGCGCGAAGAAGACATCATGGGCGTGATTGAAGCTTAATCACACCGCCTAATTACACAGCATTCAAGAGGAAGATCAAATCATGGCAGCTAAAGAAGTATTTTTCGGTGACGACGCACGCAGCCGCATGGTGCGTGGTGTGAACATTCTGGCCAACGCAGTGAAAGTCACCCTGGGCCCCAAAGGCCGCAACGTGGTGCTGGAGCGCTCTTTCGGCGCCCCCACCGTGACCAAAGACGGTGTTTCTGTGGCCAAAGAAATTGAACTGAAAGACAAGTTCGAGAACATGGGCGCACAGATGGTCAAGGAAGTGGCTTCCAAGACCTCCGACAACGCAGGCGACGGCACCACCACCGCCACCGTGCTGGCCCAAGCCATTGTGAAAGAAGGCATGAAGTTTGTGGCCGCTGGCATGAACCCCATGGACCTCAAGCGCGGCATCGACAAAGCCGTGACGGCAGCCATCACTGAACTGCGCGAATTGTCCAAGCCATGCGCCACCAACAAGGCCATCGCTCAAGTGGGTTCCATTTCCGCCAACAGCGACGAATCCATCGGCAACATCATTGCCGAAGCCATGGAAAAAGTGGGCAAGGAAGGTGTTATTACTGTTGAAGACGGCAAGAGCCTGGACAACGAGTTGGACGTGGTCGAGGGAATGCAGTTCGACCGTGGTTACCTGTCCCCCTACTTCATCAACAACCAGGAAAAGCAAGTGGCTGCCCTGGAAAACCCCTTCGTGCTCTTGCACGACAAGAAAATCAGCAACATTCGTGACCTGCTGCCCACGCTGGAGCAAGTGGCCAAAGCGGGTCGCCCGCTGTTGATCATCGCCGAAGACATCGAAGGTGAAGCACTGGCCACCTTGGTTGTGAACAACATCCGCGGCATCCTGAAGACTTGCGCCGTGAAGGCCCCAGGCTTTGGCGACCGTCGCAAAGCCATGCTGGAAGACATCGCGATCCTCACCGGCGGCGTGGTGATTGCCGAAGAGACTGGCATGAGCCTGGAAGGCGTGACCCTTGAACATCTGGGCCAAGCCAAGCGCATTGAAGTGGGCAAAGAAAACACCACCATCATTGATGGCGCGGGCGATGGAGCAAACATCGAGGCACGTGTGAAGCAGATTCGCGCGCAAATCGAGGAGTCCACCTCTGACTACGACCGCGAAAAACTGCAAGAACGCGTGGCCAAACTGGCTGGCGGTGTTGCCGTGATCAAGGTTGGTGCAGCCACCGAAGTTGAAATGAAAGAGAAAAAAGCCCGCGTGGAAGACGCCCTGCACGCCACACGCGCTGCGGTGGAAGAAGGCATTGTGCCAGGCGGCGGCGTCGCCCTGCTGCGTGCCCGCGCCAAGATCTCTGGCCTGAAGGGTGCAAACCCAGACCAGGACGCTGGCATCAAGATCGTTCTGCGCGCCATGGAAGAACCCCTGCGCATGATCGTGACCAACGCCGGTGAAGAGTCCTCCGTGGTTGCCAACAAAGTGATGGCCGGCGAAGGCAACTTTGGCTACAACGCGGCAACTGGCGAGTACGGTGACATGGTGGAAATGGGTGTTCTGGACCCCACCAAAGTGACCCGCACAGCACTGCAGAATGCAGCTTCTGTTGCATCCCTGATGTTGACCACCGACTGCATGGTTGCAGAACTGGTGGAAGACAAGCCCGCAGCGCCAGACATGGGTGCGATGGGCGGCATGGGTGGCATGGGCGGCATGGGCATGTAATTGCCTGCATCTGGCGCCAAACGCCAAGCTCAAAAAAACGCCAGCCTTCGGGTTGGCGTTTTTTTGTGGGCTCAAAGATCACACTTTAAATTTCGCAGCCTGTTGATCCAGTTCATCAAAGGTACGCTTCAGCGTGGCCAGCACCGCCGCAATTTGCGACACACTGCTTGAATTGGTTTCGGCTTTGGATGCCAGGGTCTCAATTTCAACCGACATTTGGCCTGTTGCCGAACGCTGTTCTGACAGAGATCCACGCACCTCGCCCGCCATGCTGCGCACTTGAGAAGACAAACCCTGCAAGGTGCTCATCGACTGTTCTGTCTCCCGAACCTTGCCCAGGGTGCCTTGTACACGCTCTGCCCATTGAGCCATTTGGGCCACTGCAGCTTGCGCCCCCACCTGAATGCTCCCCACCATCGACTCAATTTCAGAGGTGGATTTGGTGGTCCTTTCAGCAAGGCTGCGAACCTCATCGGCCACCACGGCGAACCCTCTGCCCTGTTCGCCAGCGCGGGCGGCCTCAATGGCTGCATTCAAGGCCAACAGGTTGGTCTGCTGCGCAATTTCCTCAATCACCGCAACAATGCGATTGATCTGCTCAGAGTGTTCGCCCAAATCCCGAATGATCTCGCCAAGACGCTCTGCGCCCTCCGCAGTTTGCTCCATGTCCAGCAAAGTGCCCTGAATGAGCCCCAGGCCGTTGGAAGACGCCTGGCTGGACGCATCCGAAGCGGCATTCGTTTGCGTGGCCACCTCAAACAACTGGGCAATGCTGGCGCTCAACTCCTCCACACCGCCGGCCATGGAAGCACTTGCCTCAGATTGCTTTGCGGCGGCCTCGCCCACCTGGTCCAGTTGAACCACAACCCCCCTCAAGCTTTGCTGCACCGCATCGGTTTTGCTTCGAATGTTTTGCACCAGCTCGAGCAAACTCACGCGCATGGCCTCAAATGCGTGCGCCACACTGCCCACGGGTGGCTTGAGTGCTGCAATGTCCCGGTGGTTTAGCGCTCCAGATGCAATGTTGGCCGCCTGCGTGGCCAAAAACGTCGGCTCTGCGCCCAGGCTTTTCAACACCGATCGGGCATAGCCCATCAAACTCACAAACAACAGCCCCAGGGTCACCGCCATGCCCGCTGTTAAGGCAACAATCACCCCATGAATACCACCCTCAAGCTCGGTGGCCATGAAGGCCACTGCGGCGTCCTGCGCTTTGATCCCCTGCTCTGAAATCGCATTACCCGCTTTCACCACCGGGCGATCAATGCCGCTGACCATCTTGTCCAAGGTCTTGTAAGCGAGCGGGTCCTCGGGCGCATGCTGCGCCAGGGCTGCGGCATATTTCGCAGCGGCGTCTTCAAAATCCTTCTCCCAAGCGTCCAGCGCCAATTTGCGCTGTGTGTCGGTTTGAACAATCGTCAAATCCCGCATCTGTTGCACTTGGCCCTTAAAATCGGCGCGAAAGGCCTCAAACTCTTTTTTAAATTTGGCGGTTTTTTCAGTGTCGCTGCCTCGAATCAACACATTCTTAAAAGAGGACGCCATTTTTGTGGTGCTGTGGTTGGCCTGGGCAATCAGTCTGCTGAGCTGATTTTCTTGGGCAATTTGCCCCATCACCCGTTGCTCGATGCGCAGCACCTCGAATGCTTTGTAAGCAATCCAGGCCGACACACTGCCAACCGATATCATCACGGCCACGCAAATGAATACCGCCTTTTGCTTGAGCCCCATGCCTGTCTTGTTCATGACCATCTCGTCTGTAATATCAACGAATTCATTGTGCGCATGGCCCAGACCCAGGACTCCCCCCAACGAAGTGATCCCTTCCGCCGGGTGTGCACCAATTCGGGGCATTTTCAGAAAGACCCTGGAGCATTGACACCAAAAACAAAAACGCCGTATACTGGAAAGCTAACCATTAACCCTGCAAGTGATTGGGGATTTTGTCCATGCACGCGTCAACAGCATGTGGGCCACCCAATTGGCTGCACTCGGAGAAACTCATGAAAGAAGGCATTCACCCCAACTACCGCGAAGTGTTGTTCATGGACATGTCCAACGGCTTCAAATTCATTTGCCGTTCCACTGTGGCCAGCAAAGAAACTGGTGAACACGAAGGCAAGCAGTACCCCCTGGTGAAGCTGGACGTGAGCTCCGAATCACACCCCTTCTACACTGGTGCACAAAACACCATCGTGGACACCGCCGGCCGCGTAGAAAAATTCCGTCGCCGCTTCGATCGCTTCAAGAAGTGATGTTGCAATGCGCAAGGCTACTTGCCCTGCGCTTGGCACGCCGCAAAAAAGGCAGCACAGTCAAACTGGCTGCCTTTTGCATTTTTAGCCTCTACAGCCACACATTTTGAAGACACAATAAAGGCCATGGTCATTACCGCAGCCAATAACACTCGCTTGTCTAGGCGGCTATTGTGGGCACTCATTCTGCTCTACATTTTGCCTGGCTTGTTTGCGCGCACGCCCTGGAAACCCGACGATGCAGCGGGTTTTGGGCAAAGCTTCACCTTTGCGCAAAACAACATCTCCACATGGGCCATCTCCAGCATTGGAGACAGGTTGTACGTGGAAGGCGGCCTGCTGGCCGCCTGGCTGGCGGGCCTTTTGGGCAAACTGGCCTTATTGATTAATTTGCCCGAGGCTTGGCTGGACGATGCCATGCGCATCGGGAACGTGTTTTGGATGATTTTGGCTGGCTGGGCCATTTGGAACACCACCTACCGATTGGCCAAACGCGTAGAGCTTCAACCCGAGGACCCCCTGGGTGCCGCCCCAACCCGCGTGGATTATGCCCGCGCCGTGGCCGATGCCTCCGTGCTGTGCTTGTTGGGCACACTGGGTTTGCTGGTGCGCGCCCACATGCAGGTGCCCGAGGTGGCCGAACTGGCGGGTCTGTCCATCATGCTTCTGGGAGCCGTTCGCGCCCTGGATCGCCCCATTGGCGCAGGCTGGATGCTGGGTGTTGGTGTGGTGATTGCTTTTTTTGCCCGGGGCTGGACACATTGGATCCCCTTCCTCTTGGTGCTGTTGATCAGCTCCACCACTCACAGTGCGATGCGTTTTGGTTTGCTGCGTCGAATGGCCAGAGCGGCGTTGGTGTTTGCCATTCCGTTTGGACTGTGGTTTTTTTGGGTGATGACCCAAAGACAGGGCGAACTCTGGTGGAACGCCTGGAACCACTGGAACATCACACGTTTTTTGATCCTTGACCCACACAAATCATTTGATACGGCTACACTGGTTGTTACGCTCAAAACCCTCTCCTGGTTTTTGTGGCCCATTTTGCCCATGGCCGCGTGGACCGTGTGGCGTTATCGCAAAGCGATTGCTGAACCCGCCATCCGCATACCTTTGGCGGCTGCTGTTGCGGGCTTGTTGGTGCTATTCATCACCAACCCATCCGATGAAGTGAATTACTTCCCGTTAATCCCTCCTCTTTGTGTGCTGGCGGCCATCGGGATTTCAACCATGCGGCGCGGGCTCATTAGCCTCATCGACTGGTTTGCCGTGCTGTGGTTCACCTTCGCAGCGGTGTTGGTTTGGTTGGGCTGGACCGCCGCCACCTTTGGTTTTCCTGCCAAGATTGCAGCCAATTTTGAAAAACTCTCGCCTGGTTACGTGCCAGAAGTGATTGGTCTGGAGCTGGCGGTGGCCCTGGTCGCAAGCTTTGCATGGTTTCGCTTGATTGTGTGGCGCACGTCCTCCTTGTCCAAAGCGCTGTGGCGACCCATGGTGCTCTCAAGCGGCGGCGTTGTGCTGATCTGGTTGTTGCTGATGACCTTGTGGATACCTAGAATCGATTATGCAAAAAGCTTTCGCCCATTGGGAGACGCCATCACCGAGCGCGTGATGGACCACCCAAACGCAAACAAATCCGACTTTTGCACCACCGATTACAACCTGGGCTTCGCGCAGCGGGCCACCTTGCAGTACCACGCCAAGGTTAACTTTGTGCACAAAGCCCCGCGCACCGAGGCCAAGGGTTGTACATTTCTGCTGCTGCAAGACGACTTGCGACAGGATCTGCGCATCAAAGACAACTTTGAAGCACAGGCAGGGGACCGCTGGACGTTGATCTGGAGCGGCAATCGCAACTCCGATCGGCATGAGTTTTTTTACCTGTATGCCAAAACCGAGCAACCAACCACGCAGGTGGCCTTGAGCGCAGGCACCCGCTAAAGCAAGCATGTCTGCACCACTGCCCATCCACTACGCGCAAACCCACCCCAGACTTGCGCTCTTGAAGCAGGCCATGCCAATTTTGGTCGGACAGGTGGCGGTGATGGCCAACGGCCTGGTGGACACCGTCATGGCCGGCCAATCGGGCCCACAGGTGTTGGCTGCCATGGCTGTGGGGTCCTCGGTGTATGTCAGTCTTTACGTGGGGCTGATGGGTGTGATCATTGGGCTCACACCGATTTGCGCATCACACTACGGGGCGGGCAACACAAAAGCGGTGGGAGAAGACGCTGCCCAGGGGCTTTGGATCGCAGCGGCCATGAGTGTGCTTGGCATGGCCCTGATGTTGGCCCCCGATTTTTTGTTTGTACTCACTGGCACCCCCGATGAAATTGCCAACGAAGCACGGGCTTACCTGTTTGGCATGGCTTTTGGTCTGCCAGCGGCCCTGGCGTTTCGGGTTTTTTATGCACTCAACCAATCGATCTCCAGACCCACGATCGTGATGGCTTTGCAGGTGCTGATGCTGCTCATCAAGGTGCCACTCAACGTGTGGTTTATGCATGGGGGCTGGGGCTTACCAGCCCTGGGAGCGGCGGGTTTTGGTTGGGCCACCGCCTGCACCATGTGGCTTGTGTTGGCAATCTCTTGTGTGCTGTGGCGACTCAATCCGCTGTACCAACCCTTCAAGCTGAAACGGATGCCGGGCCCAGATTGGGCGCGTTTAAAGCAAATTCTGCGTTTGGGCCTGCCGATTGGTGGAGCCTACCTCATCGAGGTCACCTCGTTCACGTTCATCGCCTTGTTGGTGTCGCGTTTTGGTGCCTACGAGGTGAGCGGGCATCAAATCGTCTCCAACATGGCGGCCTTGGCGTACATGGTGTGCCTGTCGCTCGGCAATGCCACCACTGTGTTGGCGGCACAGCAATTGGGGGCCGGCCAACACCGTTACGCCAGGCAAATGGTCAAACGCGGCATGGAAACTGCGTTGATGGCTGCCCTCTTGGTGTGCAGTGTGTTCGCACTGTTTGACCGGACATTGATTGAAATTTATACCAGTGACATCCCCACCATCGAGGTGGCGCTGACGCTCATGCCTTGGGTGATTGCCTACCATGTGGTGGATGCTTTTCAGACCATCTGCTCGTTCTCACTGCGGGCTTACAAAGTGTCGGCCAGGCCCATGCTGATTTATTTTGTGTGTCTGTGGGGTGTGGGCATTGGCGGTGGCATGTGGCTGGGGGTTTTAAAAACCCCACCCCTGCAAGCGGAGGGTTTTTGGATTGCAGCGTTTGTTGGGCTGGTGTTGGCGGGTGTGCTGCTGGCGGGCCTGCTGCTGCATGTGATGAAACAGCAGGCCAGTGCGCTCACTGCTGCGCAGGAACTTCCGGTGGAACAATAAAATGCTCGCGATAAAAGCGCAATTCGTCGATGGACTCGTGAATGTCTGACAGCGCCGTGTGCTTGGTCTTTTTAACAAACTTCCTGGCGGTGCTCGGGTTCCAGCGTTTGCAAAGCTCTTTGAGCGTGCTCACGTCGAGATTTCTGTAGTGGAAGTAAGCCTCCAGCTTGGGCATGTGCTTGGCCATGAAGCGGCGGTCCTGGCAAATGCTGTTGCCACACATGGGGCTCTTGTTGGGACCAATGTAGGCCGTCAGGAATTCGATCAACAAGGCCTCCGCCTGCGCCTCGTCGACAGTGGACTCACGCACCCGGGCGGTTAAACCCGACTTGCCATGGGTGCTGGTATTCCAGGCATCCATACCGGCCAGCACTTCGTCTGTTTGATGAATTGCCAACACCGGCCCCTCAGCCAGCACCTGCAAATTGCCATCGGTCACCACCACAGCCACCTCAATGATGCGGTCATGGAAGGGGTCTAAACCTGTCATTTCCATGTCCACCCAA
Source organism: Limnobacter sp. (assembly GCA_036275655.1). Taxonomy (GTDB): domain Bacteria; phylum Pseudomonadota; class Gammaproteobacteria; order Burkholderiales; family Burkholderiaceae_B; genus Limnobacter. Next base: position 25,810 of record DASUDK010000174.1, on the reverse strand, counting down.
ACCAATCGGGTGTCATCGCGGGGCAAGGCTTGTTCGTCGGGGGTGGCAGTGGCTTGGGCTTGTGACATAATTTGCAGGGTATTCAAAACGTTGAATCATTCAAGGCTTTGATTGTCTCACAGCCAGTGTGTTCAACCCGAATCCGGATTGCGCCTTGTGGGCGCTCATTTGGAACAGTTATTCGATCTGTCAGGCAAACATGATATTCACAGAAGTTTTTGTTGCAGTGGTGTTGATCAGCGTGGCCTTGCGGCTTTACCTGGCCAGCCGCCAAATCCGGAACATTGCCATGCATCGCAGCGCGGTACCCGCTGAATTTGAAGGGCAAATTCAATTGGCTGACCACCAAAAAGCGGCCGATTACTCCATCACAAAAACCCGTTTGGGAATGCTCAACCTGCTGCTTGAAGCCAGCATTCTGATGGGATTTACCTTGCTTGGTGGCCTGGAATGGATTCAAAGCCACACCTCCACCTGGGCAGAGGGGATTTTGGCTGGCCTACTGTTGATCGCCGCAGTGGGGGTGCTGAGCAGCGTGCTGGACTTGCCTTTGGCGTATTACAAACAGTTTGTGGTGGAAGAACGGTTTGGCTTTAACCGCATGACCCGTGGACTTTTTGCAGCCGATTGGGCCAAGGGTTTGTTGCTCGGCGCAGCCATTGGCGGCCCTTTGGTGTTTGCCGTGCTCTACGTGATGCGCGAGGCTGGCTCACTGTGGTGGGTTTTGGCTTGGGGGCTGTGGTTTGGCTTTAGCCTGCTGCTGATGTGGTTGTTCCCCACGGTGATTGCGCCGCTGTTCAACAAGTTCACGCCATTGGCAGAGGGCACCACTCGGCAACGCATCCTGAACCTGCTCCAGCGTTGCGGGTTCGATTCCAACGGTTTGTTTGTGATGGACGGCAGCCGCCGTTCAGCGCATGGCAATGCTTATTTCAGTGGCATGGGCAAAGCCAAGCGGATTGTATTTTTCGACACCCTGTTGGCTCGCTTGGACGATGACCAAATTGAAGCTGTGCTGGCCCACGAGTTGGGTCATTTCAAAAAGAAGCACATTGTTAAACACCTTGTTTTTTCAGGGGTGGGCAGTTTTGTGATGTTTGCCGTGCTGGGTGTGTTGGCCAACGCTGGTTGGTTTTACGGCGGACTTGGCGTGAGCCCAGACCTGGTCAATGGCCCACAAGCCATGGCCCTGATCTTGTTCATGATGGTGCTGCCATATTTCACCTTTCCCTTGCGGCCAGTGATGTCTTTCCTAAGTCGCAAACACGAGTTTGAAGCCGACGCCTACGCGGCGCAACAGAGCTCTGCCAAACACCTCGTGAGCGCGCTGGTCAAGCTCTACCAAGACAACGCCTCCACGCTCACTCCCGACCCCCTGCACTCGGCCTTCTACGACAGCCACCCCCCGGCGTCCATTCGCATCAACAGGCTTAAGCTACTGCAGGGTGCACAATGAATGCGGCCCGCATGATACGCCCGGCGTCGGATTGGCTCCATGTGGGCTGCCAGCATTGCGGCCCAGATGAAGGCTGGACTGTGCAGCAAATTGAAGCTCAGTTGCCAGAATTCGACGGATGGGCCGTGGAGATAGAGGCGCAAGGCAAGCAAGGCACGCGGCTTTGGCGGCGTTACAACTTCAGCAATTTTGAAGGGGTCAAAATGGCCGTGCACGCACTGATGCACCTGGCTGACGATGAAGACCACCATCCGGAGGCATCCTTCTCATACAATTGGCTGGAAGTCCGTTGGAGTACGCACAGCGCTGGCGGCATTTCGGACAACGACTGGGCCTGTGCCGCCAAGCTCGACGACCTGTTGCGACACATGGGCTAACCCCACCTTGGCAAAATTCAAACCCATCAAAAATAAATCCGGCAAATCCAAACAAGACGCCCACATGGCCACCGTGGTTGCCAGTTATGGCAGGCACTTTGTTGCGCAAGATCCCCAGGGCATGCTGTGGCAGGTGTACGGCAAAGGCAAACGTCGAGAGGTGGCCGTGGGCGATGTGATTGCAATCGATCCCAGCGGCGACCGGCAAGCCTGGATTGACGAGATCGAAGACCGCCGCAATTTGTTATACCGTTCCGACGCACTCAAAAGCAAAATGTTCGCGGCCAATCTGGACCAGGTGATGTTGGTGTTGTCGGTAAGCCCGCCCTACTCGCCTGAGCTACTGGGTAGAACCTGGGTGGCTTGCCAGCATGCCGGCGTGCCACTGCACATGGTGTTCAACAAATCCGATTTGCTTGAAGAAGATGCAACGCTTGCCAAAAGCTTGTTGAAAGAATTGGAGGATTGGACCCTGGGACAAAGCCCGGTGCACATGGTGAGTGTCACCACCCGGCCCAACGCCTGTGATGCATTGCTCAGACCGTTGATGATGGGCAAGCGCACCTTGATCTTGGGGCAGTCAGGCATGGGCAAATCCACGCTGATTAACCTGCTGATACCCAGCGCAGCGGCCGCCACCAATGATATTTCAATTGCACTGAATGCCGGCAAACACACCACCACACACACCCAGTTGCATGCGGGTGACGGTTTTGAACTGATCGACTCTCCTGGCTTTCAGGCTTTTGGCTTGCATCACCTCAGCACAGCTGAATTGCTGGAGGTGTTTGAAGACATTCAAGAGACCGGCACTCGATGCCGATTTGCCAACTGTCAACATCTCAGAGAACCAGGATGTGCTGTGAAAGAGGCATTGGAAGAAGGCCACTTGCACGCAGGGAGATTTGAGTTGTATCAATTGCTCAAGGCAGAACTGGACGCCTCAAGCCGAAGCTACTGAGACAGCCGCATCAATTTGGCAATTCGGGAATCCAGCCCAACAAGGTTAACACCAGGGCCAACAAGAGCCAAAACACCGCGCATTTGAACATGAGCTGCCTGAATTGCTGAAGCGCCTGTACCGACGCTTCGTAAGGCACTTCATTGACCTCTGAGGATCCATGTGGCGCGGCATTTAAGCCAACCGCACCAAAGCACACAGCGGTCAGCGGCGCCCGATTCGAAAATCGGCTGTGTGCCTTGGCTTGCCGCCAGGCCAAGGCTGCGTCATCGAGCTGGGTCAACAGCCCAACCGTGAGCGCAAGCAAACGCGCAGGCAGCCACTCCATGGCGAACAGCATAAAGCGGGCACTGCACAGGGCCTGCAATCGGTTGTGCCGCCATGCGTCGTTCATGGAGGTGCGCTCATCTGCAAAGGCCTGCGACTCCCACACCTGCCGCTCCCGCACCACACTCCAATGCACCATCAAATAAAGCACCAGACCCAGGGGGCCCGGCACCAACAAAAACCAAAACAACAAACAGAAATACTGCCGCAATGCGCGCTCCGCGCCATGCGCCACAGCGTGATAAACCAACTCCTCTTGCCGGTGCAAATGGAGTTCTGTGCCGTCATACTCTTTGAGCCACAGCACGATGCGCTCACGGGCCCGAAAAAAATCCCCTTGGTTTAAAAACAGTTGGGTGCTGGTTAACACATCGTTGAGTTGGCGAAAGCGAAGGCCATAAAGAAGCACCAACATACTCAATGCGCCGCCAAGCAAGGGCGTGATGCCCCACAGTATTTGATGCAGAAAGTACACCCCCAACATCCAAAGCACCACGGGAATCCACCATTGCACATGCGCAAACCTTGGCGCCCCCAAGGCAGCGAGGTCAATTTCTAATTCCTGATTAAAACGGTGCAAAGTGCGCCGGGTGCCATCAAACAAGCCCTCAGGCAGCAATGTTTCAATCACAGTGGCAAGCAACAAGGCAAGGTAGCTCACAGCTCATCCACGCGCATTCAAAAAATGATACAGATTGCGCAACATGGCCGCCGTGGCCCCCCAGATGAAATACTCTTTGCCTGTGTTTGGGTTGGGGTAAGGCATGGCATAGAAAGTGCGAACCCCGATGGGCGTGTGCAAGGTGCGCTGCTGATGATTGTGGCTGTCCATCAAGAATGACAGCGGGACCTCAAACACCTCCTCAACCTCAAAAGCATCTGGCTGCAGTTCAAAGCCGGTTTTAACCAAACCCACCACCGGGGTGACCATGAAATTGGTGGCAGTTTGGTACACAGGCATGCAACCCAGCACTTCGACAAAGTCGCGGGTTAGGCCTGTTTCTTCGTGGGTTTCACGAAGGGCAGTCTCGATGAGGTCGCGATCATCTGGCTCTTTGCGCCCGCCCGGAAAGCTGATTTGACCTGCATGATCGTTTAAATGCGCTGTGCGCAACGTGAGGAGCACCTGCAATCCCTGAGGCCGCTGCACCAAAGGCACCAGCACCGCCGCATCGGCGGGGTCGCGGTCGGTGAAAAACCGCTCTTCCAGCGGCTCGGGTTGCCACACCAGATCGGGCTGTGCGAATCGCGCACGCAGGGCGTCGGCGGTGAACATGACGGGAATTGCTCCAGGTTTATACGGCCAGGCCAAAGAGCATCAGTTCGGCGAACTGCTTTCGCAGCGGTGGTGTGAACTCCATCACGTTCAATGCCACCTGCCGACCAGCACCCAACAGCGGGTTGCTGTTCGAAAATCCCTTGACCATCCAGTCTGTCATTTTAACGACGGTGCGCCGATCAACCATCCTGGCCTGCTCAAAATCTTCAAGCGCAGCACACAAGCGATGTTCCTCCGCAACAATTGCGGGATCGATGCTGCGCACCAGCTGCATGGCGTCACGCAGGCCGAGGTTTAAGCCTTGCCCCGCCACGGGGTGCAAAATTTGGGCGGCATTGCCAATGGCCACTCGGCGGCCCTGGACCAGTTTGTCACGCCAGTTCATCCCCAAGGGAAATGCCTTCCGAATACCCACCTCACGCACCTGCACACGGCGGCCAAATTGCTGTCGCAAAGCCTGAACAAATTCAGCAATTGGCATCTGCATCCGTTGTTCCACCAGCGTCTTGGGGGCACACCACACCAAGGAGTAACGCGTCTGGTCTTCTGAAATCGGCAACAGGGCCAATGGCCCCTCGGACGTGAAGCGCTCAAATGCCAAGGTGACTCCGTCGCCCAACAAACCTGGTTCCACCTGAGCCACCACCTCGCTCACCAGCGCCCACTGGGCATAATCCACCACTTGGTCACGCTCACCAGCGTCGCCGTACAAACCGCCCTCGGCATCTACACGCAAATTCACGGTGAACTCGGTGCCATCGTCCAACTCAAGCACCTCCAGGGAATCGACCGCGCTGCGATGGGCAAAACGAACTTCCGCAGGGCGAAACACTTTGACGCCTCGACGCTCCACGGCCTGCGCCAGGCTGGTGACCAGATCCCCGTAACGCACAGTCCAACCCAAGGCACGCAAACCCAGCTCTTCGGATTTCATGCGGACTTGCCCAAACCGCCCCTGCTCCGACACGTGAATGTGGTGAATGGGCGTTGCATTGCCCGGAAAAGCCAGGCTCGACAAGCGCAAGCGTGTGGCGTCGGCCAGGGCCAAAATGCGGGGATCTTGCGCAGACGCGGCCAGGGGTTTTGCATCAAACAAAGCGATGCGATGGGCGCGTTCGCCCCATGCCGCGGCCAACCAACCGGCAAAGGCCAAGCCCACCGGGCCTGCCCCCACGACCGCCACGTCAAAATCCGTGTGTACGCTGCTCATGCGGCCTTTTTGCGTTGGCGCATCACCGCATGAATTTCGTCCACTGTTTTGGGCGCATCGGCGGTGTAAATGTCACAGCCCTTGGCGGTCACAATGGCGTCGTCTTCGATGCGGATGCCGATGTTTTCGTACGCTTTGGGCACCCCCTTGCCTGGGCGAATGTACAAACCCGGCTCAATGGTGAGCACCATGCCCGCCTCCAACTTTCGGCTGGTGTGAGGCGCAACACCGTCCTCGGGCGTGGCCGATGGGTCGCGGTAACTGCCACAATCGTGGACGTCCATGCCGAGCCAATGGCCTGTGCGGTGCATGTAAAACCGTTGGTAAGCCTTGCTCTCCAACGCTTCCTTAAGCGGCATCTTCAACAGTTTTAGGTCAATAAGGCCCTGCGTCAACACTGCAACAGCTGCATCGTGCGGATCATTGAAACGTGCGCCTGGCCGCGTGGCATCAATGGCAGCATATTGGGCATTCAACACCACCTCATACACAGCTTGCTGGGCCTTGCTGAAGACGCCATTGACGGGGAAGGTGCGGGTGATGTCTGAGGCATAACAATCCAGCTCACAGCCTGCATCAATCAGCAGCAGATCGCCATCGCGAAGTTGTGCATCGTTTGCACGGTAGTGCAACACACAGGCGTTGGCACCTGAAGCCACGATGGAGCCGTAGGCCGGTGCTTCAGAGCCATGTTTGCGAAAGTGATAGAGCAGCTCGGCTTCCACTTCATACTCAAACCGACCGGGCCCTGTGGCCTGCATGGCGGCGATGTGGGCACGGGCAGAAATTTGGGCCGCCCGGCGCATGGTGTCCAGCTCGGTTTTGTCTTTGATCAGACGCATTTCGTCCAGCGCATGGCTCAGGTCGAGCACGGCATGGGGTGCAGCCACACCCATGCGAGCCTTGCCCCGAAGGCTCGCCAGCACTTGTGCCACACCCTGCTCCAGAGCTTCGTCTTGACCCAGCCGCAAAAAGACGGCGGGCTGATTGGCAAGCAATTGTTCCAGGTGTTCTTCCAGATCATCCACAGCATGCGCGGCATCCACCCCAAAGCGGGATTGCGCGGCCGCTGGGCCAAAACGGAATCCGTCCCAAATCTCACGCTCCTCGTTTTTTTCCCGGCAAAACAGCACGCTGCGGGCCTCGCCCCGCGCGGGCACGACAAGAGCCAGACATGCTTCAGGCTCCGGAAAACCCGTGAGGTAATAAAAGTAACTGTCACTTCGGAAAGCGTAATCGCTGTCTCGATTGCGCATCACTTCTTGTCCAGATTGCACCAGCGCCACGCCGCCGCCCTGCTTTTGCAAACGCTTTGCCAACTGTGCTCGCCGTTTGGCATACACCATGGGGTTGTGTGTGGGGTACCTGCTCATTGCTGTCCTGCCTGTTGCTGCTGTGTTAAACGGTCATCGAGCTCTTGCAATCGCTGTGGCGTGCCAACATCCATCCAGAAACCCGAATACAACTCACCTGTTACTTTGCCCTGTGCCATGGCTCCACGCAACAGGGGCGCGAGTTTGGCCACCCCACCGCTGGGCACGGATGTAAACAACGCGGGTGCATAAACACCAATGCCGGAGAACGTATAACAAGGTTCAGAGGATGCCTCCTGCTCTTTCACCAAGCCACCTTGCAAGGCAAAGTCGCCTTGTGGGTGATGGGCTGGGTTGGGCACCAACACGACGTGCGCCAGTTGATTGGGCTGCCAGCGGGCTGCCGCCGCCAGGGCGTTTGCAATCGGCCAATCGCAGCTCACATCGCCATTGATCACCAAAAAAGGATTCTTCCCCAACCACGGCAAGGCTTTGGCGATGCCACCAGCGGTCTCCAGTGCGTTTGACTCGGCGGAATAATGAATCTCAAGCCCCAAAGCGTGGCCATCGCCAAACGCTGACTCAATCTGATGCCCCAGGTGCGCATGGTTGATCACCACCTGCGTAATGCCCGCACCCCGCAAAGCTTCCAGATGCCATTGCAACAAGGGCTTGCCACCCGCTTTCAACAAGGGCTTTGGGCAGTGGTCTGTGAGGGGCCGCATGCGCTCGCCTCGCCCTGCGGCCAAAATCATGGCGTGCATGGGCAACTGGCTCAAAACGTGTAGCCGACCTGGGCAGCCCGGTTCTCCAGGCGGTCAAGGATCAGCAACAGGGGTTTGAACGCAATGTAACGCACCGCGATCATCCGCACATACGCCAGCACCAAAGGCAGGTCGTTGAGGTATTGGGGTTTGCCATCGCGGTGGTGCAAACGCGCAAAAATACCTAAGATCTTCAGATGCCGTTGCATGCCCATGAAATCCACCTGCCTGTAAAACTCGCTCGCATCCTCGGGCACGGGCAGGCCGGCTTTGCGGGCGGCCTGCCAATAACGGATGGCCCAGTCCAGGGTTTGGTCTTCGGGCCACTCCACATATGCGTCGCGCAAGATGCTCACCAAGTCGTAGCTGATGGGCCCGACCACCGCATCCTGAAAGTCGAGAATGCCGTAGTTGGCTCGCTCACCCTCGAAGCCAGTGAACATCAAGTTTCGACTGTGATAATCCCGGTGTACAAACACCTGCCCCTCTGAAAGTGCACTCTGGATTAGGATCTGCTTGATGTTGTCGAGCCACTGTTTTTCTTGGCTGGACAGCTGGCTGCCAAAATGCTGTTCCACATACCAAGTGTCGAACAAATCCATTTCGCTGCGTAGTTTTTCAGCCTGGTAGGCCGGCAACCCCTGGGTGCGCGTGTGCAATTGCATGTGCACCAAGTCATCGCAGGCACTTAAATAAAGCGTGTCCACACGGCTCGGGTGCTCTTTAAGCGCCGCCAGCATGGTGGTGTTGCCAAAATCCTCCAGCAGCAAAAAACCCTGCTCCACCTGCTGTGCAAGCACTTGGGGCGCGCGACTATTGCCTTGTGCCAACAGCGCTGCAATGTGCACAAAGGGGCGAACATCCTCTTTGTCTGGCGGCGCATCCATGACCACATAGGATTGCCCGGATTTTGCCATCACCCGAAAATACCGGCGAAAACTGGCATCGCTGGAGGCTGGGGCAATGGAGTCCAGCTGCAGACTGAAGCTTTCCAGGCCCAACAGCCATTGACTCAACAATTCTTGACGCGAAGCGCTCATGAAACGTCCAAAATCCCTTTATTTGTCTCAGGATGCCTATAATAGTAGGATCTACTGGCGCTCGAACGCCCCACGACCCTATTTGAGTACATACCCAGCTTGAAGAAGAGCAAAATTCACCCCTCGCCGTCCCAACCGGCCGCACCGCGCATCAAGCCCCTTTGTGCACTGGTGGTGCTGTGCTGCAGCGGCAACCTGTTGGCGCAGGAGCCGCCCACTCGCCTGAAGCTGGACGGCGGCCTTTTGGGTGTGCGAAGCGCAATCCCAGAAGATGAAGCCACCTATATTTCGGCAGACCGACTGTATGGCAACAGCGCCGAAGAAACCTTCCTGGAGGGCAATGTTGAGATTCGACGCAAAAAAATGCAGCTCAACAGCGACGCCATCCAATACTCGCCACTCACCGACCGAGCCACGGCCAAAGGCAATTTGAAGGTTCAGCAAGAGGGCATGGTGCTGCGTGCGCCCGAGGGTTCAGTCAAACTGGGCACCGGGGAAACCCAGCTCAAGAATCCCAATTTTGAACTCAAAGACATCCAGGGCAAAGGTCGAGCCTCGGCCATGCAATACGATGGCATTTCCACGCTGACCCTCGAGAATCCCAATTACACGGTGTGTGAGGTGCCCAACCCCGATCAGGCCGATCAAGGCGACTGGTACATCACAGCCCGCCGATTGGAAATTGACCAAAGTGCAGAGGTGGGCCGCGCCGAGGGGGCCAAGGTGGTGTTTCAAAACGTGCCCATCCTGGCAGCGCCGAGTTTTTCGTTTCCAACCACCGATCAGCGCAAAAGCGGATTTTTGCCCCCATCGTTTGGCACCGTGTCAAACAGCGGGCTTGAGGTGACGGTGCCTTATTACTTGAACATCGCGCCAGACAAAGACCTCACCCTGTATCCCAAAGTAATCTCTGGGCGGGGGTATCAACTGGGCACCCAAACCCGCTACCTCACCGACAACAACAGTGGCGAACTCAAGTACGACAACCTGCCCAACGATGAAAAAACCGGCACCAACCGTTATGCCCTCTCCCTGCTGCACCAATATGACAAGGGGCCGTTGTTTGCCGGGCTGAACGTGAATCGAGTGTCAGACAACCAGTACTTCGTGGATTTTTCACGCACCCAGGCGGTGGCCTCACAGCGGGTTTTGTTGCAGGAAGGCTATGTTGCCTACCGGCAAAACAACTGGAACGCCAACATTCGGGCCGTGTCGCATCAAACACTGCAGCTTTTCAACGATGTAATTTTTGAGCCTTACGACCGTTTGCCCGAGGCCACGGTTGAACTCACCCCAACTCGCGTGGGCAAGGCGTTCGTGTCGGTCTCTGGGCAATACACAGATTTTGCACGCCCCACATCGGCGCCTGCCCGCGTGGAAGGCGCGCGCGGAGTGACTCGCGCACGCATGTTCTTGCCTATTCAAAGTGCTGCCTTTTCATTCACACCCGCCGTGTCAGTTCAGGCCAACACCTACGACCTCAAAGGCCAGCAGGCGGGCATGACCAAGGCGCCCGACAGCGTTATTCCAACGGTGTCGCTGGACAGCACGGTGTACTTCGACCGCAAAACCACCTTGTTTGGTCGCAAAGTCAATCAAACCCTTGAGCCCAGGGTGTTCTACCTTTACACACCGTTTGTTGACCAGTCAGACCAGCCCATCTTCGACACGGTGGTCACCGACCAAAGCCTGACCCGTATTTTTTCTGAAAACCGCTACGCCGGCTTGGATCGGGTGGGCGATGCAAATCAACTCACCTTGGCCGTCACCAGCCGATTTTTTGACGACACCACCAGTGAAGAGCTCTTCAGCATCACAGGGGGGCAGCGCTTAAACATCAACACGCCACGGATTGTGCTGGCTGGCTTTGAAGCACCCACCACCAGCGATTCGGACTTTTTTGCCAACGCGCGTGGTCGCATCAGCCAATCGGTGTATTTGGACGGCACCACTCAATTGAACGCTGAAAGTGGGCGTCACGAGCGGGGAAATATCTCCGTCAGTTACGCACCCTCGCTCGGTAAACAATTGAACTTCGGTTATCGTTATACCCGTACCCAAATTGACCAGTTTGATATATCCGGGCAGTGGCCAATCTCTCAACGCTGGAGCGGCGTCGGGCGCTTGAATTACTCGCTGCTGGACAACCGCCTGATTGAAGGCGTGGCTGGCCTGGAATATGGCGAAGGGTGCTGGGCATTTCGTGTGATTGCACAGCGATTTGCCACCGCCCCACAGCTGGAAACCACCTCCCTGTTTATGCAACTTGAGTTAACAGGGCTTGGCCGACTGGGCTCCAACCCGGCAGACCTGCTTTCTCGGCGGGTACCTGGGTACACCCCCTTCACATCGGCCCAAGCAACCCAATAATTGACGACTATGAAGCACTTTCAAATCTGGATCGCCACACTGACAGCCTGCGCATCGCTGGGCTCAGTTCAAGCGCAAAGCATCAAAGCACCATCCCAAAACCAGCCTTTGGGCAAATTGAGTGCCCAACTCGGCGCCAGCAGTGCTGAAGATGCATCAACCATCGACGGAATTGTGGCAATCGTCAACACAGACATCATCACCCGCGGTGAACTGAATCGGCAGGTGGCCATGATTGAGCGACAAATGAGCCGCCGGGGCGCCCCACTGCCAGACCGCATTGAACTGCGACGTCAGGTGCTCGACCGCATGGTGATGGATCGGGCTCAGTTGCAACAAGCAGAACAATCGGGCATCCGTGTGGATGACGGCCAGGTGGAGGCAGCCATGGCGCGGGTGGCTGAGCAAAACGGCCTCACGCTAGACGCATTTCTCGCTCGATTGCAAGAAGAAGGGGTGCCTGCTTCCCGCTTCCGGGAAGAAGTGCGCAATGAGATCACCCTGGCGCGTTTGCGTGAGCGCGAGGTTGAGCAACGCATCCAGGTCTCCGACGCCGAAATACAGGCCTACATCGCCAACCGCACAAAAAGCGCTGCCAACAAACCTGAGGTGAATTGGATCCAATTGTTTGTGAAGGTCGCCGACAGCGCGCCTGCTGAGCAATTGAACCAGGCTCGAACCAAAGTGCAAGCCCTCGAGAAGGCCCTGCGCGACGGGCGATCGGTGCAAGACATTTTGAATGCAAACCCGGAACTGGTGGTGGATGGCACAGGTGCAATGGGTTGGTCAGGCTATGACGCGGTGCCCTCCTTGTTCACCGAATTCCTGTCCAAAGCGTCTGAGAACACGGTGAACACCATTCGCAGCCCCAATGGGTTCCACGTGCTGAAAGTACTGGGGCGTCGAGACGGCGGTGCAGCCTTGGACACCACACCCGTTGTGCAAACGCGGGCCCGCCACATCTTGATTAGAACCAGCCCGGATGTGTCGGAGGCAGAAGCCAAGCGCAGGCTGAATTTTGTACTTGAACAACTTCGGGGCGGCCAGACTGATTTTGAGACCCTGGCCAAAAGGTACTCCGTGGATGGTTCAGCCTCCAAAGGTGGAGACTTGGGCTGGCTCTATCAGGGCGACACGGTGCCCGAATTTGAACGTGAAATGAACCGCTTGCAACCCGGTGAAGTGAGTGGCGTTTTTGAAAGCCGATTCGGATTCCATGTGATCCAGGTGATGGAACGCCGGCAACAGGCCGCCTCCGAAGAACGTCAACGGCAAGCCGCACGGCAAGCCATACGCGCCAACAAATCCGAAGAGAGCTACCAGGAATGGTTGCGTCAATTGCGCGACCGCACTTACGTTGACATCCGCCTGTGATGCGGCCATGCGCCCGCTTTTAATCACCAGCGGCGAGCCCGCTGGCATCGGGCCCGAGCTGTGTGGCCTGTTGGCCGACTCAAACTTGGCATCGAAACTCAATCGACCTTTGGTGGTTTTGGGTGACGCCACCCTGCTCACCCAACGGGCCCAGCAAGCTGGCATACCGGCCGTGGCTTATGCACGAGCTCAACGCATCCAAGGCGTTGGCGAATTGGCTGGGCTGCCAGTGGGCCTCCACATTTGGCACCACGCCCTGCATTCAACATGCACCCCCGGCAAACCAAGCAGCGCCAATGCTGGCTATGTGCTGGAATTGCTCAATGGTGCGTGCGACGCCAGCTTAAAAGGCTTGGCTGCAGGCATGGTCACAGCCCCCATCCAAAAATCCGCCATCAGTCCCGTTTGGCCAGGATTCATGGGGCACACCGAATACCTTGCACAGCGTTGTGGTCAAACCGAGGTGGTGATGATGCTGGAAGGAGGCGGGATGCGTGTGGCACTGGCCACCACGCACTTGCCCTTGGCCAAAGTGCCGCAGGCAATCACCCGCAGTGGGCTTGGGCAAACGCTCACCATTCTCTTGCAAGCCTTGCAGAGGCACTGGGGAAAATCCAAACCGCGGGTCTTGGTGACCGGACTCAATCCCCATGCGGGAGAATCGGGTGATTTGGGCTTTGAAGAAATCAACATCATTGAGCCTGTGATTCAGGAATTTCAATCCCTTGGCCACGATGTGCGGGGCCCCTTCCCGGCAGACACCCTCTTCCAACCCAAACATTTGACTGGTGCCGATGTTGTGCTGGCCATGTACCACGACCAGGGCCTGCCAGTCTTGAAACATGCCAGTTTTGGACGTGGTGTGAACATCTCATTGGGCCTACCAATTGTACGAACATCGGTGGACCATGGCACGGCGCTGGATTTGGCTGGTACAGCCAAGATGGACGTGGGCAGCCTTGTGGAGGCCATTGAATGTGCTCACCGAATGGACCTCTGCGCATGAAACACCTGGCACGCAAGCGATTTGGTCAACATTTTTTGACCGATCAAAACATACTGGCCGAATTGCTTGGGGAAATGCGCCCGAAGCCCACCGACACTGTGGTTGAAATCGGCCCCGGGCTTGGTGCGCTCACGCAATGGCTGCTCAAAGCCCTGCCACACCTTCATGTGATTGAAATCGACCGCGACTTGGCGCAACGTCTGCGTTCCGGAGCCTGGAAAGACAAGCTCACGGTTCATGAGGTGGATGTGCTTAAATTTGATTTTTCTCAAATTGCACCACCCATGCGTGTGGTGGGCAACCTGCCTTACAACATTTCGTCACCCATCCTGTTTGCCTTGCTCAGCCACGCCGATCGCATTCAAGATCAGCATTTCATGCTGCAGAAGGAAGTGATAGACCGCATGGTGGCCGAGCCGAAAACCCCCGACTTTGGCCGTTTGTCGGTGATGCTTCAGGCGTATTACAACATGGAGCACTTGTTTGATGTGCCACCCGAATGCTTTGACCCACCGCCTCGTGTGATGTCTGCGATTGTGCGCATGGTGCCAAAACCCTCGCCCGAGCGCCATGCCATACCACATGCCTTGTTTGCCCGCGTGGTGAGCACTGCGTTCTCCCAACGCCGCAAGATGCTGCGCAACACTTGGGCAGACGTGGTACCCAGTGAGGTGGCCGAAGCGGCTGGCATTGCACTCACCAGTCGCGCTGAAGAAATTTCAACCGCCCAGTTTTTGCAGGTCGCCCAAGCGCTTCAGGCTAGGTATTCAACAGGCCAACCGTAACCGCTGTCCACTGGGGACCAAGCAAGGCCAACAATTTGGCCTTGAATGCCACGGGGTCGCCGGTGGTGAAAAATTTCACCCTCTCGGCATCCAGCAGTGCCATCTCGTTCCGGGCGATTTGCAGGAGCCCATGCTCCATCAAACGCTGATGAAGCTGGCGGGCCACCGGCAGGCCAGTCTCAATCACTGCCACCTGCTGCCCCACATGGGCCTGAATCAAATTTTTTACAAAAGGATAATGGGTGCATCCGAGCACGATCACATCGGCACCCTCGACGATCAATTGATCAAGCACCGGCACCAGGCGTGCACGAATCTTGTCGGGGTTCATGGGACATTCTTCAATCAATTCAACCAAGCCGGGACAAGGCACAGCCAACACGCGCGCCAGGGGGTCAAAACGTTCCACCAAGGTTCGAAAACGCTCACTGGCCACCGTGTTGCTGGTGGCCAAAATACCCACGACACCCGTTTTGGTGAGCATGCTCGCGGGCTTCACAGCGGGCTCAATGCCCACAATCGGCCAATCTGGATGTTGCACACGGGCCTGGGTTGCGCCCGCGGCGGTGGCTGTGTTGCATGCGATCACCATGGCCTTGGCCGGTAGGTTCTTTGCCCAAGCACACAAATCAAGCACGCGCTGCGCAATAAACGCCTGGGGCTTGTCGCCATAGGGCAAATGCTTTTCATCGGCCACAAAAACAAAGCGCTCATCGGGCAGGTGCCCCAGCAAAGCCTGCAACACCGACAGGCCTCCAACGCCAGAGTCAAAGACCGCCACGGGATCATCGCGCTCAAACGGAACAGACATCCACCACCACCTGTGCAGAAACAAAAAAGAGAAACAAGTTGATAAAAGGCCAGCTCTTTTGAGGATTCAAGGCAGGCCCCAGAAAGTAAAATATTAAATTAAATAAAATTTAACTTTTAACAAACTCACAGGAAGTTAATCCATGGGACACCTGCGCATGCTCCGCCATTGTATTACCACTGGCCTGGCCCTGTTGATGTTGCTAAGCACCGCGCATGCACAAGAAAAACCCGCCCTTTCGCTGATGGTGGTGCCACAATTCCCAGCCACCGTGATTCACGCCACCTGGGGCAAGCTGGTCAGCCGTTTTGACAATGTTCAGATCAACATGGTGTTTGCCAAAGACATCGACGAGTTTGAAGCAAAATTCCTGCGTGGCGAGGCCGATCTAATTTATTGCAATCCCTATCACATGGTGATGGCCAAGCGTGCACAAGGGTACACGCCCTTGATCCGGGACACCAAGCCGCTCACAGGCATCCTGGTGACACCCGCGGCAGGGCAAGCTGGCCACATCAAGTCCCTGAGCGAGTTGCAGGGCAAAACATTGCTTTTCCCGTCGCCCAATGCCTTTGGCGCATCCCTGTACATGCGCGCCCTGCTGACCGAAGACCAAGGGTTGAAGTTCAATACACAATATGTAAAAACCCACCCCAATGTGATTCGCGGGGTGGTGCGTGGCGAGGGTGCCGCAGGCGGCATGGTGGCTGCCACCTACCTTTCAGAAGCCGAGGAGCTTCGCAATCGCGTGTCCATCCTCTACGAAACACCCCCCACCGCGCCGCACCCAATTGCCGTGCATCCTCGGGTGTCTGCAGACCTGCAAAAACAGTTGGTGACTCAGTTCATGTCACAACTTCAAGCAGACAAATCCACCGCAGAAAGCTTGCAAATGGGCGACCCCATGATGGCCGATTACAAACGAGATTATCAGCGTCTTGAAAAACTGGGGCTGGACAAGTACCTCACCCGCTGATGCCCCACCTCGTCCCGCCCCCCGCCTCATCGGATCGACAATCCAGCCTGGGTCAGCAATTGCTGGCCTTGGGGGGCAGCATGCTGCTCGTGCTTACCCTGGCATTTACCTGGATCAACACCAGCACGCAAAGTGCAGAAATGCGCAAGGTGTTTGAAAGGCAGGCCAAGGCACTGGCGTTCAACCTGGCGGTTTCAAGTGCAAGCCACTTGTTGGAGAGGGACTACACACTGGTTGAAAACCTCCTGCTGAAAGCCAATGGATTCACCGATCTACAGCAGGCCCATGTCATCAACGCCCAAGGCACCGTGCTGGCCCAAGTCAAAAGGGATGGACCAAACAACAGCCTGCAAAGCCATTATGAGTTCAATGCCATGCCATTGCCCCATGGCTGGCAACCCACCCAAACCCAACTGCTGGACACCGGTCCACAGATCATGGTGATTGAACCGATCGAGGCGGGTGAAACCATTGGCACCGTGGTGCTGATGTTTGATTTGATCGACATTGAAACCAAACAGCGATTGCTTTTGGTGCGCAACGCTGTGCTGGCTGCGGTGTTGGCCGCCCCAGCCCTGCTGGCACTCTGGTTGTTCATCCGGAAGACCAGCAGTGAGCTGAAAGAACTCGGTCAATTTGCGCAAAAGATGGTGAAAAACCAAGGCATCCAACACCCGAAAGAACCCACCTCACGCGAATTGCTCACGCTGCATGAAACCTTGAACTGGGCCTCGGCGGCATTGTCCAGGCAAAACGACGCTTTGCTGGAGGCCAAAAAGAAGGCCGACAAATCCAATGCACTGAAGTCACAATTTGTCGCCAACATGAGCCATGAAATTCGCACGCCACTGAACGGGATTCTTGGACTTGCAGATGTGTTGCTGCATTCCAGCAGCCAATTGGATGAAAAATCCAAAAAAAACCTGCATTTGATTCACCTCAGCGCGGAGCACCTCCTGCGCGTGGTCAACGACATCCTCGATTTTTCGAAAATTGATGCAAACCGGCTGGACATTGATCCAGAGCCGTTTGCCCTCACGGACGCCATTGAGGCGATGTTCAACACGGTTCGCAGCGCCTATGCAAAGCCAAATGTGAATGTGTTGCTCAACATTGAATCGGGTGTGCCTCAACATGTATTGGGGGACAGGGCACGCATTGTGCAGGTTCTCAGCAACCTGCTCAGCAACGCCCTGAAATTCACCCACCACGGTGAAGTGCGTGTGGATGTGCGTGCAAAACCAAGCGAAGCTGGCAGCACCTCCACCATTGACTTTGAGGTGTCCGACACCGGCATGGGGATTTCGCAGGCGGCACGCACAGAAATATTCAAGGCCTTTTCGCAGGCCGAGCCTGGCACCGCAAGAAAATATGGCGGCACCGGGCTTGGGCTGACGATCACGCAAAGGCTGCTTGAACTGATGGGAAGCCACATCGATCTTTGGTCTGAAGAGGGCACAGGAAGCCGATTCAGTTTTACACTCACATTGCCAGTGATCGATCAATTGCCAACCCAGCAAAATACGCAAATAGCCATGAGCCAAGCGAACAACCCGTCCAACACCTCAGAAAAACTCGGGACTGTGAGCACACCAATCCGGGTTTTGGTTGCAGAAGACAACATGGTCAACCAAACCTTCATGACCCATGTGCTGACCCAGCTTGGCGTCTCATTTCGGTTTGCAGAAGACGGTCTTCTTGCCATTGAGGCCTTGCGAGAAGAGCCCTTTGATGTGGTCTTCATGGACATGCACATGCCCAACATGGGTGGCTTGGAAGCATGCAAAAAGATCTTGGCCAACCCGGAGCACGCCAATTTGCCCATCATCGGCCTAACAGCCGACGCCATTGCAGACACCCGGGAAGCCTGCATGCTGGCTGGCATGCGTGATTATGTCGCCAAACCCTTCAAACGCAGTGACATTGAGCTGGTGTTCAAAAACCTCGGCTTCCACATTCGCCCCATTCCCATGCAAAATTTTGACCATGACCGGGACTTGCTTAAACATTCAGCGTCGCTAATCGCTGCAGAATTGCCAGAGCTTTGGGAGGCTTTTTTGACTCAGACGCGTCACGCGCTCTGGATGGACGCCAAACGCACCATTCACACGCTCAAAGGTCACTGCAAGCTCATCGGCGAGATGGACTTTGCCGAATTTTTGCAGAGACTTGAATCCACCCTGTTGTCTGGCGCACCACCCAGTCCAGTGGACCTGGCACATTTGCAAACCAATTTGTTCACACTGCAAAAACGTCTTTTGGCCCTGGGTCACTGAGCCGCTTGCGCCGCCATGATCACAAGCTCCACACGCCAACCAGGCCGGGCAAGGCCTTTTGCTTCGATGCAAGCCCGCGCCGGTGCAGTGCCCTCTGGCAACCAAGCTTCCCAAACAGCATTAAAGCCATCGTAATCGGCCATGTCCGTCAAATAAATTTGCACCATCAACAAGCGTGATTTGTCTGTGCCAGCATCGGCAAGACGGGCGTCCACATTGGCCAGCAGGTCGGCAGCCTGTGCAGCAATGTCGCCCTGCTCCATGCTTGGCACCTCGACCAAATACACGACCCCGTTGTAACAAGTGGAATCGGAATAGCGTTTTGTAGTACCGTGTCTCTGTATCACAGGACCTCCTTCATGAAATTTGAACATTTGGTGCAGATCAACGACCCAAGTCTGCCCAGCGTGGATTGGCTGACGCGCGAGCAACTCTGGTTTGGTCTTGTGGCACGCGCCTGGAAACCCACCAAATTCATACTTGGCCTCGAAGATGCGCAAGTGGTCGAATCCACCCGCAACGGCAACGTGACCACCTTGACCCGCAAACTCAACTACGGTGCCTTTCAAATTGAAGACACCATCGACCTGTTTGACGAAGATCGCACCGAAACGCGGATCAAAGCAAACAAGCACTGCGGCAACAGCACCATGACCATCACCATCGAAGAACCGCAGGCAGGAGAGCTTTGGCTGCGGTTTGAGTACCACGTGCAGGATGCAGAGCCCGATCCATCGGAGCCAGAGCACGCGTATGCTCGCGCAGACGAATACGAAGAAATTCGAAAACAGGCCTACAGAGCGGCCGACATCGACACGGTGCGCATGATTCGTGAATTGGCGCTTAGCCTGCCCAGTTCATACCCGGGCAGCCGAAAAGACCACTAGAGCGCAAGCGCAGTACTCAGCCACGCGGCAAGGCGCAGGCCCCCATGTAGATTTGACCAGAGCGATTGCCACTGCGGCAATAAGCCAGCAGGGGCTTTTCAGCGCTGGCCAAAATGCCATTAAAGGCCTCCAAGATGGCTTGGCTTGGCGGTGCCCCCACCGACATGGGCAGGTAATGAACAACCAAACCAGCCGCCTTGGCCGCAGCCTCGATCTCGGCGTGGCTGGGTTGGTCTGGGGACTCCCCATCCGGACGATTGTTCACGATTGTTTTAAAACCCAGCGCTGCAATGTGCGGCACATCTTCAGGACGAATCTGCCCGCACACCGCCACATCCTCGCTTAACTTGCGAATACTCATTGAACTTCCTGTTGGTTGAACTTTGTTCCAAAGCGCTTTAAACCACCCAATCATTGGTACGACAACTCCTTGGCCTTGCCCCAGAACACTTTGTAAGAAAACGCAGTGTACCCGAGGATGGTGGGCAGTGTGATCACCACGCCCACGAGGATGATTTTCAGTGATTCGGGCGCGGCGGCAGCTTCCCACACCGTGAGCTGGTTGAGAACCACGTACGGATATTGGCTGTAGGCCAAACCCATGAAAGCCAAGGTCATCACCCCCGCAGTGAGCGCAAACACCATCCAGCCATACCCAGCATCCACAATCCGGGGTGTGGACAAAATATGATGAATGCCCCAAAGACACAGCACAGTGGCAATCGGAATGGGCGCCAGGGCGAAAATATTCGGGAAACTGAACCACTTGTTGAAAATCTCGGGGACCACGAGCGGTGTCATGGCTGAGATGAATGCAATCGAGACAAGCATGGGCCAAAAGCTGACGCGCCCCCAGCGACACGCCTTTTGGATCAACTCGCCCTCACCTTTCATCAGCAACCACCCACTGGCCAAAAGCGTGTACGCAAACGGCAGGGTGATGGCCACGCCCAAATTAAACAACAACTGCGACCAGTGGTTTGAAAAACCCGTGATGTAACTGCCCAACATCCACCCCTGCGACACCGAAGTGATCAGTGAGCCCAAGAAAAAAATCCGATTCCACACTGGTTTGTAGGCCACATCGACTTTGACTCGAAAATCAAAAGCCACCCCGCGCAACACCAAGCCAACCAGCATCAAAGTGACTGGCAAGTAAAGGGCTGTGAGCACCACACCATGCGCTTGGGGAAAAGCCACCAACAACACCCCAACCCCCAAAACCAACCAGGTTTCATTGGCGTCCCAAAAAGGGCCGATGGAGTTAATCATGGTGTCTTTCTCGCTGTCAGTGGCGTGGGGTAGCAACAGGCCCACACCCAGGTCGTAGCCATCCAGCACCACATAAATCAACAGGGCCAAGCCCATCACAGCCATGAACAACAGCGGCATGAATTCATTGAACGTCATGGTTCAGTCTCCTTGCCCCTTGCACTTTAGGGCTGCTTGCGAATGCGATCGGCGGGTGAGGCCTGCACAGCCGCTCCACTCCAGTCCACTTTTTTGGCAGAACCGGTGCCACCCAACAGCATGTAACGCAACACCCACACGTAGCACACAATGAGCGCGACGTACATGACCATGTACAACAACACGGTGAACGCCAAGATCTGCGGCGGGTGCTCAGCGACCACGCTCGCCGTGCCCAACACGCCATACACAATGTAAGGTTGCCGTCCAATTTCAGTCACCCACCAACCCGCCACCGTGGCGAGCCATCCAGAAAACATCATCCACGTGAGTGCTGTGAGCACAAGCCGATGGGTTTTGTTTTCCAACACAGGCCCCTGTTTGCGGAAAACCCAAAACGCCGCCCATGACACCAGCAGCATAAGCACCCCCACCCCAACCATCACGCGGAACGAATAAAACACGGGCGCGACTGGTGGATGACGCTCCAAAAACTCATTGAGTCCTTTGATTTCACCATTGAAATCGTGCGTCAAAATAAAGCTGGCCATCTTGGGAATGCCAATCTCAAAGTGATTGGTGCGTGCATCTTCATCGGGAATTGCAAACAGCAACAAAGGCGCACCCCGTTCGGTGTGCCACACCCCTTCCATGGCCGCCACCTTGGCCGGCTGGTGCTTCAAGGTGTTGAGCCCGTGCAAATCCCCCACAAAAATTTGCACGGGAATAAGCACTGCCGCCACCGTCACCCCCAGCTTCAGCATGGGGCGGGTGAATGGCTTTTCACGTTTGCGCAGAATTTGCAGGGCACTCCCGCCAGCGATCACAAAACTCACCGTAAGCCCGCTGGCCAGCAGCATGTGGGTCAAGCGATAGGGGAAGGAGGGGTTGAAAATAATCGCCATCCAATCGGTCGCATGCATCTTGCCATCGATGATCTCAAACCCTTGCGGGGTTTGCATCCAGCTGTTGAGCACCAAAATCCAGAAGGCCGACAGGGTGGTGCCAAATGCGACCAAAAACGTGGCCAGCAGGTGCACCTTGGGAGACACACGCTGTTTGCCAAACAGCATCACGCCCAAAAAAGTGGCCTCCAGAAAAAACGCTGTAAGCACCTCATAACCCAGCAGGGGCCCTGAGATGTTGCCCGTCTTCTCCATGAATCCAGGCCAGTTGGTGCCAAACTGAAAACTCATGGTGATGCCACTCACCACGCCCAGCGCAAACGTGAGCGCAAAGATTTTGGTCCAAAAATAATGGGCCTGTTCCCACTCCGTCTTGCCCGTGCGCACGTGCTGCAAACGCAGATAAAACATCACCCAGCCGAGGCCAATGGTGATGGTGGGGAAAAGAATGTGGAAGGTGATGTTGGCGGCAAACTGAATGCGCGCGAGGTCGAGAGAGGAAAATTCCATGGCGGCTCCTGCTTCGTGGACTGCTTCATCTTATTATGAGCACCTTGCAGGCTTCAATGGACAATTTGTCTCAATTGTCAAAGGCTTGTCCAACCGAGGTTTGATACATTGATTCACCGCCCGCTTTTTTTGCTGCTTGCAGCACTGGCTGCATTTGCCCCGTTGGCCATCGACCTATACCTGCCAAGCCTGGGCCAGATTGCGCTTGACCTAAACACCACTGGGGGTCGCGCTGAGCAAACCGTGACTGTTTTTCTGGCTGGATTTGCCCTGGGAATGCTGTTCTACGGGCCGCTTTCTGACCGGTATGGTCGACGCAAAATGATTTTTGCGGGCACAAGTCTATTTGTGTTGGCCAGCGTGGCTTGTATGTTTGCCCAAAGCATTGAGCAACTGCTCGCATTCCGATTGTTGCAGGCCTTTGGCGGCGGAGCGGCTGCCGTGGTGGCTCGGGCCGTGGTGCGGGATTTGTTCAGCGAAACCGATGCAGCGCGGGTGATGGCCATGATCGGCATGGTGACCTCCCTGGCCCCCATGCTGGCGCCCATGGCGGGCGCTTGGGTGCTGTTGGTGGGCAGCTGGCGACATGAGTTTTTTGTGCTGGCCGTGTTTGGCGGCTTGTGCATGTGGGGAGCCCACCGCCTGCTTCCAGAAACGCTGAGCACGAGCCGATCGCAAAGCTCTCTGCGCATGGCATTCAAGGGATACGGGCAGGTGATTAGGCAACCAGGCAGCCTGTGGCTGATTGGCACCGGAGGCTGCCATTTTGCAGCCATGTTTGCCTACATCACCGGCACTCCCTTGGTGTACATGGGGCAATTTGGTGTGAGCGAGCAAACTTATGCACTCCTGTTTGGCGCCAACATAGTTAGCTTGATGTTGTTTGGCTGGTATTCGGCGCGCCATGTCAAAAAGACAGGCACCCATGTGCTAATTGTGCGTGGAAACATGGCCAGCTTGGCGGGTGCCCTGTTGGTGGGTGTGGCAGCGTGGCTGCTGCCTGTTGGGCCGAGCGCGCTGGGCACCATGGTTGCAGGGTTTTTGCTGTGTGTTGGATCACTGGGGTGCGTGGCCCCCAACACCATGGCGCAGCTTTTGGAAAAACATCCCAACAACGCGGGCGCGGCCTCGGCATTGTATGGGTTTGCGCAATTTGGCTTGGGCGGACTGGCGAGCTTTGGGGTCTCCCTGGTGCACAACGGCACGGCGCAACCCATGGCCAGCTTGGTGATGCTGTTCGTGGTCCTGGCGTTTGCATGCCGGGTGGGATTAACCCAAACCAGCGAACGCTAAACTTTCAATTGTAAGCACAAAATTATTGCAAGTTTGCCAAACTTGCATTCAAATTGCGCAAAAAATTGGACTTTTTGCCCCCTTTCGGGTATGTTGTGCACAACTTTAACCGCCCATGGCGGTTTGCCTTTACACCAATCAACCAATTTCGCATTGCCGTATGGCCGACACCAAAGCCCTTAGTGGCGAGAACCAACCCGATGTGGATTGGCTGGAGAGCCAATACAACACTCGAGCATATTTGCCCGACCATCCAAAAATTTTCGCCCGATGGGCGGAGTTGTCGCGGTATGCACGCTTCGATCTCGACGGATTCTGGAATCAGTACTTCGGCGAATCCGAGGCTGAAACCGTGGACATCATCCCCGGCAAGCCGGGCAAACCGCTCCTGATTTTTATCCATGGCGGTTACTGGCGCTCTCTGGACAAATACGATTTCACCTTTTTGGCAAAGCCGTATGTGGCCCGAGGTTACTCTGTTGCCTTGCTCAACTACGGATTGATCCCACGGGTCACCATTGAAGACAGCGTTCGCCAAACCCTGCGCGGGATTGAATGGTTGTATCGCCAAGCCGACCGCTTTGGATTTGACGCCAACCAGATTGTTGTGTGTGGTCACTCCGCTGGCGGTCACCTTGCGGTGATGAGCGCCTTGGCTTTTTGGCCACTTTGGGCCTCGGACCTGCCTCAAGACGTGGTGAAGTCTGTGATTGCCATTTCCGGCATTTATGACCTAAGCCCACTGGTGCACACCCCATTCATCCAAAAAGACCTCAAGCTGAACCAAAAACGCACTCGGATGGTGAGCCCGGCACTCATGCCCAAGCCAACCATCCCGGTTCATTTGGCATTCGGTAGCAAAGAGACCGACGCGTTCAAAGAACAAAGCGCTTACCTCGCATCGCACTGGGGACTCAATCCACCACTGCAGGTCAACTCAGATCACCTCAACATTGTGGACAGCATTGCGGATCCACACAGCGATCTGTTCATGTTGATCCAGAACCAGTTGCTGCTGCCGTCTCACTGAGTCTTTGCGCCCACCACTGTGCCAGCTCAGGCCCCTGCGGGGGCCTGAACGGACCTGCCGTGCCAGCATGGGTGAAACTGAACGGGTTATTCCCCCATGTTCGGTAAACTGGGCCAACCATGCCTGCCGTATAAAAGACATGTGAACACCTCAAGGAGGCTGACATGTCCCTGACCCTGGCGTTTAGCAACGCAAGCACCATTTTTGGCCGACGCTACCCCGACGGCCACAGCCTGTTGCGCAAAAAAACCCTGCGACTGACGGCAAAAGCATTCCGCGTGGGTGCCCCCGTTTGGATGGATGACACTGCAGCCACTGTGGTGGCCTACAACATCGCAGAATTTGGCCGATACATCTCCACCAGTCACCCGGTGCTGGTGAAACTGGACGATGGCGAGTACATGTTTTGCCGAACCAGTGACCTGCGCCCACGCAGCAAACCATCGCACTGACCGGGTAAACACCTAAGCGTCAATTGCACCCGCGATGTGAGCGGATTTGTATAATCCGGGGCATGAACACACTGAACACCTCCACACCGATTGGATTTGTTGGGCTGGGCAACATGGGTGGGCCCATGGTTCGCCACCTGAGCAAGGCGGGCTTTGCGGTCCATGCTTGGGCCAGAAACCCAGCAGCCATTGAATCCCTCAAAGACACCACACTGAAACCCGCCGACAGCTTGCAGGCACTCTGCCAGTCAAGCCAGGTGATCTGCCTGAATGTGACACGCACGGAGGACGTGGAGTCCTTGCTGTTTCGCGCCGATGGCATCGCTGAACACGCCAAAGCCGGCACAGTCATTGTTGACTTCAGCACGATTGATGCAGGCCGTGTAAAGGCCTTTGCACCAACCTTAAAAGCCTTGCAAATCGACTACCTTGACAGCCCTGTGTCTGGCGGCGCGGCGGCGGCCCAGGCAGCAACATTGACCATCATGGTGGGAGGCGACCGCGCCGTGTTTGAGCGCATATTGCCCCTGCTGCACACCCTGGGTAAAACAGTGCGCCACGTGGGGCCCAACGGCGCTGGGCAGGCAATCAAGGCAGCCAACCAAATGGCGATGTGCATTCAATTGGTCGGTATTGCAGAGGCCATGAACTACGCGCTTGAACAAGGCGCAGACCTCGGCATAACCCTCGAAGTGCTGCAATCCGGATTGGCTGGCAGCAAAGTGCTCGATTGGGCGGGCCCGCACATGGTGGAAGGCTTTGCTCGACCACCCAGCATCCAAGCGCATCTCCATGCCAAAGACGTCAATATGGTGGCCGATGCAGCGAGGGCGCAAGGGCTGAACCTGCCCCTGCTTTACAGAACAGCGGACATCTTGCGCGAGCTCGTGGAAAACGGACCGGTGAGCCAAGACACAGCGCGGGTATTTGAGTTGGTGAGGGCGCACCTGAGGGGCTAAGTCCGCGTCCGCTTGCCCTTTTTGCTTCATCGCTTGCGC
>DASUDK010000173.1:0-24713 GCA_036275655.1 Limnobacter sp. | reverse complement strand
CCTCAAATGGCGCCACGACTATGTGAAGCACCATCTTCCAGGGCCGATCCGGCGATTGAATCTACGAGTATTCAATCGGCATGTGGAGGCGTACGAGCGTCTTCAGGAATCGCAAAAGCGCAAGGCAAGCCAATAAAAACTGCCAACGGGCTGTGCGTCAACCCGTTGGCAGTGTTCAATGTCAGTGGGCTGGCTGCGCACCGTTCTCTGAGCGTGTCTTCCACAGCGAGTACAACACACCACCAGCAATCAGCCCCAAGGTGACGCCCAGTGAGAGGGCGGGCGGGAACTTGCCGATGAAGTTGACCAGGAAGATCTTGCTGCCGATGAACACCAACACCAGTGCCAACGCGTACTTGAGGTACTTGAAGCGGTGGATCATCGCGGCCAGGGCAAAGTACAGGGCACGCAAGCCCAGAATGGCGAAGATGTTGCTGGTGTAAACGATGAAGGGGTCGGTGGTGATTGCAAAAATCGCAGGCACCGAATCCACGGCAAAAATAAGGTCTACAAACTCAATCAAGATGAGGGCCAGCAGCAGCGGGGTGGCAAAACGCACCACTTTGCCGGTTTTTGGGTCGGCCTCGTTGACCACAAAGGCATTGCCCCGCAGGCCATCGGTCACACGCAAATGCTTGCGCAAAAACTTCAGGATGGGGTTTTTCTCGATGTCGGGATCGTGGTCAGCGATGAACCACATTTTGATGCCGGTGATCACCAGGAATGCGCCAAACAGGTAGAGCACCCAGCTGAACTCTTTGACCAAAGCGGCACCCAGGCCAATCATGATGGCGCGCAACACGATCACGCCCAAAATGCCCCAGAACAGCACGCGGTGCTGGTACTGGCGGGGAATGGCAAAGAAGGTGAAGATCAGTGCAATCACGAACACGTTGTCCATGGACAACGATTTTTCAATTGCAAAGCCGGTGAAGTAGTTCATGCCGCTTTCTGCACCCAGGTACCACCACACCCAAGCGCCAAACAGGCAGGCGGCTGTGATGTAGCCTGCTGACAGCAACAGGCTTTCGCGCACGCCTATTTCCTGGTCGCCGTTGTGCAGCACGCCCAGGTCGAAGGCAAGTAGCGAGATCACGATGCCTATGAATAAAAACCATATCCATGTGGCTGTGCCCAAGAAGTCGGCCTGCATAAAGGCCATCAATGCATCCATAAAACGCTCCAAATCAAGAAGAAATTAAAACCTCGCCATGGTCCCTGATTTGTTGCTTCTAAAAAATATGGATATATTGAAGTGTTACTTCGCAAAATACGAAGTGTGGAGATTGGTTTGAATTACAGGCATTTGTATTATTTTTGGATGGTTGCCCAGGAAGGCGGGTTTGCCCGTGCCGCTGAGCGGTTGAACATGGCCATACAGACCGTGAGTGTGCAGGTTCGCGAGCTGGAGCAGTGGATGGGCATGCAGCTCTTCAAGCCAGCTGGGCGGGGTGTGGCGCTGACGGAGGCGGGGCGGGAGGCGTTTGCGCAGGCCGATGAAATTTTCAGGCTTGGCCAGGCCTTGCCAGAGCGTGTGCGGGCGGTGGGCAGCAAACCGAGGGTGCAGTTCCGGGTGGGTTTGTGCGATGGCATCTCGAAGCTGGCTGCTCACGCTTTGTTGCAGGGTGTGTTGGCCACGCCCCATTTGCATTTGACTTGCCATGAAGGCGAGCCTGAGCAGTTGATGGCAGAGCTGGCTTTGCACCACCTGGATGTGGTGCTGGCAGGGGAGCCGCCAACCAGCAATCCCAATTTGCGCGTGCAAAGTTGTTTGCTGCACCGTGGGCCTGTGGACTGGTTTGGCCCTGCCAGGTGGGTGAAGCGCAAGGCTGCGCTGGATTTCCCGGCGAGCCTGGCTGAGTTGCCTGTGTTGTTGCCCACCGGCCATTCCCGTTTGCGGGTGGCCATCAATCATTGGCTAGAACTGCAGGGGGTGCGGGCCAATGTGGTGGGCGAGTTTGAAGACAGCGCTTTGATGTCAGTGTTTGCTGCCAGGGGGCTGGGGGTGTTCCCAGTGAGCCGCTTGGGCGCGGGTGGGCAAGGCACCTTGAGTGGCTTGCGTTTGTTGGGCAGCAGTGAGGATTTGTTTGAGGACATCCATGGGGTGTGGAATGCCCGTGGTCAAAAGCACCCACTCCTTGCGGCGCTGCTGCCGCAGGCGGGCCGCGGCAAGCGGCCTTGGAGTGGGGTGGTTTGATCCGGCTTGCAGTTTAAGCGGCGGCCACGGCGGCTTCAATTTCGGCAAAAGTGATGGCCTTTACGGGGTCCAGCACCGGGATGCCCATTTGCCGCGCAATTTGTGTGGAGGAGAACAGGCCCACCACGCGCATGTGCCCGGTGCGTGTGTCCACCACCAGCGCGTGTTGCCGATTGTGTGCCTTCAACGTGGCGATGATGTGCCCCACCTCGGCGCGTGACACGGCACCAAACTCAAGAAATTCGAGGTCGGGCAGTTTGACCATCACATCGTTCACCGTGAGCTCGGGCACATTGCGGTTGCTTGAATGCGCTTCTTTGATGGCGCGTTCTCCGGCCAGGTCGTTGGCGGTGATGAGCCCTTGCAGGTGGCCCGCCGGGTTGCGCACAAACAGCAGCTTGACGCCGCAAACAATCATGGTGGTTCGCGCTTGTTCCAGGGTTTCGTTGCCAGAAATGCTGACGGGGTGGATACGCCGAAGATCGGTCATCGCATCAAAAGCTGGCGAGTCAACCAAAAGCTTGGAAGGGCGCGATGGGTCTGCCACGGTGATGGACTCGGTGGCGCGTGCGCTGATGTGTTCTAGGGGTTGGTAGTGTTGGCGAATCATGTTGTACCCTTTGAGCATACATTGTGAGCAAGCCGCCTGGCTGGGTTGCCGGGGCTTGGCGTGCAGGACGGCCTTGCATGCAGGTGGGTACAGGCACAAGGGTTTGTTGCCTTGTGGTGTGGCAGTGCGAACACCGTCCACTCAAAAGTTAGTCTACGCCCGTGTGGAAAAGTTGCAAGTCAGTAAAAGCCCGGAAGACACACTTGAAGACCAGCCTTTTTTGATGATCGGCCAGCCTCAAGTTTTTGGGCAAGTTGCCGTGGGGTATTACTTCACTGGGGTTCCCAAGGCATAGGGCAGCAGGTTCATCACCTCTTTGCTCACACCCATGGCCAGGTGAGGCGCTTCAATCTCGATGTGCTCGACGTTGGGGCTGAAGCGGTCGATGCAGGCCTGCCAGCTCACGATCGAATCTTTTTTGCTGTAGAGCGCAACGATGGGGCACACAATGGGTTGCTCAAATCGTTTGAGGGTGCTGTTCTCTATGGAGTCGATGTCGGTGCCGCGCACGTCGTACAGTGTTTTGAGGGCGGTGTATTTGGGCCCGCCCACCACTGGGCTGCCAATGGTCACGATGCGACTCACGTTCTGTTGAACTTCCCGTGCCGCCTCCCGGGCCAGGTAGCCGCCAAGGCTCCAACCGACGAGCTTCACAGGGGACTGGGTTTGATCGCTGTACATTTTGATGTCTGCAATCACTTGGGGGAGCAATTTGCCCACGTCGCCGTGGTTAAAACCAGCGCTCCAATGCATGGCTCGGTAACCCAGGGAGTCCAGGTAACGTTTGATCAAGCCCATGCTCTTGCTGTTGGCGCCAAAGCCGGGCAGCAGGAGCACGGTCTGGCCTTGCCCCACGTCTTTGCGAGGCAAAAACCGCCAGCTGGCCGCCAGTTTTGCGGCCTCCAGGGGCGTGCGTGCCTCGCCCAGGAGCAGGGAGAGCTTGGGTTTGCGAATGGTGTTGCCGTAGCGTTTTTGAAACTCGGTCTTGTTCATGCCAGATCAACAGGGGTGTGCACACCCGAGAAAATACGGCAAACGCGGCAAGGCTTACAACGAGGAATCCCTCTATATTTGCAGGGTTTTACTGCAAAAGCGCGATGTGCTGGTTGGCCAGGCGCACACGCAGTGCCAGCTCCTTGGCCAGGTTGCCCAGCAAAACATGGGCGATTTCCGGGTGCTGGCGTTGAAGGGTTTGCCATTGGGCCAGGGGCAGGTGCAGCACGGTGCTGGTTTGTTCGGCGACCAAGGTGGCTGAGCGCACTTTTTGGTCGATGAGGGCCATTTCGCCTATCAGGCTACCCGGGCAAAAACGCATGAGCCGCTCGCTGCTGTGGCCCAGTTGCTGCCATGCGCTGAGCTGCCCGGTGTGCAACACGTAGAGTCCACCAGCGGCGTCGCCCTCGTGAAACAGCACCTGCCCGGCTTGCAGTTCCACCGGGTGCCACAGGGGGCCAAGGTGTTCAAGCTGTTGGGGCGTCAGGTGGTCGCACAGGTGGCTCAGTTGCAGTGCATCTGCCACCTGGGTGGGGGCCGGCTGGTGGGGTGCTGGGCTTTGGTCGATGGTCAATCCGTGTTGCATCAAGACGTGGTTTTCCAGGGCATGAAAAGCATCGTCAATGTGGGTGTGGCAAGCCACGCCCAGTGAGGTGAGCATGGACTTGAGCAGGCCAAGCCCAGTGGACGATTGGCCATTGTGTTGTGGTAGCACGGCCATGCAGGTCAGGCCTTGTTGAAGGGCCGTGCGCAGGGTGCGCTGCAATCCGCCTGTTGCGGTGTCGTCCATGTAACGCAGCTTGGTGCAATCGAGCAAGGCGAGTTTGCTGGTGCGCAGGTCATCTTGCAGGCGGATGCAGATGGCTGGGGAGTTGCCAAAAAACAGGCTTCCCTCAAGGCGGATCCAGTGAAGATCGGCAAAGGCGGTGTCGATGCATGTGCGGTGGGCGCGCGGCCGCATGGTGCGTGAGCGCGCGCTGGGCTGTTTTTCAATGCTGTGCAAGCCGATGTCGGATTGCTGGCGCAAAAAGTAAGCCGCTGCAAACAGAACGCCCACCAGCGTGCCCAACAACAGGTTGGACAGGGCGGTGACCACCAGCATGCCAACCACCACCACGACGGTGTATTGCTCGGTGTCGCTGAGGTGTTGGCGCGTGTGGGGCCACAGGCTGCGCACCATGAGGCGCAGGGTGCTGCCCTGGATGAGAAACAAGGAACTGACCGCCACCAACGTGGCCAGCAAGGGCAGGGGGGCCTGCGCCAGCCAGGGCCAGGCCAATACAAGCAGTGCGGCAAGGCACAGTGTGTACCAGCCCTCGCTTTGCCGGCTGCGAGCGCCCACGCCCAGGCCCGCGTTGCTGCGTGAAAAGTAATTGGCGCTGGGCAGTGCCACCAGGAGGCCACACACCACGTTGGCCAGTGCAAGTGTGTTGAGTTCGCGCTGTGTGTTGTGCCGGGTGTTTAAGGTTTGATCCACTTGGAGCAAGGATTGCATGCTTTCCAAAGCGATGAGCAGGGCAATCACGGCCGCGCCCGCCAACAATTGCACCAGCAGGGTGGGGTGCTGATGCAGCAGTTGAAACAGGTTGCTGAGCAGGGTGGATGGGGATGGGCTGAGCAGCAGATTCCAAGGCGTGTGGGCTTGTGTGCCCAGCACCGCTGGCCCATGCCCTGGCCAGGCCCAGAGGATGGCCAGATGGGTGCCCATGCCCACCAGCAGGCCTGCCAGCAGACCATAGGGGCTGGGGCGCACCAATCGGCAGTAGACCAATGCAAGGAGGGTGGAGAGCGAGAGGGCCAGCGCAGGCAGCGAGAAAGAGCTGGCTTGCGTCGGTATTTGCCACACGGAGGTGTACACGGCAAACCCAATCATGGCGGGGAGCAGTTTGTAAGCCGAGAACACGCCCAGGGTGGTGTTGAGCCCAATCAGCACGGGGGCGGGCAGGTATTGCATGAGTTTGCCAAGGCCTTGCCTTTGGGCCAAGCCCACCAGCAAGCCCGCCAGTGCAACCTCCAGGGCCACGAGCGCCAACAGGTGCGGGGTGTGTTGCGTGGTTTGCATAAAACCATACAGGGAGCCCGCCACAATGAGCGCGGTGGAGGAGCGTGGGCCGCCAAATTGCACCGGCGCACGCCCCAACGCCCAGCCGATGGCGCCACCAGCCAAGGCGCTGACCAATCCGGCGTAGACCCCGTGGGCCATGCCCGCTTGGCCCAGTGGGGCGAAGGCCAGCAGGCCATACACCACGGCCTGGGCCAGTCCGCCGATGGCCACCAGGGCGCCGGCTTTGAATTCGGTGTTCAAGGGTGTTCGCGCAGGGTAGTCGCTGTGCGGTTTAGTCTACGCGAATCGCTTCATTTCGAGGTGGGCATGGCGAACTCTGCGCCTTTCTCAATGCTGTCTGGCCAGCGTTGCATGATCGATTTTTGCCGGGTGTAAAAGCGCACGCCTTCTTCCCCGTATGCATGCATGTCCCCAAACAGGCTGGCTTTCCAGCCACCAAAGCCATGCCAGGCCATGGGCACGGGGATGGGCACATTGATGCCCACCATGCCCACTTGCACCTGGCGACCAAACTCACGGGCCACATTGCCATCGCGGGTAAAGCAACTCACGCCGTTGCCATATTGGTGGTTGTTGATCAAATCCAGGCCTTCGGCAAAACTGGCCACGCGCACGCAGCTGAGCACCGGGCCAAAAATTTCTTCCAGGTAGATGCGCATGTTGGGCTTGACGTGGTCAAACAAGGTGCCGCCGGTGTAAAAGCCGTTTTCGAATCCGGCTGGTTTTTGGCCGCGGCCATCCACCACCAGGGTGGCGCCCTCGTCCACGCCAATTTGCACATAATCCTCAATGCGCTTGAGTGCGTCGGCGGTGACGATGGGGCCCATCTCTGCCGCCAGATCCATGCCATCGGTGACCTTCAAGGTCTTGAGGCGGGCTGCCAATTTGGGGATGAGTTTGTCGCCCACATCGCCCACCATGACCGCCACAGAAATGGCCATGCACCGCTCCCCAGCGCTGCCGTAGGCCGCACCAATCAGCGCGTCGGTGACTTGGTCCAAGTCTGCGTCGGGCATCACGAGCAGGTGGTTTTTTGCACCGCCCAGGGCCTGCACGCGTTTGCCGTTGCGTGCGCCTGTTTCGTAAATGAATTTTGCAATTGGGGTGGAGCCCACAAAGCTGAGTGCGGCCACGTCGGGGTGGTTAAGCAGGGTTTCCACGGCCAGTTTGTCGCCGTGAACCACGTTGAATACACCATCGGGCAGGCCTGCTTCTTTGAGCAGCTTGGCCATGAAGTTGGCTGCGGAGGGGTCGCGCTCGCTGGGTTTGAGCACAAAGGTGTTGCCGCAGGCAATGGCCACAGGGAACATCCAGCACGGCACCATGCATGGGAAGTTGAACGGGGTGATGCCCGCCACCACGCCCACGGGTTGGCGCAGCGTCCAATTGTCGATGTTGGTCGACACCTGCTCCGTGTAATCGCCCTTGAGCAATTGCGGGATGCCGCAGGCAAATTCGATGATGTCGATGCCCCGGCTCACCTCGCCCTGCGCGTCGGTGAACACCTTGCCGTGCTCGGCGGTGATGATGGCGGCCAGTTCGTCGCGGTGTTGGTTCATCAAAGCCAAAAACTTGTTCATGATGCGCACGCGCTGCAGGGGTGGCTTGTTGGCCCAAGCGGGCAAAGCGGCCTTGGCGGTTTCTACGGCGCTGTTGACGGTGGCCACGCTGGCCAACTCCACCTGGCGGGCCATGGTCCCCAGCGAGGGGTTGAACACGGGGGCTGTTTTGCTGCCAGCCACGCTCACGGCTTGGCCGTTGATGAAGTGGGTGACCGTTTGATCGTTGGTGTAGCGTTGCATGGGGGTGCCTGAGCGGTGCATCTAAAGCCTTCGATTGTGGACCAGCGGGCGGGCCGTTTGCACTGGGGCTTACACCAAGCAATAGGCCAGTAATTTTTGTATGCGTGTAAGTAAATCGCTGATTTTTAATCCAATTGCAACAAGCGCAAGTACCAATGCAAAGGCCTGCAAAAGGCCACATGCCAAGCATTTGAGGAGACATGGCAGTGAAGTTGCGCATAAAACACATGGCCCTGAGCGGGCTTTCGGTGCTGGTTTTGGCCAGCTGTTTGGGCGGTGGCGGTGGTTCTACCGAGGCCGATGGGCGAACCAACCCCAACGAGACCGATTTTAAATACAACGTCGAGATCACCCGCACGACCTACGGTGTGCCCCACGTGAAAGCGCGGGACTACCCGAGCCTTGGGTATGGCCAGGGTTACGCATTTGCGCAAGACAACCTCTGTGTGTTTTTGGAAGACCTGCTGACCATTCGTGGCGAGCGCTCCAAGTTTTTTGGGCCCGATGGCACTTACACCATTGAACCCAATGGTTCAACGGCCAACAATGTCTCGAGTGACTTTTTCTGGAAGAGCTTGTTTGCTTTTGAGGAAGAAGGCACCGATGGTGTGATGCGCAACGCCTGGCAACGCACCCGAGACCGCACCATTCCTGATTTTCAAGATGTGGTGACCGGGTATGTGGATGGTGTGAACCGGTACATCGCCGAGCTGAAAGCAGGTGAACACGAATATGAACAGGCCGATGGCAGCAAAGTGCCTGCCCACGCGGCCTGCCGTGAGGCAGCTTGGTTGCAGCCCATTGAAACTGCGGACATGTACCGTCGCTTTGTGCGTTTGTCGGTGCTGGCCAGCAGCTCGGTGTTTGTGACCGAGATTGGCAATGCCCAGCCTCCCGGCGGACTGCCATCCCCCCCCGGTGCCAGTGCCCAACAAACCAAGGTCGCCAAAGCGGGCAAACCGAAGGGCTTGACCGTGGAAGACAAGATTGCGCTGCTCAAAGGCGAGCCCAACCCCTTCACGGCGATGCAGCAAAAAGACCGTTTTGGCAGCAACATGTACGCCTTTGGCAAGGATGCAACCGCCGATGGCCAGTCGCTGGTGTACGGCAACCCGCATTTTCCGTGGCGTGGTACAGAGCGCCTATATTTGAGCCACAACACCTTGGAGCAAGGCGGCAACAAAACCATGGACATCATGGGTGTTGGCCTGTACGGTGTGCCCGCGGTGTTGATTGGGTTCAATGAGCACGTGGCCTGGAGCCACACGGTGTCCACGGCCTATCGCTTCACGCTCTACCAGTTGCGTGTCAATCCTTCCAACCCCACCCAGTACATGTACGAGGGTGAGATGCGAGACATGATTGCCCTGCCCACCGAGATTGAGGTGCTGCAACAAGACGGCAGCCTCACCAAAATGCAGCGCACCATGTACCGCAGCCACTTTGGCCCCATGCTGGTGTTGGAGGCCAGCGGCGTGCCGATTCTGGGTTGGAACCAGTTGTCTGCCTTCAGCCTGCGGGATGCCAACCTGGAGAATGATCGCCTGATCAACCAGTTTGCCAAATGGAACCTGGCCAAGTCCCTGGAAGAGTTTGTGGACTTGCACAAATCCGAGTTGGGCGTGCCCTGGGTGAACACGGTGGCCAGCGGCCCAGGCAAGCCCGCATACTACGGTGACGTGACGGTGGTGCCCCATGTGACCGATGAAAAAATAGCCGATTGCAAGGCCGAGCCCTTTGCCACGGTGCTTGGGCAGTTGGTGCCTGGTTTGCCCGTGCTGGATGGGTCGCGCCAAGCCTGTGAGTGGGGCAGCGACGATGATGCGCCTGCGCCCGGCATATTTGGCCCAGGCAACCTGCCCACCTTGATGCGCGATGATTATGTGCACAACTGCAATGACAGTTATTGGCTGACCAACATTGCGGCGCCCATCACCGGCTTTGACCGCATCATTGGCGATGAGGGCACAGAGCGCACCTTGCGCACACGTCTGTGTATTTTGAATGCTGAGCGCCGCTTGGCGGGTGCAGATGGCTTGCCTGGCAACAAGTTCACGCAGGACAACCTGAAAGAAATTGCGCTGAACAGCGAACTGTACTCCGCAACCCTGGCCAAGCAGGCGGTGGTGGACAACCTGTGCCAGTCGCCTGTGTTGCTGAGCAGCACCCTAATGCCTGTGCAAACCGGCGAGGCCTGTGCGGCGCTGGCGGCCTGGGATGGCAAAGCCAACCTGGACAGCAAAGGCGCACATCTGTGGCGCGAGTTTTGGTTGCGTGCGATTGGCAACCCCGGCGGTTTGCCAGCCGGTGCGCCCCAGTTGCATCCGCCCATGTTCCCCAATCCTTTGCCAGTCTCTTTGCCCACCAACTTCTGGACCAATGGATTTGACCCGATCAATCCGGTGCGCACACCCAATGGCTTGAACATTGCCAACCCATTCACTGCGGCTGCGTTGGCCGACGCGATCACGGCGGTGCAAGCGGCAGGCTTTGCCTTGGATGCGCCCATGGGCGACATTCAAAAGAGTGGTGTGCAGGCCAGCAAGACACCCGTGTTTGGTGGCACCAGCCCAGAGGGCGCATTCACCATCACCAGCACGGAGCCAGACCTGTTGACCGAAGAAGGGTACAAGGTGATTTATGGCAACAGCTACATCCAGGCTGTGACTTGGCGTGAAAATGGCACGCCCAAGGCAGATGCCATGTTGACCTACTCCCAGTCCACCGACCCGGCCAACCCACATTTTGACGAT
Source organism: Limnobacter sp. (assembly GCA_036275655.1). Taxonomy (GTDB): domain Bacteria; phylum Pseudomonadota; class Gammaproteobacteria; order Burkholderiales; family Burkholderiaceae_B; genus Limnobacter. Next base: position 14,293 of record DASUDK010000173.1, on the reverse strand, counting down.
TACACCAAGGCGTATTCGGCCAAAAACTGGCACACCCTGCCATTCACACCCGAGGAAATCAAAGCAGCGGCGCTGCGTGAGCCCTTGGTGTTGCGCGTGCCAAAGTCTGGGAATTGAAGAATTTACAATGTTTAAATGTTAAAATAATAAAAATTGTAAAGTAACAAATTAAGGGGGCTCTTGCCCCCTTTTTCTTTTAATCGGGGCACCCACCGACGCGCATCATGGAGCGGAGCCATTCTGGGTTAACCGTCGCGATGTTTCTTTCTCGTCCATCTTCCAAGCATTTTGCCTGCGCGGCGCTGATGTTTTTCACCATCATTTGGATGCCCCGCGCGCAGGCCAATGAGCCACGCTTGGCGGTTTCCAAATCTCCATTGTCGCTGCCTTTTTTTGTGGCCCGGGAAAAAGCGCTTTTTGCCAAATACAAACTCAAGCCCGTGTGGGTGGAATGCTTGGGTGGCAACCGCTGCATGAAAGAGATGCTGGAGGGGCGGGTGGACATGGCGACCTCCTCGGAGTTGCCCTTTATGTTTGGCGCTTTTGAGCGCAAGCCAATAAGCTTGGTGACCACCTTTGTGAACAACAAAGACGACATGAAGTTTGTGGTTCGCAAATCTGCGATTGAAAAAGGCATGCGCCAACTGGTGGGCAAGCGGATTGGATTTGTGGAGCGAGCTTCCTCGCACTATTACATGGATTTGTTTTTGCTCTACCAGGGCATTGACCCAAAAGACGTGGTGCCAGTGCCCATGAATGCCGATCAATTAAGCGCCGCCTTGGCCAAAGGGGAGGTGGATGCCATTTCGGTGTGGGAGCCCTGGGGGCACATTGCGCTTCGCGAGGGGGGTGCAGAAGTGAAGGTGCTTGAGGCACCCAGGCTGTACACACAGACCTTTAATTTGTCGGTGACCAACGATTACAAAACAGCCAACAAGGCCAAGGTGCTGGCCATGGTGGAGGTGCTACGGGATGCCAACGCGTTTATTCAGCGCAATCCCGAAGAAGCGATGATGATCATGGCCAGGGACACGGGCCTTAGCTTGGAGTTTGTGAAACTGGCTTGGCACACACACATGTTTGAGTTGTCGCTCCAGCAATCGCTGCTTAGCACTTTGCAGGGGCAGGCGCGCTGGGCAGTGAGGGAAGGACACATCAAGAGTGTTTTGCCAGAGCCTGAGTTTTTGAATTTCATCGACTCAGGCTTTTTGCGACGTGTGTCGCCCAACAGCGTGGATTTTGTATTTCCATGAAGGCGTGGACGGGTCACCTGGGGCGGGGCGTCGGCTGGTTAAGCGCGCTCAACGCCGTGCTGGTGGTGCTCACCTTGGTGGTGGTTTTGGCCATCAACCATGAGCGCGAGCAATTGGTTCAAGACCATGCCACGGCGCGCACCATGGCCCGCTATGCCACCCGCATGCTGGTGCTCACGCACAGTGTGTCTAGCCATGTGTCTGACACCGGCATTCGCCAGTGGTGGGGTGTGCATCAAAACATGTCTGTGAACCTCGACAAATTGCGGGTGTCTGCCGACAGCGCTGCACAGGCAGACCAGTTGGAAGAACGCTTGTTGGACATTGCCGAATTGTTCACGGGCTATGTGAGTTTGCTATCCCCGGACAGCACCAGCTTGGAGGCTCGCCGGGCCGAAGTGCTCACGGATCGATTGGTGGCCGAGGCCGAGCAATTGGCTGAGGTGAGCTACAAGATTGCCGACCAGAGTGCGCTGCGCCAGCAACGCTTGACCGAGGTTGGTCGCAATTTGATGTTTGCTTGCATGGTGCTATTTGCCAGCATGGCGTTTTTTTTGCTGTGGTTGATTAAGCGCAAGGTGGTGAAGCCCTTGGCGCGCATTGAGCAAGCGGCCAAGGACATGCGCAGAGGCAATTTAAAGGCACGTTGCAATGTGCCCGAAGGCGATGAATTGGGCGATGTGGCGGCCGCGTTGGACGAACTGGCCGTGGCTTTGTCTGCCCGCATTGATGCCATGGCCACCATCAACAACCGCCTGGCCGAAGAGGTGAACGAACGGCAGCACTCCGAGCGCGCCCTCACCCTGACGCTGGAGGAGCTGAGCACCACCGCGCGCATGCTGGAGTTGGCCGGGCGCATGTGTGCTGTGGGTGGGTGGAGCTTGGACATTGGCACAAACCGACTGCAGTGGTCACGTCAAACCTACCGGATTGTGGAAGCCGAGCTGGATTATGTGCCAAAGTTGGACGAGGCTTTGAATTTGTATTTGGAAGAGGATCGCGCCAAGCTCCAAAGCGCCTTGCAGCGGGTGGCTGTGGACGGCGGTCAAGTGAACCTGGAATTGCAAATCAAAACCTTTGGTGGACGGCAGATTTGGGTCCATGTGTTTGGCGAGGCCGAGTTTGAAGGGCAAGGCTTGAACCGCAGACCGATCATGATCAATGGCGCGTTTCAAGACATCACCGCGCGCAAACAAGCTGAACAAGAATTGAATGCAGCGCGCGAACAAGCCGAGCAAGCCAGCAAAGCCAAGGGCGAATTTTTGGCCAACATCAGCCACGAAATCCGAACCCCGCTCAATGCGATTGTTGGCCTGAGCTACATTTTGCGCCAGAGCGATTTGAACGCCTCGCAAATGGAGTTGGTGCAAAAGCTGGAAGGCGCGGGCAAGGGGTTGATTGACTTGGTCAGCGGCGTGCTCGACGTGTCCAAAATTGAGGCGGGTGCCATGGAGCTGGAGCATCAGCCATTCTCTGTGCGCGGCGTGTTTGACGCTTTGGCCGACATCATGGCAGGCACCGTGTCTGAAAAGCGTTTGGAGTTTGTGCTTTCGGTGAACCCCAAGGTGCCCGACCAATTAAAAGGCGACGCCTTGAAGCTTCGGCAGGTGTTGGTGAATCTGGCTGGCAACGCCTTGAAATTCACAGAGAACGGGTACGTCAAGGTGAGTGCCTCTGTGGACCAGGCAGATGGTCGGCGTTGCCTGTTGCGCTTGATGATACAAGACACGGGCATTGGCATGGACTCGGTTGCCATGAAGCGCCTTTTCCAGTCTTTCTCGCAAGCCGATGCATCAATTTCTCGCCGGTTTGGTGGCACTGGGATTGGCTTGGCCTTAAGTCAAAAACTCGTTGAACTGATGGGCGGCAATATTTCGGCGGTGAGTGCGCCGGGGCAAGGCAGCTTGTTTTCGTTCACCTTGCCGTTTGAGCTGATGGAACCCGAGGCAGCGCCTGTGGACAAAAGCCCCCACACCGTGGTGGTTGTGGAGAGCAGCAAATTGCAGGCTGACGCGTTGGCAGACATGTTGGGATTTCAGCAATGGAATTACCGCCTGCTGCACTCTGGCGAAGAGGCGTTGGCCTACCAGCCAGCGTTGGGCACCAAGCCGATTTACTTGGTGGCACACGCATTGAATGACATGGGTGGCGAAGACCTGGTTGCCGAACTCAAGAAAAAATTTGCAAACGCACAGCCGGTGCCCGCCGCTTTGATGTTGCCTGCCCATGACCACGCCAAAGCAGAGTTGCTTTTGCAGGAGGAGCGATGCGATGCGGTGTTGCTCAAGCCAATTTCCCATGCCAACTTGGACAGGGTGCTGTCCCAACTGATGTTGGGCACAGGCCATGAGGACGAGCGCAGCGGAGAGTTGCCCGCACAAAGCCTGGCGGGCATCACCGTGCTGGCGGTGGATGACAATGCGCTGAATTTGAGCATCATCAAAAAGATTTTGGAAAACCATGGCGCCTCGGTGTGGCTTGCCGATTCTGGCGCCAAGGCGATTGAGTTGCTGGCTGCCCCCGACCAGCATCAGATCCAGGTGTGTTTGATGGATGTGCAAATGCCCGAGATGGATGGCATGCAAGCCACGCGATGGATACGTCAACAAATGGGTTTGCTGGATTTGCCGATTTTGGCCTTGACCGCTGGCGTGATGGAGGCCGACCACAAGCTGGCCTTGGATGCGGGCATGGACGAGGTGTTGATGAAGCCCCTGCAAATCGACAAAGTATTGCGTGCTGTCAAACGCTGGGGCCGAAGTTACAAACCCGCCATGGCTGCCTCATAACGCTGCTCAAGCTCCAGCCGCAATTGTTTGCGCAGTTCTGCCGCCGCCCAGCGTTTTTTTTCTTCTCGGCTCTGTGGTTCAAACGGTGGCACCTTGGCCGGGGTGCCATTTTCATTCATGGCCACCATGGTAAAAAAGCAGCTGTTGGTGTGGGTCGCAATGCCTTTGTGAATGTCTTCTGCCACCACCTTAATGCCCACCTCCATGGAGCTGTTGCCGGTGTAATTGACGCTGGCCAAGAAAGTCACCAGCTCGCCCACGCGGATGGGCTGGCGAAACAACACCCGGTCCACCGACAGCGTCACCACGTAAAGCCCCGCATAGCGGCTCGCGCAGGCGTAGGCCACTTGGTCCAGCAACTTCAGAACATGCCCCCCGTGCACTTTGCCACTGAAGTTGGCCATGTCGGGGGTCATGAGCACGGTCATGCTCAACTGGTGATTGGGAAATGGCATGGTGTGCGCCCGCGTGGAATGTTGATGCTGCACAGTGTAACGCTGCTGTGGCGCGCCGGTGCGTCTACAATCGGGTGTGTTGAACAACTTGGCAGGGCAACCGGTGCTTGCAGAACTCACCAAATACATCATTTGGCTGGCCAGCCCCTTGGGCGTGTGGCTGGTCCTCATGGTGCTCGCCTACATTGGCCTTTTGGGTCGACGGCGTTTGCGCATGTTTGCACTGTGGGTTGCACAAGTTCAATTGATTGTATTTAGCTTGCCTGCCGTGGCCGACGTGTTGTTGGGCGCGCTTGAAAAAGAGGCGTTGGCCCTGCAGGCTGCCAAACCGTTGCCCGCGCAGGTGGACGCCATTGTGGTGCTGGGTGGTGGTTTGGATGGTGCATACCCCGATGTGCGCCCATTGCCCGACCTCAACGATTCAGCCGACCGCATGTGGGTTGGCGCCCGCTTGTATGCCCAGGGCCTTGCGCCCCGCGTGGTGGTGAGCGGTGGCAGTTTTGGGGCTGACCCGCGCAAGCTGCCAGAGGCACCTGGCATGGCGCAGTTGATGCAGGCCCTGGGTGTGCCCCCGCAGTCGATTGTGCAAGAGCCGCAATCCCGCACCACCCTGGAGAATGCGCAGTACACCCTGGCCTTGCTTGGCAAGCCGCAGCCTCGTGTGGCCTTGGTCACATCGGGCTTTCACATGGGGCGTTCGGTGGCCCTGTTCCAGCGGGCTGGGTTTGAGGTGTATCCCGTGGTGGCCGACCTGCGTGTGGTCCCCGAGCAGCGCGACTGGTGGGACCATTTGCCCAAACCCATGGCATTGGATGAAAGCACCCTGGCCATCAAAGAGTATTTGGGTCGCCTGCAACGGGTGGTGGCTGGCTTGTATGAGGTGAAGCCATGATGCGATGGACAACGCTTGGCTCGGCCCTGCTGCTCGGGTTTTGCTTGGTGTGGCCTGCATCGCCCGCGCAGGCGGGCGAGTTGTTGCAAGCCATTCACGCCCGGGGCGCTGTGCGCTGCGGCGTGAGCAGCGGCGTGCCCGGCTTTTCTGCGCTCAATGCGCAGGGGCGCTGGCAGGGTCTGGATGTGGATGTGTGCCGCGCCGTGGCCGCTGCGGTGTTGGGCCGCGCCGAGGCGGTGCAATTCACGCCGCTCACCTCCCAGCAGCGTTTTGCAGCTTTGCAGGCCAGGCAGATTGACATCCTTTCCCGCAACACCACCTGGACGCTCACGCGCGATGCCGGGCTGCAAGCGCACTTCACGGGTGTTACTTATTACGACGGGCAGGGCGTGCTGGTGCACAGCCGGTTTGGTGTGCGCAGTGCGCGGGAGCTCAACGGCGCAGAAATTTGCGTGCAATCCGGCACCACCAATGAAAAAAACCTGAGCGGCTACCTGGCCCGCGAGCGGATTGCCGCAAAAATCATCGTGTATGACAACTTTGAGGCCGCCTACAAAGCGTTCTTCAGTGGCCGATGCCAGGCGTTCTCCACCGATGTGTCTGCCTTGGTGAGTTTAAAAACCAGCCAGAGCAGCAAGCCAGACGCTTACACGGTGCTGCCCGAGGTGTTTTCAAAAGAGCCCCTGGGGCCCGCCGTGCCCCGTGGGGATGATGCCTGGTTTGCCGTGGTCAAGTGGGTGGTGTTTGCCATGATTGAGGCCGAGGAACTCGGCGTTGGCAAGGCCAACCTGCAGGCGCAGCTGCAAAGCCAGGACCCCGCCATCAAGCGCCTGCTTGGCCAGAGCGAAGACCTTGGCAAGCCACTGGGTTTGCCCAAAGACTGGGTGGTGCAAGTGCTGCGGCAGGTGGGCAACTATGGCGAGGTGTTTGAGCGCAACCTGGGCCAACAATCGCCACTCAAACTGCAGCGTGGCATGAATGCCCTGTGGACCCAGGGCGGCTTGATGTACGCGCCACCGCTGCGCTGAAGGCCAAGCCATGGATTTTGCCTTTTTAAGCGACCCAGCCGGATTTGGATTGAGCGAGGGCTGGTGGCCAATCACCCTGCAGTCCCCCTACTGGCAGGTGTTGTTTGCGGGCCTGATGAACACCCTGAAGGTGGCTTTGCCCGCCTGGGTGCTGGCCATGGCGCTGGGCTTGCTGGTGGGCTTGGGCCAGTTGGCGCCCCATCCGTTGCTGCGGGCTGCCTGCAAAGCCTATGTGAATGTGCTGCGCAATGTGCCACTGCTCATTCAGTTGCTGGCCATTTACTTTGCCATCACACAGTTTTTGCCAGTGGCCAGCCAGGCCTGGGCGCTGGCCCCCGGTGTGTTTTTAAGCAAAAGTGGTTTGGTCACCCCAGCCCTGTTGCACGTGGACGGCCGATGGCTTTGGCAAGCCCCCCGGATTGGCCGATTTGCCGTGGAAGGGGGCTGGGTGCTAAGCCCGGAGTATTTGGCCGTGCTGGCCGCATTGGTGGTGTACACCGCCGCCTATGTGGCCGAGGTGGTGCGCGCCGGTGTGCAGGCCGTGAGGCCGGGCATGCGCCAGGCTGCGCTGGCCCTGGGTTTGCGCCCAACACAAGCAAGCTTTTATGTGGTCATACCACTTGCTTTGCGCATCATGGTGCCCTCCCTCTCCAACCAAACCTTGAACCTGCTTAAAAACGCCTCGCTGGGTGTGGCCGTGGGCTATCCAGAATTGGTCTCGGTGGCCAACACCGCCATCAATCAAAGCGGCAAGGCCGTGGAATGCGTGCTGATCATCCTGCTGGTGTATGCCTTGCTGAGCGCTGTGGCAGCCCTGGCCATGAACAGCCTGAACCGCCGCGTCAACCGGGGGGCTTTGTGATGGTCAACGCCCTGGGGTGGATGCTGCTGTTGCCCCCGGTGCTGGCGCTGGGGTGGCTCACCCTGGACTGGGCCGTGCTGCAGGCCGTGTTTGAGCCCAATTTGCAAGCCTGCCAAGCCGCCGCCGGGCAAGGTGCATGCTGGGGTGTGGTGGCAGAAAAATGGCGCATCGTTTTGTTTGGCCGCTACCCCCTGGACGCGCAGTGGCGCGCGGGCCTGGTGCTTGTGCTGTGGACCGCCTTGTTGTTTGCGACAGCCGCCCGCCGCTTGCCCTGGCGTGTGGCGGTGCCATGCTGGCTGGGCATGTTGGTGCTGGGCTTGTTGCTGTTGCGCGGTGGTGTGCTGGGATTGGCCCTGGTGCCCAGCCACTTGTGGGGTGGCTTGCCGCTCACCTTGCTCATCAGCACTTTGGGTTTTGGTTTGGCCTTTCCGCTTGCGGTGTTGCTTGCGCTTGGCCGCCGTTCGCCATGGGCTTGGGTGCGCTGGTGCTGTGTGGCCTACATCGAACTGTTGCGGGCTTTGCCCTTGGTGACGGTGCTGTTTTTTGCAGCCTTTGTGCTGCCCCGCTGGTTGCCCGGCGAGGGCTGGAGTTTACTGGCGCGGGTGCTCTTCACCATCGCATTGTTCAGCGCGGCTTACCTGGCCGAGGTGCTGCGGGGCGGTTTGCAAGGCGTGCCTGCCGGGCAGACCCATGCGGCCATGGCGTTGGGTTTGAATGCTGTGCAGCGTGCCCTGTGGGTGGTGTTGCCGCAGGCCATACGTGCCACGCTGCCCAGCCTGCTCAACAGCTTTGTCACCTTGTTCAAAGAGTGCTCCCTGGTGGCCATTGTGGCCTTGTTCGAATTGACGGGTGCGCTGAGCCTGGCGCTGGCTGGGGATGTGCAGTGGCGGGCGTTTTACCTGGAGGGGTATTTGTTCATTGCCCTGGTGTATTGGGCGTATTGCTTTGGGTTGTCCAAGGTTGTCAAATAGAGCAGTTGGCGGCGTTAGAAGTGGATTTCTAGCCATGCACTGGTGCAGCCCCACAGATTTGTGTACAGTTGTTCACTAACAAGAATTTGTTCACTCACGGCAGGAGACCCGCATGAGCAAACAGAACGACAAACCCAACAGCAGCACCGCAGACACTGTGGAGGGCACCCTCATGTTTGTGGGGGACACTTTGGCCAACGCCACCACGCGCATCCACGAGTTTCACCGCGCCATCAGCAACATGCCTTTCAAGGCGGTGGGCACGGCCACCCTCAACGCCAGCAAGCCGGTGGAGGTGGTGCACAACGAGATCACTGACCTGGTTTATGGCGCCGTGCGCGAAGCGGGGCGTGGTGTGTTTTCTGGTGCGGCTTGGGTGGTTCGCCAAGCCAATCAGAGCCTGGCCTCCCCGCAGGTGATTGACGAGGCCTTGGATGGCGAGTTGATGGCCCAAGTGGACATGTTGCCAGTGCCTGGCCAGCCCAACCCGGTTGCAGCCCGCCGCGTATCGGCCATCTCCAGCGCCATCAACGGCGTGTTTGGGGACCACCTCACCGCCACGCGCAACCCCATGCAGGTCAAAATGGGTTTGCATGCCAATGGCCAGCCCGTGAGCACCGAGCAAGACGATTTGCTGCAGCAGTTTCCGCAGGCTCAAAACCACTTGGTGATTTTTGTGCATGGGCTGTGCTGCAACGAGGACAGTTGGAGCCTCTACCACAACCCGGACGAACCTGCCACGCGCCCTTATGGCGCAAAACTTCAAGACGAGTTTCCGATCACGGCCCTCTACTTGCGTTACAACACAGGCCGCACCATCGAGGCCAATGCACGCCAGTTCAAGCGCCTGCTCAACAAGCTGGTGCGCAACTGGCCGGTGGCTGTGGAGGGCATCACCTTGGTGGGCCACAGCATGGGCGGATTGGTGAGCCGTGCGGTGGTTGAAAGCCTGACCCAAGACGACCTGATTTTGCGCAAAGCCATCCGCGACGTGGTGTGCCTGGGCTCTCCCCATGCGGGCGCGCCACTTGCCCGCTTGGCCGCCGCTGGCGAGCAGTTGTTGGGCAAGTTTGAGTTGTCTCGCCCGATTGGCAAGGTGCTGGGTGTGCGCTCACGCGGCATTCGGGATTTGAACGAGGGCTTGGGCCCACTCAAAACCAAGGATGGCGTGGACGTGATGTTCCACTTGGTGGGCTCCACCATTGGGGACTACACCGACTCGTGGATTAACACCACCCTGGGCGACGGTTTGGTAACCCCCGATTCGGCCCTGGCCGACGAGACCGGGCAGGCCCAGCGGGTCACCTTCTCGCGCAAGCACCACATGCTGTTGCTTAACGACCCGGAGGTGTACCTGGAACTGCAGATGGTGTTGCGTCAGCACTTGCGCCAACGCGTGGCTTAAAAATAAAACGTGGAGGTTTTGGATTCTTGCAAAAACACGCGTTGCGTGCACAGCAGGTAATTCACCAACAGGTCGGCGTAGGTGCGCTTGAACTTGGCTTCTTTCATGCCGCTTTCCACCAAATTCAGACCGTAGTACTTCAGGGCCAAATGGGCTTGCTGGCACTCTTGTGTCCAGCAGTCCAGCGGTTCCAGAATTTGCGTCACCGCGTCTTGAAAGCCGGTTGAAAAATTCAGGAAATCGCCCTCGTTCATCTCATCAATCAGCGCAAGGGCGTTGTTCTCCACCACCTGGTGACGCGCGTCAAAACCCTGCTTGGGGCGCGTTTGGAACACAGTGAGCAATTGGTACAGTTGCGCCTCTGGCAAGTGCGCGCTGGGCACGCCATAGAGCAACTTCACCCGGCTCAAATCGATTTGCAATTGCATGGCAAAAATGCCAGACACATTGCGTGCGCTCAAGGCCCAACACGCGCCAAGGGTTTCAAAAAACACCTCCCGTTCAAACGAATACTTTTTGTACGGGCGGCTGTGCAGCACTTGGTAGGGGGCGCGAATCGTCATGACAAAAACAACCTGAAGTTGCGATAGGTTTATTGATTGTCGGAGTTGTGCCGCAGGGTGGGTATCGCATAGGTGAGGGTTCACCGATAAGGGGAGGTGTCCCCCCAAAGGTGGTAGCGTTGCACCAAATCTGGCCACAGGTGCTCCACCTCGGCCAGTACGGTCTCGCAGCGCAGCTCGCCGCGCTTGAGCGCTTGCTCAAACGCCCTGAATTGCTGGTGCAGGGTTTGCTCGTTCATGATGGCCAGCAAACTCACCATGGAATGAATTTCGCGCGCAAACGCATCCCGGTCGTTTGCTGCCAAGCAGCGCTCCAGGGTGCGGGGGAGGTCGGCACAATGGGTTAAAAAAAGTGAGGGCAGTTTGACCAAGCCATCGGTGCGTACGGTGCTTGGCACTTGAGCCTGTGCGCTGGCGTGCACCCCCAAGGCATCCAAAAGCGTGCGGTAAAGCTGAGGTGGCTCCACCGGCTTGGTGATGAAATCGTCCATGCCCACATCCAGGCAACGCGCACGTGTCTCGGGGAATGCGTGGCCGGTGAGCCCAATCACCGGCAAATCCATCCACCGGGTTTGGTCCCTCAGCCACTCGGTGAAGGCGTAGCCGTCCATCACCGGCATTTCCAGGTCGGTGATGCACAGGTCAAAATCGGGGCAGGTGTCGTCATCCAGCATGGTTTTGGCGGCCATGCCGTGTGGGTGCATGGTGACTTGCATGCCCACACTTTCCAGCAATGCGCGAATCAGGACTTGATTCACCGGGTGATCCTCCAGCACCAGTGCACGCTTGCCATGCAGGTGGGTGTGGACCTCGGTGTTCAGGGTCGCATCGCCCTGGGTCTCTGCCGTTGTGGCTGGTTTGACCAGTAAATCTTGCATCAGCACCGGGTGCGCAATGTGCCCCAAGCGGTGAAGCAAACCCTCTGGCAACTTGCGCAGCAACGGGCTGTCGGCAGACATCAAATCGCGGTCAAGCACCAGCAGCCGCGCATCGCTTTCTTGCAGAGCGCTCAGCAAAGCGTCTGGCAGGGCATGGGTGTCATCAAACAGGTCCGATTGCATCACCACCCAGTGATGGGGTTGTGTTTGCAGCTTGCTCAAAAATGCGTCCAGCGTGTGCACCACCTCAGTGGTCAAGCCCAGCCCGCGAAGCACCGAGGCGCTGGCCTGCGCCTCCACCCCGGGCCGGTGCAAGAGCAGCGCGTGCTCACCCACCAAAGGCATGGCTTTGCTGAGCACATCGTTGTCGTAGCCCACCGGCACCTCAAACCAAAAACAACTGCCTTGGCCCGGCGTGCTGTCCACCCCAATTTGCCCGCCCATCAAGGTGACAAGCTCTTTGGCAATGCTCAGGCCCAAGCCGGTGCCACCGTAACGGCGGTTGATGGAATTGTCTGCTTGTGCAAATTTTTCGAAAATTCGACCCATCTGCGATTTGCTCAAGCCGGTGCCTGTGTCGTGCACCTCGATGCGCAGGTTCAACCCCACATCGCTGCATGTCTGCAGGCTTGAGTACACCCGCACCGCGCCCACCTCGGTGAATTTCACCGCATTGCTCAGCAAGTTGGTGAGCACCTGGCGCAGGCGGGAGGGGTCGCCCACCAGCCGTTGGCCCAACAGCGCGGTGTAACCCTCGGCCATGTGATTGAGCAAGAGCAGCTTGCGGCTGGCTGCTTGGCTTTGGACGGCCAAAAAAGAGTTGGCAAGCACCTCGTCCAGCGTGAACGGGATGTGCTCAAACTCCACCATGCCCGATTCTGCTTTTGAAAAATCCAGGATGTCGTTGAGCAATCGCAACAAGGACCGTGCAGCGTCTTGCACCTTGAGCAAATGGCTGCGCTCCCGCTCGGGAATGTCGGATTTCAGGGTGAGGGCGGTCATCCCCAAAATGGCATTCATGGGGGTGCGGATTTCGTGGCTCATGTTGGCCAACAGCATGCTGCGAGCCTGCACCTGCGCCTCCGCCTTTTCACGCCCCACCTTGGCTTCCAGCGCAGCCATTTGTGCAGCACGCGCGGCCTCGCCTTGCTCCAGCTCCCGCCGAAACGCACCAATCATCAGTGCAAATCCGCGGATCAGGTTGACGATTTCGGTGATGAATTTTGCGCGTGGAATGCTGACGTTGTAATTGCCCTGCGCAATTTGTTTGCTGATGAAGTTCAACTCACGCAAGGGTTGCACCGCATAGCGTTGAATAATCGCCAAACCCAACAGCACCAGCGCCGTGATGAGCAGACCCACATAAAAATCCACTTGGGCGGTGTTGTTGATGATTTGAGTTTGTTGCGCCAGCGCTTGCTGATAGCCGCGCTCCACCAAACCAATTCGCCCTTGGATTTCGGCCCGAATCGCGTTGCTCAAGCCCAGGTGTTCCTCAGAGAACAACATTTGAATGGCGAGGTCGTCGCGCACCGGTGCCTCGGACACAAAGGTGGCCAGGTCGGGGTCGTAGAGCCCCTGGGTGAGCGCAAAAATAACCTGCTCGCGCTCACGCAATTGTTTGCTCAGCGCCATCACCCGTTGAACAGGCAAGTTCAATTTGGGTTGCACTTCCGGTGCAATGCGTTCTGGGAGAGCCAGGCGCTCCTCAAGTGTTTGCGCCTGGGCTGGCACCAAGGGCACGGGTTTCACATGGCCTGCAATCAGGTTGCTCCAATACACATTGTCCACAGGCTCGGCGTATTTGCGTTGGCCAGCGTGGGTGTCCAGCAGCTCGTAATAATTCACCAAGTGCAGGCTGTTTTTGCTCACCACATAGGCAGCGACCAGGGTTTGCAGGGCATCGAACTCGGATTGAATCAGCCGCAGCTGGTTGATGCTTGCCAGCCGGTCGTTCAACAGCCTGGCTTGCGCGGCTTGCAGCTCGTGCGCGCGTTTGCCCATCACAACATTGGAGGCCAGCCCCATGAGTGTGGCAAACAGCACAAAGCGGAAGAGTACAGCCAGTTTCATTGGGGCACGGTGTGGGCAAAGGCGCTTAAACCGTATAGATACCTCAAATTTGAAGGGATTGCACGCTCAGCCACACGGCGGCCACCACCATCACCGTGGCAAAACTTTTGCGCAGGGCACGCTCTGGCAGGTGGTGTGCAATGGCCACGCCCGCAGACACGGTGAATAACCCGCCGATGGCCAAGGGCAAACCCAAGTGCCAGTCCACCCGCTGGGCGTTGGCGTAGGTGTACAAGGCCATCACCGAGCTTGGGGCCACCAAGGCCAGTGACAGGGCCTGTGCCGTGGTTTGCGTGTGCTTGAGCACGGTGGTGAGCATGGGCGTGGCCACCAACCCACCACCCATGCCCAACAGGCCCATGCTGGTGCCGCCCAGCACGCCCACCACGGGCATGGCCTTTAGGTTGGGTGCGGGGTCCAGTGGCTTGCCTGGGGCGTGGTCGCCGGGTTTGCGCAAGCAAAACATGCGCAAGCCCACCACCAGGATGAACAGGTTGAAGATCCAGTGAAGAATGTCTTGGTCCAGTTGCACGGCCAACTTGGCGGTGAGCCAGGTGGTGAGCGTGGCTGTGGCGCCAATGCCCAGTGTGGCAGCCCAAGGCAGTTTGTGATGCTGGTTGTAGCGCCACCAGCCCACCAGCAGGTTGGGCACCATCAGCACCAGGGCGGTGCCTTGGGCCAGGGCCTGGTCCATGCCAAAACCAATAATAAAAAGGGGCACGGCAATGATGCCGCCCCCAATCCCAAACAACCCACCAAAAAAGCCCAGTGCCGCACCCAGGGTGAGGAAGACAAACAACTCCGGATAAGACAAACCGAACATGGTGCAAAGCTGTGTGATGTGGAGAGCTCAGTCTATTCATTTAAAAATAATCATCAATGCTCTAAGTTTTAAAATATTATTAATAAAAACACACGAATTAACCCCATGAAGCACCTCTCCGACCTGGCCTTTTTCACCGAGTTGGTCCGCCACGGCAGCTTGGCCAGCGCCGCCATTGCCTTTGATGTGACCCCGCCTGCCGTGAGCCGCCGCTTGGCCGCATTGGAGGCCCGCCTGGGGGTGCGCCTGCTTAACCGCAGCACTCGCCGAATTGGGCTAAGTGCAGAGGGTGAGCGTTACT
>DASUDK010000172.1:0-9946 GCA_036275655.1 Limnobacter sp. | reverse complement strand
TGCTCACCTGGTTGTCCCAGGTGGAGAGCATCTCAAGCGTGAAATTGGGCCAGGCAGAGCTGAGCAAGGATGAGGCTGGGATTGTGTCAGGCTACGTGGTGTTGCAACCCTCATGAAAAAGTGGTTCCCTGTGTGGCCCCTGCTGGCCCTGGCTGTGGCTGTGCTGGTGTGGAACTATCCAGCCTATGCGTTGGCAGATCGAATTGCCGCGGCCAGCCAAGGGCGCATTCAGGTGCTCAACAGCCACGGATCGGTGTGGTCTGGGCAAATGCAGTTGGGGATTTCGGATGGGTCGCGGCTCTACGCCATTGGCGAGCCCCTGCACTGGCGCCTGGCCATGTTCCAACACGGTCATTGGCTGGGGGTGGCGCTTCAACACCCCAAATTGCTGGAGGCTGTGCATCTGGGCGTGGATGCTGGCGGTATTAGTGTGAGTGGTGGCGAACTTCAAGTTCCGGCGGCATGGCTGGGGGGGCTGGGCGCCCCGTTCAACACCATTCGACCAGAAGGACTTTTGCGGACCCAGTGGCAGGCATGGCAAAGCGGGCAAGACCTCCGTGTCCAAATTCATTGGCAAGACGCACAGTCTGCGTTGGCAAGCATTCGCCCCTTGGGCGAATATGTCATCACAGTGACAGGAAATCCTGATACAAAGGTAAGCTTGAACCTTGAGACGCGAAAAGGCCCACTGCAACTGGATGGTCAGGGACATTGGACCCGAGGGCAACGCTTTGTTTTTAATGGCTACGCCAGTTCGGATGAACGAAGCAAAGAGGCCTTGACCGGTCTGCTGAGCCAGATGGGAAGACGTGAAGGTGAGCAATACCGCCTGGGTGTATTTTGATGAGCAAGAACAAAACAAAAGGAACAGTGACTTTGAACACTGAACAGCTGGGGCGGGTGAGACGCTCATTGATTGGCCTGGCCATCGCCACGATCGGCTTGGGCGCAGGTGCACCTGCCCAGACCCAAAACCTGAACCTGCAAGGCAGCAACGCCTTGCAAGCCAACACACAAGACAAATTCGCGTTGAACTTTGTGAATGCCGAAATTGACGCGGTGGTGCGTGCAATTGGATCGTTCACCAACCAGACTTTTGTGGTGGATCCACGTGTGCGAGGCACCATTTCATTGGTATCGCCCGAACCATTGAGTGCCACCGATGCAAAAAATGCCCTGTTGGCTGCCCTGCGCCTGCAAGGGTTCACCATCGTTGAAAGCGGTGGCGTGGCCCGCGTGGTGCCCGAGAACGATGCGAAGGTGCAAGCATCCAATGAGGTGGACCCCAGGCGCGCCATGGACCAAGCGGGTGGTGCGATTGTTACCCAGGTGTTTCAGCTGAACTACGAGTCGGCCACCGCCTTGGTGCCGGTGTTGCGCCCATTGATTGCCCCCAACAACACGATTGCCGCCTACCCCAACAACAACACCCTGGTGATCACCGATTACGCGGACAACCTGCAGCGTATTGCGCGGATTATTGCCACCATCGATGGTCCATCCTCGGGCGATCTGGAAGTGGTGAACCTTGAGCATGCCTTGGCCGTGGATTTGGCGGCCATCCTGAATCGCATGTTGGACGAGGGCAATCGGGGCACAGGCGCAGCGGTGGATGCCGGCCAAAGACTCACTGTGATGGCCGACCCACGCACCAACAGCCTGTTGCTGCGCACCCCCAGCAAGGCCAGGGTGAACCTGGCCAAAGCGCTCATCAAACGACTGGACCAACCCACCAAACAGCCAGGCAACGTGTGGGTGGTTTACCTTAAAAACGCCGAGGCTGCCAAACTGGCCAAAACACTTCAAGCCGTGCTGACCAGCAGCCCGATTTCAGAGGTTGCCAGCAGTGGCTTGGGCAACTTGGGCGGCAACACGGGTGGCAGCGGGCTGGGAGGTGATGCAAGCAACTCGAACAACAGCACACGCAACATCACCAACGGCAGTGCGGGCTTGAGCCTGGGCAGCAGCGTTGGCGGCGGTTTGGGTGGATCGTCCAACCAATTGAGCGCCGCCTCTGGTGTGACCGATGTGAACAGCAGCGGCATAGTACAGGCCGACCCCTCCACCAACTCGCTGATCATCACCGCGCCAGAGCCGGTGTACCGCAATCTTCGATCCATCATTGAAAAATTGGACGTGCGACGGGCGCAAGTGTTTGTGGAAAGCCTGATTGTGGAAGTGTCCACCGACAAAGCCGCAGAATTCGGGATTCAATTTCAAGGATTGTCTGGGGCCAACGCCGATGGGGTGCGTGTGATTGGCGGCACCAACTTCAATGCCCCCACCTCCGGCAGCAACATTTTGGGCGCAGCGGCCAACCTGGGTTCGGTTGGGCGCGGTTTGAACATTGGCATCATTGATGGGCAGGTCAACATTCCTGGCATTGGCACCATATCCAATCTCGGATTTTTGGCGCGCGCACTGGAGACCAAAGCCGATGCGAACATCCTGTCCACACCAAACATCCTCACACTGGACAATGAAGAGGCCAAGATCGTGATTGGCCAGAACGTGCCCTTCATCACGGGTCAGTTCACCAACACCGGCGGCAACGGCGCCACAGTCAACCCATTCCAGACCATTGAGCGCCAGGACGTGGGCCTCACCTTGCGTGTAAAACCCCAGGTGTCTGAGGGTGGTGTGGTGAAGCTGGGCATTTTTCAGGAAGTGAGCTCGGTTGTGGACGCCACCAATGTGTCGGGCATCATCACCAACAAGCGCTCCATCGAGAGCAATGTGCTGGTGGAGACGGGCAACATCATCGTGCTGGGTGGCTTGGTGGAAGACCGTGTCACCGGTGGCGTGGAAAAAGTGCCTGGGCTTGGCGATGTGCCAGTGATCGGCAGTTTTTTCCGGTATGACAACCGTCGCCGCCAAAAAACCAACTTGATGGTGTTTTTGCGGCCCGTGGTGGTGCGCAATGAAGACCAAGCGCAGAGCATTGTGACCAACCGATATGACTACATGCGCGGACTGCAACAACAAGCGCAGCCTGAAAAGCGCTTTGGCCTGCCCGACATGCAGGCGCCAGTGCTTCCATCTCGCCGCCCTCGGGACGCAGCCAACCCGCAAAATGCCAAGCCAGCCCAGGCCACACAACCCACCCAGGGTGATGGCGCCATCCAGCTCACGCCAAGCACTCGCATTTTGGTGGTGCCACGCCCCAACCAAGGCAATGCAGGCGCCTCACAGGGGGAGAGCCGGCCTTGAGCGATTTGCGCTTTAATCCGCAAACGGTGGGGCGGCTGCACTATGGCTTTGCACGCCAAAACCAAGTGCTTTGCCTGGAAGCCGGTGCCGCACAGTGGCGCCTGGCCTTTGGCAACCGCACACCAAGCCACGCGCTGATCGAGGCGCAACGGGTGGCGCCCTGCGCCATCGACTGGGTGTTTTGCGAAGACGCAGCCCTGCTGGAAAAGACCATCAACATGGCCTACTCCAACCAAGAAACAAGCGCCGCTGCGGTGGCCGATGAGGTGGCAGGCGACCTGGACCTGACACAAATGATGCAGGACATTCCCGCGGTGGAAGACCTGTTGGAAACCGAGGACGATGCGCCCATCATCCGAATGATCAACGCCCTGCTGACCCAAGCCAGCCGCGACGGCGCATCCGACATTCACATTGAAGCCTTTGAGACGCACTCTGCTGTGCGATTCCGGGTGGATGGCACCTTGCGCGATGTGCTGCAACCCCGGCGCGAGTTGCACTCCGCACTCATTTCACGCATCAAGATCATGGCCAGCCTGGACATTGCCGAAAAGCGTTTGCCCCAAGATGGCCGCATCACACTGCGCATCGGCGGCAAACCCATGGACGTGCGCGTGTCTACGCTACCCACAGGCCATGGCGAACGCGCTGTGCTGCGTTTGTTGGACAAGGAGGCAGGCCGACTGGAGCTGAGCCGACTGGGCATGCCAGAGCACACCCTGAAAGAAATGGATCGCCTGTGCAACATGCCGCATGGGATTGTGCTGGTGACGGGGCCCACTGGCTCTGGAAAAACCACCACGCTGTATGCAGCGCTCTCCCGCATTGACTCCTCCACCACCAATGTGATGACGGTAGAAGACCCGGTGGAATACGATTTGCCGGGCATCAGCCAGACGCCTGTGAATGCAAAAATCGACATGACCTTTGCCAAAGCCTTGCGCGCCATTTTGCGGCAAGACCCGGATGTGATCATGATTGGTGAAATCCGCGATCTGGAAACCGCACAAATCGCCGTGCAGGCTTCGCTCACAGGTCATTTGGTGCTGGCCACCCTGCACACCAACGACTCGGTGAGCGCCGTGACCCGCCTGGTGGACATGGGGGTGGAGCCGTTTCTGTTGTCTTCCAGCCTGCTGGGGGTGCTGGCGCAGCGCCTGGTCCGCCGGCTTTGCCCACACTGCAAAACCAGCTCGCACGATGAAGAAGGGCAACTGCACTGGCACGCCAACGGTTGTGACCAATGCGGCCACACAGGATACATTGGCCGCACGGGCGTGTATGAGCTGTTCACCGTGGATGACGACATACGCGCCATGATTCACAACGAGGTGTCTGAGGCAGAGATGCGCACCCAAGCCCTGGCCAAAGGCATGAAAACCATGCGTGAAGACGGGCAACGTTGGGTCAACACAGGCGCCACAACGCTTGAAGAATTGTTGCGTGTGACGCGGGACTAACACGCTGCCATGGCCGTATTTCGCTACGAGGCGCTGAATGCGCAAGGCAAAACCACCAAAGGCTCCATGGAGGCCGACTCGGCCCGGGCAGCCCGCAATCAGTTGCGCATGCAGGGCATGACCCCGATTGCCATTGAAGAAGTAAACAGTGCGCCCAAGCTGGGCAAACGCAACAACCCCTTTGAGCGTGAACTGAGCAACCGAGAGGTGGTGCTGTTTACTCGGCAACTGGCCAGCCTGCTGCAAGCGCGCCTGGCCTTGGCACAGGCCTTGGCTGCGCTGGTTGAACAAGCCGACAAACCGCTGATCCGCGAGCGGATTAACAGCATTCGGTCAGAGGTGACCTCGGGCACGCCCCTCTCGCAAGCGCTGGCGCATTACCCAAAGGCCTTTCCAGAGATGTACGTGGCCACCGTGGCGGCTGGTGAAAACACTGGTGACCTGGGCGGCGTGCTCTCCAAGCTGGCAGATGCCCTGGAGGCCCGTCAAGCCCTCCAACAGAAGGTGAGCGCGGCATTCATTTACCCAGCCATTGTGACGGTGGTTGCGCTGATGGTGGTGGTGGGCCTGCTGACTTATGTGGTGCCGCAAGTGGTGTCTGTGTTCGAAAACACCAACCAGGCGCTGCCCACCCTGACGGTGGTGATGATCGCCCTGTCAGACTTCTTGAGAGCCTGGGGCTGGCTGCTCGCACTGGTGTTGATTGGCGCCTCCTATGTGTTTCGCAACGCACTCAAGAACAAAGCTTTCAAGCTGAAATTTGATGAGATGGTGCTCGGGCTGCCCGTGGCGGGGCCATTTGTGCGGGCCGTGAACACAGCGAGGCTCGCTTCCACCTTGTCCATCCTGGTGGGCAGTGGCGTGCCCATCCTCAAGGCGCTGGCCGCTGCCAACCGCACCCTGGGCAACAGTGCACTGCAGTTGGCCATGGTGGATGTTCAAGAGCGCGTCAAAGAGGGCAGCGCCTTGAGCAAGGCCATGGGCAAAAGCGGGCTCTTCCCGCCGGTGTTAACGCATCTGGTGGCCAGTGGCGAGGCAACCGGGCAATTGGCTGCCATGTTGGAACGCGCCTCCGATGCACAACGCACCGAAGTCGAACGCAAAGCCATGTGGCTCACCAGTTTGATGGAGCCTGTGTTGATTCTCGTCATGGGTCTGATTGTGCTGCTGATTGTGCTGGCGGTGATGATGCCCATCATTGAAGTCAATCAGTTGATCCAATGAGCATGATGAACGCGATGGAAAGCAAACCGAGCAACCTGATTCGAGTGTTTGTGGTGGATGACGATGAACGCATCCAGCTGGCGCTGCAGCAGGCCATCCAAAGCCACGCGGAATTGGTGTGGCTTGGCAGCGCATTCACCCTCCAAGAGGCCCTTCAGAATGTACAAGCCTTACAGCCCGATGTGGTGCTGGTCGATTTGGGCTTGCCCGATGGGAGCGGCTTGGAATTGATTGCCCACATTCACCAGCACTTGCCTGCCTGCGAAAGCATGGTGCTCACGGTGTTTGGCGATGAATCGCATGTGATCTCGAGCATTGAAGCGGGTGCCACGGGGTACCTGACCAAAGACACCCGCACCATCGACATCTTGGAAAGGCTCAAGCAATTGCGCGCCGGAGGCTCTCCAATCAGCCCGGTGATTGCACGCCGGTTGCTCAAGCGTTTCCGCAGCGGCAAGGCGGAGCCTGAAGCGCAAAGCGCACCCAAACAACCGCCCAGCAAATACACCCCCTTGTCTGAGCGGGAGCTGGAGGTGCTCGAAATGGTTTCGAAGGGCTTTATGCAGGCGGAAATTGCCGAACTGCTCGGTGTGTCCATCAACACCGTGAGCACCTATGTAAAACGCATCTACCGCAAGCTTGCGGTGAACTCCCGAACCGGTGCTGTACACCGGGCCAGCGAGCTCGGTTTGATCTCACTGCGGGACCAATGAGCAAAACGCCCATCGTGTCTGCCTGGGCAAAAAAACTCACCAGCCTCTACGCGGGCGCCACCCTGTTTTTTGCGGTCATCGCTGGGCTGCTGGCCTATCAGATCACGCAAGATGAGCCGACCGACCCCGCAGCCATCGAGATCACCGAGGCCCGACTGTTGCACACGCCGCAGTATCAGATGTACCCGCCATACCGCTTGCGCACCGCCGACACCGTCGCCCTGCCGGATCGGATCGATGATTGGCTAAAAACGCCCGGGGGTTATTACTGGTATGAGTTTGAGTTTCAATACTCGGCGGACCAACCCGTGGAGTCGATTTACATCCCACGCTTTGCCATGAATGCCGAGGTGTATTTGAATGGCGAGCGCGTGGGTTACTTTGGCCCCATGGACAGCAGCAACGCAGAGCGGAACTGGAACCGTCCTCAAATTGTGAACCTTGGCCCCAGCCAGGTGCGCCTGGGCGAGAACACCGTGTCCATTCAGGTGTTTGCCTTTGCAGACTACATTGCTGGCCTGTCCACCGTGTGGCTGGGCAAAGACGCCGATTTGCGCCGGGCCTACCGGGTGCGCCACGATGTGCAGGTCACCTCGGTGTACCTGAGCACCGCATTTGTATTGGGCGCGGGCATCGTGCTGACCATCCTGCTGGGCTTGGGCAAATCGCGCAGCCTGAATTTGACCTTGCTCGCAGCGGTCTGCTACTTGTGGGGCATCCGGAACCTGGCTTTTTTAACCACCACCCCGCCGTTTGAACACAGCATCTGGATCCGCATCACACAGGGGGGATTGCTGGTGTTTGCTGCAACGCTGGTCTTGCTGATCCTGGTCTATACCCAAACGCCAAAACGCCACTGGGCATGGAAAATCTGGTGGTTTTACAGCTTGACCTTCCCGGTGCTCATCGCCATCAAGGCGGAATGGGCATTGAGGCTGGTGAGTTACTACGGGTTTGCGGGTCTGCTGGTGTATGCCTGGGGAGCAACGGCGCTGATGCGGCTTGGCAATGCGCGCCAACAATTGGCACCTCACTTTTTTGCATTCGGCATGGTTTGCTTTGTGTGCTTGAGCGTGGCCGATTTGATGTTTCTGATCGGTATCACAGCATTCGACGGTTACTTTCTGAACCAATACATCGGCATTGTGATGTTTCTGGCCATGAGCTATTTTTTGATCGATCGCTACAGCGGTTTGCTGCACGAGGCGGATCAATTCAATGACACCCTGCAAGCGCGGCTGATGCAGCGTGAATCGGAGTTGGCGGCCCAGTACGAAACCCTCAAAATTGTGGACCAAGAAAAGGTTCGCTTGGCCGAGCGCCACCGCCTCATGGCCGACATGCACGATGGCATGGGAGCGCACCTCGTGGCAGCCATTCACCAGCTTCAATCCCCGGGGTTTGACAAACAAAGCACACTGCACTTGCTCGAAAGCGGCTTGCGCGATCTCCAGTTGGCCATTGACTCCCTTGAACCGATTGATGGGGATTTGGTGACCCTGTTGGGTGCATTCCGGTACCGGATTGCAAACAGCCTCAAGTCCAGCGGCATTGCACTCCACTGGGCTGTTGACACGGACATTCCTGACCTGCCCTACCTCGACCCACGCAACTGTTTGCACGTGTTGCGCATTGTGCAAGAGGTTTTCACCAACATCCTGAAGCATGCCGCAGCCACGGAAATTCACTTGTCGGTGTCAAGGGGACCTAAACATGTGGGTGTGCACATTGAAGACAACGGAGTAGGATTTGACATTGGTGGCAATTGCACAGGCAAAGGCATGAAGACCTTAAGACACCGTGCAACGCAACTGGGAGCACACTTGGTGATGGACTCCCGCCTCGGTGGAGGCACACGATTCGCGCTCCATTTGCCAATCGACAATCCGTAAGCCATGCAGTCATGAACGCAAGACATCCAAAATCCTCATCGATCGGCGTGATTCTGGTGGAAGATGATCCAGCCACGCAGGATCACTTGGTTCAGGTGATCAAAGAATCTCCGCACCTGGATCTGCTGGGGCATGCCAACACCGCGGGCGATGCCTATGCACTGCTTTTCATGACCGAGCCCAAGGTGGCCTTGATTGACTTGGGATTGCCCGACTCCTCGGGCATTGAAATTATAGAGTGGCTGAGCAAGAACAAACCAGAAACCGAGACCCTGGTGATCACAGCCTTTGGCGATGAAGACCATGTGGTGCGCAGCCTTGAGGCCGGCGCGAGCGGTTACTTGCTCAAGGACTACACAGGCCCAGAACTGGAGGCCCACATTTTGGAGGTTGCCAATGGCGGCTCGCCCATCAGCCCCCTGATTGCCAGGCAATTGCTTGGCCGCATCTTGACGGGCAATGCACCCCCCGCCGTGAGCCCAAGCAACCAGATCTCGCCCGAGGTGAACATGGCCCGAAAATCCTGTGCCATCACTGATCGGGAGCTCATGGTGATTCAGCAAGTTGCGCGTGGGTTTACCGCGCAGGAAATTGCCAACCAGATGGGCATCTCTGGACACACCGTGGCAACGCATGTGAAACGCATTTACAAAAAGCTGCATGTCCACAGCCGCTCCGAGGCGGTGTATGAGGCTTCGCTGCTGGGTTTGCTTGACCTTTGAATCCCCGCACGTTTGAGGACCATGCCTTTCAGCGACAGTTCGTGTTGCTGCTTGTGTTCTCGCTTGCCGTGGCAATGCTGGGCATTTTGCGGGCGCCTTTGCATGTGATGGGGACCCCTGCGCTGGAAGAGAAAGGGTATTTTTTAACCCAGGCCGACGTGGTTTACACCCAGGCCAAGAACATCCCGCCTGCGCAGTTGGCGGCCTCACTTCACAAAACCACCGTCACCTTGCCCGACGCTTGGGACCACAGCAAACCGGGCTTTGAAGGGCAGGCGTGGTACCACTTCCAGGTGCGCCTGGACCCCAATCGGCCCGTGCCCAACGCCTTGTTTGTGCCACGTGTGATCATGAACGCCCACATCTACATCAATGGGCAATGGGTGGGGGGCGAAGGTGCCATGGAGGGGGAACTCGCGCGCAACTGGAACCGGCCATTTTTGTTTCAATTTCCACCAGAGCTGCTTCATGCAGGCGACAACCTGGTGCAGGTGCAAGTGGCGGGTTACAACAACTACAGAAGTGGCCTGGGGCGCATGTGGCTGGCACAAAGCACCGAGTTAGAGCCTTTGTACGCCTCGGCTTACCGTTGGCAAGTCACCGGCTCCATGCTGGCAGCGCTGGTGGCTTTTGCAAGTGGCTTGATGATTTTGGTGTTCTCCAGGGTGTTTGCGCAAGACCAGGGCATGGTGTATCTGGGCTTGGCGGTGATGGTGTTTGCTTTG
>DASUDK010000171.1:0-24962 GCA_036275655.1 Limnobacter sp. | reverse complement strand
CGCCCCGTGAGATCCAATCCCACGGGGCGTTTGCTTTGTATCTACAACCTCCGAATCCCTGTACAACAAGCCACTCAACTCCATACCAACTCACTCCATAACAAGCCAGAACCGATCTAACAACTCAATCGCGGCTTTCTTGTTGTTCAATGGCGATGTTTGGCCACCAGACCATCCTACGAATCCGATGTGCTGGTGGCAGAGTGACAATTCAGCGTTTGTGTAAAACACTACAGTTCGAGCTGACTGAGACCAATATTTTGCCAAGCGCTGGGAGCGATCTTGGGTCCAGTGACTTTCCTGTATTCAAAAAAGCCACTGAAATGTCTCTGGCTGGATCCGCCCAGGTGACAATATTGATCAGGCCCAAGTGTCCATACGCTTTTCGGGCTTGTACGCCGAACAATGAGAACAGGTTTTCTCCGAGCATGAAGCCGTTTGAAAATCGCAATGGGATCATCAGCGTTTGATCCACCGTCAATGGTCCGGCAGGTTTGGTGGCCCGTTTGATGGTTTCGGGGGCAAACACCTGCTTCCCGTTGAACTCCCCTGCATCGAGCATCATTTGGTAAAACCGGCTGACCTCATCCGCAGTGCCATAAATATTGCCTGCAGGGACGGTGGCATCCATGAACTCTGGGCTGTTCGATATGCTCGCAATTTTGTCAAAGTCGATGTTTAAGGCGCGTTTGGCAAGCACGTTGATCGGGAATATTGGTTTGGCGCCAGTGCTGTAGTTGTAGGCCGCCGACGCTTGATGTTTTTTGTGAATGCCGTAGGTGAGGTATTTGGCCCCGAGCGGCTTTGCAATGGTTTCTTGAAGTGCGGTCTCTACAGATTTGCCAGTGACGCGTTTAACAATTTCTCCAAGTATGTAGCCTCCAACGATGGCGTGATAGGCCTGTTGGCTGCCGTCTCCTTTGCTGGTGTAGCCTGAGTTGATCAGGTCGATCACGCTGTCCCACTTAAAAAGCAGGGATGGGTGTGGGTTTTTCATCGGAATCACTGGCACGCCGGCGCGGTGGGACATGACTTGCCCGATGGTGATGTTTTCTTTGCCGTTGCAAGAAAATTCGGGAATATATTGGCCAACTTTGTCGCTGAGATTCAAAAGGCCTTGTTCTTCAAGTTTGTGAATCAGCATGGCTGTGATGGCTTTGGAGGCCGAGAACAGACACACGGGCGTGTCGGGTGTCATGAGGATGGGCGCGTGCTGATCTTCAGGGTGGCCGGGTGGCGGATTGCCGCGCGCATGGCCAATTGAACGCTTCAGCACGATTTCACCTTGACGACGGATCACCATGCTCATGCCCGGTTGAAGGCCTGTTCTGTAGAATCCTTCTACGCTACCCCAGATGGCTTCCACATTGTCGCGAGTCATGCTGACTTCGTAGGGGCTGGTTTCTGCCTGGGTGTCGATGTTGCTGACTGTGCCAAGATGTTTGGGTACAGAAATGCTGTTGATCTTTTTGAACATAAGGCGTCTTGTCTCTGTTGTTTTTGGTGTGTGTAACTCCTTAGTATCTTTGGCGTTTCAATGGAGGGTCAATCTGCTTTTTAGGGGCCACACTCTAGGCTTACAGCATGTTAACAAATTGCGAAATTGGGTCGATGCTGCTCCCTTTGAAGAATAGGACCGGGGACAGGGTGCCAATCAAGGTCACGTGGTCTGTGCCCACGACGGTTTCCAAGCGAGATTGTTTGCCAGCTTTTCGCAGGGCTTCATGCAAAGCGACGCTGTTGCGCTCAATGCTCACAATGGTGTCGTTTTCTGGTGCAAGGATTAGGGTGGGGGCGAGCGATTTGCTTACAAATTCAATCGGCTGAGACGCAGCCGGGTAATTGGGGTGGTGAAACACAGGTTGCACCTCCACGTCGCGAATGGGGTAAATGTTGTACGCACCAGCCAGACCAATAAGCCCTGCAATGGACGCGTGTGAGCCGCCAGCGTTGTTTATCCACCTGGGGTCCAGTGCGAGCATTGCGGCATTGTAGGCACCGGCGCTGTGGCCCATCAATATGGTTTTGCTTGACGGGTTAAGACTTTGGTACGCTGCTTGCGCCAATTCTTTTTGTATGCGCAATACGCTGTCAGCGCCGTCTTTCAAAAACTCCGGATAACGCACATCCGGATACAACCGGTAGTTGGGGATCGCGGTGATGTAGCCCAAGCTGGCCAGTCTTCTTCCCACAAATTCATATTCGGATTTGTCACCGCGGTTCCAACTGCCACCGTAGAAAAAAACAATCACCGGCGTGGGGCGACCGTCTGCGCGGCTGGTTTGCGGCAAATACAAATCAAAGCGTTGTTTGGGATGTTCGCCAAAGGCTATGTCTGTTTTGACATTTGCCGGGTAAATCTTTGACACCGAGTTGACCAGTTGCAGTGCGCTGCAGCCGCCCAGCAGCATGAGGGGCAAACACTTCAAAACTATCGCTAGGGTGGTTAATGCTTTCATGGACGATCCGTGCTGACAATTTGAAACCGCTACACAGTGTGCCCGTGTTTGGATGCTTTGTGGGCAATCGAGATGTAACGATGGTTTACAGATTCAAGTCTGTGGATTGGCTAGAGTGGTCGCATGTGTATTGAATTTGTGCCGTTTCCCAAGCGTGCAGTGCCATTTTTCGAATGGGGCTCCACCGATATTGACCCAAATGCCCTGTGGACTGGATCACTCGGTGACAGGGAATGAGGTAGGCGATGGGGTTGGATGCCACGGCGGATCCCACAGCACGACTCGCGTTCGGTTTGCCAATTGTTTGCGCAAGTTGTTTGTAGCTGGTGAGTTGGGCTGGTGGAAGGTGCAAAAGTGCCTCCCACACCTGGATTTGAAATGGGCTCGCCCGCACGATGAGATGAAGTGGTTGCGCCGCTGAGGAGTCAAAGAGGAGTCGCGCGAGCTGCTTGGCCTGTTGGTGGTCTTCGACAAAGTCACCGAGCGGGTTTAGCCGCCTGAGGTGAGATTGCCACGTTTGGTAGTTGAGGGTGGGGGTTTCGAATTCTAGGCTGTGAAGTCCCAGCCTCGTTTGCCCCACGAACACGTGGCCCAGGGGAGTTTCGGCCAAGCCAACAAAAAATGTCTGGCCGCGCCCCTGTTGTTGAATTTGACCTGGCGTCAGTGCCTCGAGGCGGAGCATTAGGTTATGTAGTTGACTGTTGCTGCCCAGCCCGAGTTCGAAGCTCGATTGCAGTGTGCTTTGGCCTCGCCGCAGTAACGCCACGGCGTGGTCCCGTTGTAAAACCTGAAAGAACTGTTTTGGGCTGATGCCTGCCCATGATGAAAAAACTTTTTGAAGATGGCCATCGCTCAGGCCCAAATGGCCTGCCAATTCGCCAAGGCTTGGCTCGCGGTGGCGTTGACCACCATGCAAGCGCCGGTGTTCGTCTGCGATCCATTGGATTGCGCGTTCAATCAGCTGGTAATGGGAGTTCGAAGCATCTTGCATGGCGGGTGGAAATTTTCAGAGGTTGTGCAGCGCCGAGTGTGTGTAAATTTCAGCGTGCTGGCAATCTGATTCTGGTGCTGGTTTGGCCTTGTACACGATGTTCAGGGGGAAATTACTCACAAGTTACATTGTTTTTTGCAGGGGCTTTTCTATTTGTTGTGAGTATTGTGCGATTTATGAATCTAATGCGACTGTGACTTAGTAAGAGGGGTAATTAATACACAGTTGAATCAGCCGCTGGCGATTCGTTCAAGAGGTCTTAAGACCCTGAGGAGACAACACATGGTGAACACGCACCGTCCCATTCCTTCCTTGGTTGCAACGGCAGTTGCCCTTGCACTGTCTTCCTATGCTTTGCCCGCCATGAGTGCAGGTTCCTTTGAGGGGCCCGCAGGTATCGAGGGACGGTGGGCGATGGAGGTGACCGTGGGTGCGTCCATGCGCACCAGAGACGCGGACAAGTCGATTATATTCATTGGCAACGGGGGCGAGGCCTCGAGCGGCACAGTCGATGATGGCAACTTGAACTACGGCAAAGGCGATGTGTTCAGCTCCGCTGCAAAGGTTGTTGGTGAGTTGGAGCTTCGCAAAGACAATGCTGGCGTTTTTGTTCGAGCCAAAGCGTACTCGGATTTTCACAATCGCAGCAATCGGGTGCCCCACGGATCGTCCAACAATGGTTTTCGCCCCAATGAGCCTCTGAACGACTCGGGCTTTGACAAGGGCACTGGCTTTGAAGATGCGCAGTTCCTGGATGCCTATGCATTTGCGGACTTTGAGCCTTTGGGTCGGCCGCTCACAGTGAAGGCTGGCAATCAGGTGGTGACCTGGGGGGAGGCCTTGTTTGTGCTTGGTGGCGTGAACCAGTATTCCAACTTCGATTCTGCTGCGTTGCGCCGCCCAGGTGCGCAATTGAAAGAGGTGTTCCTGCCCATCCCGCAGCTTTACGCCAATTTGCAAGCGACAGATCAATTGTCAATTGAGTCGTTTGTTCAGGTGAACCATGAAAAGGTGGTGGTGGATGGCTGCGGCACGTTGTTCTCTCAGGCGGATCTGCTGAACTGTAATTTCCAGGGTGCCCCCATCAACCCCGGGGTGCTGAGCACGCCGTTGGGTGATATTGATTTCACAGGCTACAACGATCGCCAGAGTTTTGAAGGGGGTGGCACTGTCACAGTTGGTGGAACGCCTTTTGACACGTCCACGACTGGTGGCGCATCTGGTTTGACGGGTGTTTTGAGCATGATCACGGGTTTGCCCACCGATTTGGGCAACCTCAACTTCCGCATGGCGCAGCTTCCAGACCGCCGACCCAAAGACACCGGTCAAGTGGGTTTGGCGGCCCGTTACTACGCAGGGGAGATCGGCACGGAGTTTGGCGCGTATGTTGTGAATTACCACCAGCGCATTCCGAATTTGTCTCTGCGTAAAACACCATCTGGCTATGACGGCTCCATCTTCAATGGCTTGGAAGCAGGTGGTCAGAGCGTTGTGAACCCACTGTCGTATTTCTTTGACTACGGTGCAGAAAACATTCAAGTGGCTGGTTTGTCTGCAGCCACCGAGTTGTTTGGATTCTCCGTTTTTGGTGAAGTCAGCTACACCAAGGATTTCCCAGCGGCATACAACACGGCGGACCTGTTGAAAGGTGGCGCTACAGGTGATGGACCTCTGGCGCGTTATGGCGACAACACGCAGTTCCCAGAAGGATCTATTTTGGCGGGCGCAAAGCCTTTGGACAAAGTGCAGGCGCAGCTGTCAACAATTGCGCTCTTTCCTCGCCGACTGGGCGCCAGCCAGGTTGCTGTGATTGCAGAGGTGGGTGCTCAAATGTGGCGAGGCATTGGCGACCCATTCACCAGTGAGCGATTTGGCAGATCCCCAGCGTTTGGTGCAGGCGCACATGTTTCATACAACGGCGGCGATTGCAATGCGGGTGTGAATCCAAACCCACGCAACTGTGTCGTGGACGGCTATGCGACAGAAACTGCATTTGGCTATCGCGTGCTGTCTGTGGCACAGTATCCAGACGCGCTGTTTGGAATTACGCTCGCGCCACGCCTGTTCTTTGCACACGATGTAAAAGGGTATTCCGCTGACGGTGTATTCTTGGAAGATCGCATGAACTTCGGTTTGGGTTTGCGTGCAGAAATTCAATCGGCCCGATATTTTGCTGAAATGAATTACAGCAAGTTCAATGACAAGGCCTACTTTGATCCGTTTAAAGACCGGGATTTTGTGTCTCTGGTGTTGGGAGCCAACCTGTAAACGGAACAGAACAAAAAAAGAGGCGGGATGTATTTGTATTCAAGGAGACTTTTCGCATGAAATTGAGAATGTTTAAACCCCTGGTGATTGCTTTGGCCGTGATGGGCACTGGCGCACCGGCGCTCGCCAATGATTTTTCCAAATTGGGCACCACCCTGACACCCATTGGTGCTGAAAAGGCGGGCAATGCGGCTGGCACCATTCCTGAATGGAAAGGTGGCATTAGCAAGCCCCCCGCTGGCTTTGATCCCAACAAGGGCTATTTGGATCCTTTTGCCTCCGACAAGCCCGTGGTGACGATCACTGCGGCGAACATGGAGCAGCACAAAGACAAATTGGCTCCTGGCCAAATGGAGTTGATGAAGCGCTACCCCAGCTTCAAGATGAATGTGTATCCAACACAGCGCACAGCCGCTTACCGTGCGGATGTGTACAAGTTTGCCAAGGATGAAGCCCCAGGCATTAAATTGGCCGAGGGTGGCAACGGGATTGTGAACCTGAAGAAGTCCAATGTGCCGTTCCCAATCCCCACCGAAGGTGTGCAGGTGATTTGGAACCACATCATGCGCGATTTGGGTGGATCGATCACGCGTCATTCTGCCGACTTCCCTGTGCAAACCAATGGCAGTTTCACAGTGGGCAAGCGCACGGAAACAATTTCGTTCGCCGCGTTCATGGATGATCCAGAGCCCAATCGAATTTTTTATTACCTGAACCAAACGACTGCGCCTGCCAACGCCGCCGGTGAGGTGGCGCTTGTTCACGAGCCCTTGGACCAAGTGAAAGAGCCTCGTTTGGCTTGGCAGTACAACCCAGGTCAACGTCGTGTGATTCGTGCGCCTGAACTCGCCTACGACTCCCCAGGGATTGGTGCAGACGGTTTGCGTACAAACGACGACTTCAACGGTTTTAACGGTTCTCCGGACCGCTACAACTGGAAGCTGGTTGGCAAACGCGAAATGTATGTGGCCTACAACAACTACAAGTTGACCAGCAAGGCTCTGAAGTACAGCGACATCATCAAACCCAACCATGTGAATCAGGATTTGGTGCGCTATGAATTGCACCGTGTTTGGGTGGTGGAAGCAACCCTGAAAAGCGGCGCTCGCCATATTTATTCCAAACGCGTGTTCTTCATTGATGAAGACTCTTGGGCTGTGTTGCATGCAGACCAGTACGATGCGCGTGGTGGCTTGTGGCGTGTGCGTGAAGTGTACGGCGTGCAGCTGTATGACGCACCAACTTTTGGCCCCGCTGGTGAGGTGATTTACGACCTGCAGGCCCGCCGTTATTTGGTGAATGCGTTGACCAACGAAGAAAAGCCAATTGAGTTCGGTAGAAAGTACACCACAGCCGACTTTTCGACTGCAGCATTGCGTCGGATGGGGCGTTGACATACGGACGTGTCGTGAGACACGTCCTATTCTGACCTTAGCCCAGAGGTACCTAGCAACCTCTGGGCTTTTTTGAGATTGGAGATGTGGCAATGACCAAGCCACTTTTGGCGTTAAAGACAGCTTGTGTGCTGTTCAGTTTGGCCGTTTTGCCGTCGGCCTGGGCTTTTAAAGATCCTTTGGACCTGCCCGCGATCATGGCGCCCAAGGCCGCCAAGGCGCTGATGTTGAACGTGACATCGCAGGGTTCCAATGTGTTGATGGTTGGTGAGCGGGGCATTGTGCTGAAAAAGGACATGGCCGCTGCTGAACCTTCCACTGGCGTTAAGGACGCGGATGGTCGTGTGTGGACCCAGGCCCAAGTGCCTGTTTCTGTGAACCTGACCAGTGTGGTGTTTGCGTCCGACAAAGTGGCTTACGTGGTGGGCCATGATGGTGTGGTGTTGAAATCCAGCGATGCTGGGGCAAGCTGGACTCGCGTGTTTGATGGCAACAAAGCCAATGAACAAGTGGTGGCGGCTGCCAAAAAGAAGATGGACGACATCCAGTCTCGCTTTGATGCAGCAAGCCCAGCCGAGCAGGATTCTATGAACGAGGCATTGGAGGCAGCAACGTTTGCCTTCGAAGATGCGGAGGCTGGCGCCCGTTTTGGTCCGGCTCGACCCATGTTGGACGTGTGGTTCAAAGACGAAACCACTGGCTGGGTTGTTGGCAGTTATGGACAGATTTTTGAAACCACCGATGGCGGTTCCACATGGACCTTGATTGCTGATCGGCTTAACAATCCGGATTTTAGGCATTACAACGGCCTGTATGGCGACGCAAGCGGTTTGTTGCTGATTGCTGGCGAGGCTGGTCGAATCTACCGTTCCACCGACTTTGCCAAAACTTGGGAGCGTCTTGACTCTGGGTACATCGGCCATTTTTATGGCACGGCTGTGACTCGCAATGCTGCGGGCGAGGCAACGGTGTTTGCTTATGGATTTGGCGGCAATGTTTACCGACTTGGCCCCAATGCAACCGCCTGGTGGCAGCTCAAGAGCCCGACCAAGGAAAGCCTTGTTCAAGGTTTGAATTTGGGCCAGAAGGTTGTGTTTGTTGACCAGAAAGGTCGCTTGATCTCGACCGACGAGTCGGGCACTGCGCTGACCATGGTCACCAAAGAGGAAGGCAAGCCTGTGACAGGAATGACGCATGTGGGCAACGCGCTGGTGCTCAGCAGTCAAGGCGGCCCTCGGGTTTTGAACGTGCCACGTTAATTGGACAAAACAGTCATGAGTAATCAAGAAGAATTGGGCAAGGTGGAGCGGTTTTTTGAGGGCTTGCTGTTTGGGCATCGCAAACTGGTGATTGCGGTGTTCGCGGTGCTGTCTGTATTTTTCGCCTATCACGCCGTTCAATTAAAGCCGGATGCGTCGTTTCAGAAAATGGTGCCAGTGACGCATCCATTCATTGCGAACTACCTCAATTACGAGAACGAATTGCGGCCCTTGGGCAACGTTCTGCGCATTGCGGTTCACAACAAAAACGGCACGATTTATGAGGCCGAGTTTTTGGAGAAGCTGCGTCAGATCACCGACGAAGTGTTTTACATTCCCGGGGTCGACCGCGGCAACTTGAGCTCAATCTGGACGCCCAACGTGATGTGGCGCCAGGTGACAGAAGAAGGTCTCCGCATGGGGCCAGTGATCGGTCAGGGGTTTGCTGGCACGCCTGAGCAAATTGAGGCTGTTCGAGCGAACGTGGAGCGATCCGGTCGGATTGGTTCTTTGGTTGCCAACGATGAACGTTCAGCCATCATTCTGGCGCCACTGCTTGAAATTGATCCGGACACGGGCGAGAAGCTAAGCTATGGCAAGCTCTCCGAGCGGATTGAATCGCTGGTGCGCGATAAATATCAGGATGAAAACATCTCGATTCACATCACGGGCTTTGCAAAGGTCGTGGGTGATTTGATTGATGGTGCCAAGGCAATTGCTGGGTTTTTTGCAATCACGTTTGTACTCACTGTGATTTTGTTGCTCTGGTATTCCAGATGCTGGAAGAGCACTGCAGCCACGATTTTTTGCTGTTCATTGGCCGTGATCTGGCATTTGGGTTCTGTCAGTTTGCTCGGCTTCGGTTTGGATCCTTATTCCATTTTGGTGCCATTTTTGACTTTTGCGATTGGCGTCAGTCATGCGATCCAAAACGTACGGACCATGGCTGCAGAGCGTTTTCATGGCGCCAGCAAAATGGATGCTGCCAAAGCAACCTTCCACCTGTTGTTTATCCCCGGTTCGGTGGCTCTGTTGGCTGACGCGGTCGGTTTTTCGACCTTGTTGGTGATTGAGATCGGTGTAATTCGTGAGTTGGCCATCAGCGCATCGATTGGTGTGGCGGTGATTATTTTCACGAAAATGTTCTTGCTGCCTGTTCTCATGAGCTACGCGGACGTGACCGAAACTGGTCTTAAACAGGTGGCCAAACAGGAGGCCAGCAAGCACACGGTTTCTCACGCATTGTCTCGCCTGACCGAGAAGAAGGTGGCTGGTGCTGTAACACTGGGGGCCGCAGCGATTTTGGCCGTTGGCCTGGTGGTGTCGGCAGACCTGAAGATTGGTGACTTGGATCCAGGCGCGCCAGAGTTGCGCCCAGACTCGCGCTACAACCAGGATGTGAAGTTTTTGGTGCAAAACTATTCCACCAGTTCGGATGTGTTTGTGGTGATGGTGGAGACCCCCGCGGGGGAATGCGGCGCCTATCCGGTGGCATCTGCAGTAGACCGCTTCCAGTGGGAAATGGAAAACGTGGAGGGTGTGGAAGGCACGGTGTCTTTGTTCACGGTGATGAAAAATATCATCGCTGGCTTCAACGGCGGCAACCCCAAGTGGCTGGCGATCTCCAGAGACCGGTTTATTTCCAACGGGGCACATAAAAACATCCCCACGACCTTGTACAACGCCGAATGCTCCATGACACCTGTGATTCTGTTCTTGTCGGACCACAAGGCGGAAACCCTGGAACGGGTGGTTGCGAAAGTGGAAGCGTTTGCAGCCGAAAACAACACCGAAGATGCCAAGTTTATTTTGGCTGCAGGCAACAGTGGTATTGAGGCGGCCACCAACATCGTGGTGGAGCAAGCGCAACGAACCATGCTTCTGCTGGTGTATGGCATTGTGGGTCTTTTGGTGTGGTGGGAATTCAAGAGTTTTAGGGTGATGTTGGCCATCATGATCCCCTTGTTTATCACCGAGGTGTTGTGCCGCGTGATCATGGTTCAAATGGACCTGGGCATCAAGGTTGCAACCCTGCCAGTGATTGCCTTGGGCGTGGGCATTGGGGTTGATTACGGCATCTACATCTACAACCGCTTGGAGAGCTTCCTGGCCAAAGGTTTGAACTTCAAAGAGGCTTACTTTGAGACCCTGCGCTCCACAGGTGTTGCTGTGGCACTGACCGCGGTCACGCTGGCTTTGGGTGTGTTCACCTGGGCGTTTTCTGCCATCAAGTTCCAGGCGGACATGGGCATGCTGTTGGCCTTCATGTTCTTGTGGAACATGGTTGGCGCCGTGATCCTTATTCCAGCTTTGGTTCGCCTGCTCGCTTTTGGTGATTTGAAAAAGCGCTTTGGTGCCACAGTGGACATGCCCAGCTAAGACATGGCTGGAATTAATTCATGACACGATTGGGGCAGCGCAAGCTGCCCTTTTTCTTTGTGGTAACCTGCTTGCATCGAAAGTCATCTGGTGAATGTTTGCCATGCAGTTTCCTGCCCTGCCTGCCAAGCCCTTGGCCTTGCAATTCAAATCTGTCACTTTCACAGCGCTCCAGCCCGGCCCTCGGCTCATTGTGCTTGGCGCTGTGCATGGCAACGAGGTGTCGGGCAGCCGCGCCATACTCAAAATGATTGCAGAATTTGAAAGTGGTGAACGCACGTTAAAGGCTGGGGCAGTGACTTTTGTTCCAATCACGAATCCACTTGCTTACAACCGCGAACAGCGCAACGGCGATCGCAATCTAAACCGGAATTTGACTCCCACTCATTCGCCCAAAGATTTCGAAGACCACGTGGCGAATTGGCTCTGCCCTTTGCTGGCCGAGCATGATGTGTTGCTGGATATTCACAGTTTTCAAAAGGGCGAAGTGCCTTTTGCTCTGTTTGGTCCTCGCAACAATTCGGGTGATTTGGAGCCATTCAAGCAAGAACACCCCGAACGCGCCCTGGCCATGCGATTGGGTGTGAGCCGTTTTGTGGATGGTTGGCTAGACACCTACGCCAGGGGTGTGAGCAATCGGGTTGCGTATTTAAAAAGTTCTGGCCAATCCGGGGAAGGTTTGAACACTGACCCACGCTACGGCATGGGCACCACCGAGTGCATGCGTGCCGCAGGTGGATATGCCGTGACCTTGGAATGTGGCCAGCATGACGATCCGAATGGACCTGCGGTGGCCTACAGGGCCATCGAGAACACCTTGCTGCACTTGGAATTGATCGTTGGCACCGCTCCCGAGCCGGTGCGACAGTACCAACACCTCAGCCTTGTTGAGGTGATTGACAAACAGCATGTTGACGATGCTTTTGTTCGTGCCTGGTCGAGTTTTGACAAAATTCGGCGTGGTGAGCTGGTCGGCATCCGAAAAAACGGTGACGAGGTTCGTGCCCCTCGCGATGGTTTTATTGTATTTCCAAACACAGCCTCCCAGGCTGGCCAGGAATGGTTTTACGTGGCCACAGAAAACATGTGACCCAAAAGGGTTGGAAGTAGGTAATTTTTCCTAGAAAATTGCATCAATTGCCTACAAAATAGGCTGTGAAACATATCACTTTCCTGATTGAGTCTCTCTGCTGGGTTTGATGTAATACTTACTACTTCAAGGGTTTGTATTGCATGAGCACGTATTTCGACAAGGCAATCCAGAACGCAGACCAGGTCAATTTGGCGACTGCCATTTTGGGAGGCGCCAGTGCGCATTCGTATCGCGAGATGGGGCTGAATGGAGACACGTCTGTTCAAGATGTTGAAGATTCCGTGATTGAACAACCCTTGCCGTATGTTACTGCCCAATCATTGGCCTTGGCTGCCGCAGCCAATCCGGTTCGGATTTCCCAGGTTCCAGTTGAAGCCGCCCGCCTCGCCGAAACTGGTGTAGGCGGATCGATCGATGGATCGTTGGCCCCGTTCGCAGAGGTGTTTGCCCCCGAAGGTTTGAAAGAGACCGGCGATGTGGCTGAGTCTGATTACAGAACCAACCCCTCGGAAAGCGATTTTTTGTCCAACGCTTCTTTTGTGGTTGATCCTGAAAATGGCATATCCGCTGCCTCGACGTTGTTGGACGCGGGCTTGGAAGAGTCCACGTCTTTGCCTGCAAGTCTGTTGGAACTGATTCAACGGGCTTTGGAGGAGGCCGAGTCCAGTCGTGAGGGCTTCTCCACCGAGTTTGACGGCTCTGGCCAAGGGCAGCGCAACGTGCGTGAATGGATTGGGGACTCGGTGCAAGATCTGGGCGCGTTGACCAGAGATTTTCTGCAGGATGAGATCCGTGGAGAAGGTCGTGAGCTTGTACAAGATTTTGTGGATGCGCTGGGCAGCCCACTGGTGGGGCAAGTCTCTGAACCTCTTTTGAACGTGGATTACTACCAGGTCTCGGCCGACGTGATCAATGGCTTGCTCGAATCAACATTTGAGCCCATCGGCTCGGTGACGCTTCCAAGCGTTGGCCCGCTGCTGGCCAATCCCCGGGAAGAGTTGACCGCCTACCTCGGCTGACATTCCGTCTAAAAAAGCCAGCTTATACCCCCCTTCTTCAGGATATGGCTTGGTGGCCTTTCGTTCACAATGGTAACCATGTGATAACCATTGGCGAACCCATGAACTACAGCAACGACCGAGATCCGGCAGAGTCCACAACGGAAATGATCGAAATCCTTCTGTTTTCCCTGGGAGGGCAGGAGGTCTTTGGTCTCAATGTTTTTAAGATCCGCGAGGTCACCGAAATGCTTCCGGTCACCCAAATTCCTGGGCAGCAAGGGGCCATGAGTGGAATCATTTCCCTGCGAGGTCAAGTGCTTCCCGTGGTTTCGCTTGGGGACGCCATTGGCATGGGCGATGGCACTGCAAACTCAAAACTGATCATTTCGGAATTTGCATCGCGCTCTGTGGCCTTTGCTGTGGCCGATGTGGACAAAATCATCCGTGTGCCATGGTCTGAAGTGAAGCCTCCCCAGCGATACGATTCCGAGCAGGGGTGTGTGTTTGGGGTGGTGATGTTGAAGGACGGCGGTTTGGTGTCCCTTGTGGACATTGAAAGCGTCTGTCATCGCGTGCTGCCAGAGTCGGACACCGAAACGCACGCGACAGCGAAAGCGATGAGTTTGCCGCAGTCCGCACCGGTGTTTTTTGTAGACGATTCGCTGGTGGCTCGCCGCAAGATCAGTGAGGTGTTGGACACGCTGGGTCTTCAGCACAGCCATGCGGTCAATGGTGTGGAGGCTGAGCAAAAGCTACTCGCATTGGCTGGCTCTGCTGAGCAACAACAGCTGCCGATTCAGGACAAAGTGTCTTTGGTTCTTGTGGATGAAGAAATGCCCATCATGGATGGATGCACTTTGACCAGGAAACTCAAAAGTGATCCGCGGTTTAAAAACATACCAATCATCATGTACTCATCCTTGACCTCGGATGAAAATGCGCGCCGTGGCATGGATGCGGGCGTGAACATTTACGTGAAAAAATTTGATTCTGCGTCTTTGTCCAGCGCCATCGGCCAACTTTTGAGTCACGCTTGAGCAAAAGTGTTTCGCCGTGAAGTTGGCGGCGATACACTACAGGCCATATTCTTTGAACAGAATTTGCTCGAATGGTAGAACACAACTCGGTTTACCCTGAACTCACGGACGCTTTGGTTGACGAAATCGCCTCAGATCTGCGTTTGCATGGCCTCTCGGTGAAAGAAGGCGTGTTTGCAGGTGTCTGGCTTGAAGAAATGAGGCGCAGCATGATCGCGGCCGACCCGCACAGCTTCAAAGCCGCCGGAATTGGTCGACTGGATGCCCACCACACCTCAAGCCAGCTAAGACGTGACAGGATTCTATGGATTGAGCGCAGCGATGAGGCTTGTTCGGCCTGGCTGGATTGGGCGCAGTCCCTTCAATCGGCCTTGAACCGTCGACTCATGCTGGGGCTGTTTTCATTCGAAAGTCATTTTGCGCATTACTCGCCAGGTGCTTTTTATAAAAAGCACAAGGACGCTTTCTCAGGTCAGGCCAACCGGGTGCTGTCTGTGGTCACTTATTTGAATTCGGATTGGCATGCTGCCGATGGTGGCGAGCTGGTGCTTTACGATCCACAAGACGATTCGAATGTATTGTGCCGAGTGTTGCCCAAACCCGGGACGCTTGTTGTATTTTTAAGTGAAGAGTTTCCGCACGAGGTACTGCCAGCCCATCGAGACCGATACAGCATTGCAGGCTGGTATCGCGTCAATTCATCTGTGCATCATATGGTGGATCCGCCAGCCTGAACGACGGACCGGGATGTATCTACCAGCGCAGCACCCTTGGGCCCAACAGGGCACCAAGGCCACCCACCAACAAAATACCGAGGGTGTACCACAGCGATACAAAGGTGGGCGAAGACTCCGTGCAGGCCAAAGAATAACCCATCGCACCCAGCGAGCCTGCAAACGCCCCACAGGCAAAACCAGCCAGTGATGGCCTGGTTGGGGCAAGTCCGCGCATGGACCATAAACTGCCCAGCAAGCCTGGGAGGGACACAATTGCAATAAGCCATGGGCATGCCAACCAAGAATGCCCAGCAATCAACATCAGCTTTTGATCGGATTGGTTAGACAGGTAAAACAAGCAGCCAAAAAGCAATGCACCTGCGATGACCGCCCCCATGCCCAGCACCGCTTGTTGGAATGGCATGGCCGGTTTGCTCACTCGAACGAATAGCCAGGCTGTGACGCAGGCCAAGAGGCTTGTGTAAATGAGCTTTGTCCAAAGCCCCAACTCAAAGACCATGGTCGTGGGAATTGGACCAAGCAATACCATTGCAAGTCCGGTTGCACTGGGCAAGCCGATGCACGTGGTAATCCAGGCCTTTTTGTTGGCCAGGCCAACATCCGCTGGACCAAGCTGTTTGCTAAGAAAGTCAATCAATTCTGGGGTTTTCATGTGTTGCTCCCCACCATCAGTGAAAGTCGCTTGAGTGCACGATGCACTTGCACCTTGAGTGCAGCAACCGACACACCAGTCCGTTGACTGGCCTCCTGCATCGATAACCCCTCAATTTTGGTGAGCATCAATGCATCTTGCTGCGCTTTGGGCAATTGCGAGAGCAGGGTCATCAGGTCTCTGCCTGTGCCTTGTTCGTCCGATTGGAAGGGCAGTTCATGATCGGCAAAGTCATCCAAGTTGTCATGCAGACTTTCGCGTCTTCCGCGGCGCCTCCACATGTCCACCAACTTGTGGCGTGCAATGGCAAACACCCAACTGCTCACAGGCAAGGTGCTGTCATAGGTGCCACGTTGCAGATGCAAGGCAATCAATGTTTCTTGAACCAAATCCTCTACCTCGTCTGGCAAGGCCTGTAATCGTCTGCCGTAGAACTGCCGCAAACGTTTTGCAATCGCAAGCAAAGCTTCACGATATGCAACACTGTCTCCCTGTTGGGCTTGAGCCCACAGGGGTTTTAGATTTGCTTCAAATTCGTCGGCACTGGGCATTTGGTTACAAGGCAATGAATCTGCGACTGTCAGGTGCAGCAACACTATCACATCCCTGCCAGCCATCTATAATGGCTGACGTATTAAATACTCGCTTGCAAAGGAGCTTGAGCAATGCCAACCATGAAAACACGTGCCGCTGTGGCTTGGGGACCCGGTTTGCCCCTCAGCATTGAAGAAGTCGATCTGGAGTTGCCCAAAAAAGGCGAAGTGCTGGTTCGGATTGTTGCGACGGGTGTTTGCCACACCGATGCTTACACCCTGTCTGGTGCTGATCCAGAGGGTGTGTTCCCCGCCATTCTGGGGCATGAAGGTGCCGGGGTGGTGGAGGCTGTGGGCGAGGGCGTCAGCAGCTTGGAGGTGGGGGATCATGTCATTCCACTGTACACCGCAGAGTGTCGAGTTTGTAAATTCTGTACCTCAGGCAAAACCAACCTGTGTCAGGCTGTGCGCGCCACGCAGGGAAAGGGATTGATGCCTGATGGGACCAGCCGTTTTTCCAAAGATGGCAAGCCGATTTATCACTACATGGGCACCTCAACATTTGCAGAGCACACCGTGGTGCCGGAGATTTCACTGGCGAAAATCGATCCTGCAGCACCGCTGGAAAAAGTGTGTTTGTTGGGTTGCGGCGTGACCACGGGCATGGGCGCCGTGCACAACACGGCCAAGGTAAAGCAGGGTGACACTGTCGCTGTGTTTGGCTTGGGTGGAATTGGATTGGCTGTGATTATTGGTGCAGTGCAGGCCAAAGCGTCGCGAATTATCGCGGTTGACATCAATCCAGACAAGTTTGAAATCGCCAAAAAGTTGGGGGCCACCGACTGCGTCAACCCGAAGTCACACAGCAAGCCCATTCAAGAGGTGATTGTCGAGATGACCGATGGCGGGGTGGATTTTTCTTTTGAATGCATTGGCAATGTGAATGTGATGCGTGCAGCGCTTGAATGTTGCCACAAAGGTTGGGGAGAGTCTGTGATCATTGGTGTGGCCGGGGCTGGGCAAGAGATTTCCACGCGTCCCTTCCAACTCGTGACAGGCCGCGTGTGGCGCGGCAGTGCATTTGGTGGCGTCAAAGGGCGCACCGAATTGCCAGGTTATGTGAACCGCTTCATGAATGATGAGTTTGATTTGGACACCTTCATCACCCACACCATGCCGCTTGAGCAAATCAATGAAGCCTTCGATTTGATGCATGAGGGCAAGTCAATTCGAACTGTGATTCATTATTGATGTATCGACCATGAAATTGATCAGCAGTGTTCGCTGTTTTGATGGGCAGCAAAATCAGTATGAATTCCAATCGGCCACATTGAGCTGCACCATGCAGTTCAGCGTGTATTTACCGCCACAAGCGCAGCAGGTTTCTGTGCCTGCCTTGTATTGGTTGTCTGGGCTCACATGCACGGACCAGAATTTTTCGACCAAGGCGGGTGCACAACGTGTGGCTGCGGAATTGGGCATCGCCTTGGTGATGCCCGACACCAGCCCAAGAGGCGATGCTGTGCCCGGCGATGCGCAAGGGTCTTACGACTTTGGTTTTGGGGCAGGTTTTTATGTGGATGCCACACAAACACCGTGGGCAAAACACTACCGCATGTACAGCCATGTGGTCGAAGAGTTGCCTGGTTTGTTGGAATCCAACCTGCCGATCAGCGATGTGCGCAGCATCTCAGGTCACTCCATGGGAGGACACGGCGCATTGACAATCGCACTCAACAATCCATCGCGCTATCGCAGTGTGAGCGCATTCTCGCCGATTGTCAGCCCGATGAACTGCCCTTGGGGCGAAAAGGCCCTTGGACTTTACCTGGGCCCAGACCGCACGCAGTGGACCAAACACGACACCGTGGCGCTCATCCTGGCTGGGGCTTCGCAAATGCCCATGCGCATCGATCAAGGTTTGTCAGATTCGTTTCTAGAAACACAGCTTAAAACACCATTGCTGGAAGAAGCGTGCAAAAAAACGGGTTACGTGGCAGAAGTGAATTATCACGTCGGGTACGACCACAGCTACTACTTCATTGCCAGTTTTATTGAACAGCATCTGTTGTTTCATGCAGCGCATTTGAGGGGCAACAGCTGATGAACAAATCACTTCGCGATTCTGAAAAATGGTTCAGGCGTGGTTTGTGGTTGGTTGCCTTTCTGTTTGCGTGGTTTTTGATTGGCTTGGGTGGCGTGATCGTTGGCGATTTGCCCAAAGTAGTAACCCAGATGGATCTGGAGTTGTTCATCGAGCCCTTGGCTTTGAAAGCCGTGAAAGAGGACTTGCGAAAGGCTGAATTGAATGAGCGTGAAGTGGCCGATGTGTTGGAGCAGATTCGCTTAAAACACAGTGCTGCAAAGTCGGACACCGAGTCTGAAAAAGACAAATTCATGGCGTGGGTGGCCACACGCGAGGCGACGGACCGTCCAGAGCAGGACAAGGAGCTGATTGCACGTACGCAAACTGTTGAAAATTTACAGGCGCTTGAACGGGTTGCTTTGGCACAACTCGAGATGCAGCAAAAGCTGTTGTTGGACGCCCAACAGGCCAAACGAAAAGCGGAGCGCCGCTTGGCCGACTTGGAGCAGGGGGCACAAAGCGAGTTCACCTCTGCGGTCAACGCCCAAGAATTGCGTGTGTTTGCATACCGGTTGATGCTCACGTTGCCTTTGTTGCTGGCTGCTGGCTGGGCATACAAACGCAAACGGCAAAGCCAGTACTGGCCATTTGTGTGGGGTTTTATTTGGTTTGCATTGTTTGCATTTTTTGTGGAGCTCTTGCCCTACCTGCCCAGTTATGGGGGTTATGTGCATTACGCCGTGGGCATTGTGCTCACCGTGGTGATTGGGCGGCAGGCCATCGTTGGCCTGAATCGCTACCTAGAAAGGCAGCGCCAAGCAGAGGCTCGTCCCGAGCCAGAACGCCGACAGGCGCTGGATTATGACCTGGCCAATGCACGTTTGGCCAAAGGTGTTTGCCCGGGGTGTGAGCGCAACATAGACCCCAAAGACACCACGCTGGACTTTTGCCCCCATTGTGGGATTGGCTTGCATGACCATTGCACTGCATGTGGCACCCGCAAGAGCACCTTCGCAAGGTTCTGCCATGCTTGCGGGAGTGCAGCCCAAACCGTTCAATCCATGTAAGCAATAAAAAAACGCCGGCTTTTGGCCGGCGTCCTTTCTCGTGTGAGGCCCGGGTCTGGGCCAAATTCTCAAATGGTGTGCATCACTGCACTTGCGGCAACGCGGGGTAGTCGGTGTATCCCTTTTCGCCCGGCACATAAAAGGTGCTTGGGTCTGGTTCATTCATGGGGGCATTGCGCTTCAAACGCTCCACCAAATCAGGGTTTGCAATGTATAGACGACCAAACGACACCGCATCGGCTTGGCCCTGTTGAACCGCCTCGATCGCCAAATCACGGGTGTAGCCGTTGTTGGCGATCCAGCTGCCTTGGAACTTGCGCCGAGCCGCTTGGTAATCGAATCCGGGTAGGTTGCGATCCCCTCCAGTGGAGCCTTCGATCATGTGAATGAACCCCAGACCGCGCTTGCTCAGTTCCTCGATGAGGTGTGTGAACAACGCCTGTGGATTGGTGTCGCTCAGGTCGTTGAATGGCGTGAGCGGCGATAGGCGAATACCCACACGGCCCGCGCCGACCTCCGCGATCACTGCATCGACCACTTCCAAGGCGAATCGCGCACGGTTCTCAATGCTGCCGCCGTATTCGTCGGTGCGGTGGTTGGCTCCATCGCGTAAGAACTGATCAATCAAATAACCGTTTGCGCCATGAATTTCCACGCCATCAAATCCAGCCCGCAATGCATTGGCCGCACCCTGCCTGTACTGTTGTACCACCTGCGCAATTTCTGCCACGCTGAGAGCGTGGGGCACTGGCACATCCACTTTGCCTTGGTGTGTGTAAGCCACCACATTGGGTGCAATGGGCGATGGGCCCACGGGGGGTAAACCACCTGTAAGAGCCGGGTGGGTGATGCGCCCCACGTGCCAGATTTGGGCAACAATTTTGGACCCAGCGTCGTGTACCGCCTTCACGATCGGTTTCCAGCCTTCCACTTGTGCGTCGGAATAAATGCCCGGGGTGGCCATGTAGCCTTTGCCCGCAGGGGCCACTTGAGTACCCTCGCTGATGATTAGGCCCGCGTTTGCCCGTTGCTGGTAGTACAACACGTTCAAAGCACTTCCAGGAATGTCCCCGGCGGGTTCGTCTGCACGGCAGCGGGTTAGTGGCGCCATCACGACCCGGTTTTTAACCTCAATGTCGCCGATTCGGCCTGGTTGGAACAGGGTCAGTTCCCCAGTGTCCCCGATTTGTTCGTTGCGATGTGCGCTGGGTGCATTCATCTTGTACTCCTTCTTCTGCGGTTGTTGCATTGCAATGTGCCCGATTATCGTCAATCCCCAGTCTCATATCAATGG
Source organism: Limnobacter sp. (assembly GCA_036275655.1). Taxonomy (GTDB): domain Bacteria; phylum Pseudomonadota; class Gammaproteobacteria; order Burkholderiales; family Burkholderiaceae_B; genus Limnobacter. The sequence goes on along the minus strand of DASUDK010000171.1, from coordinate 4,712 downwards.
AAGACTGGTGATAGTATTTATTCCATTTAGGAATATTATAGGGATGTCACGTGGACAGATTGCGCTGGATGGAAACTTTTGTACGTGTGGTCGACACCGGTAATTTTTCTGCTGTTGCAAGGCAGTACAACACCACGCAGTCGGCCATTAGCAAGCAGGTTCAAGCCTTGGAGCAAGAGGTGGGGGCCTTGTTGTTGGTAAGATCCACACGCAGCCATGCCGTGACCGAAGCAGGGGCACTTTACTATCAGCGTTGCCGCCAGGTGCTCGACACCCTCGAAGAGGCTCGAACCGAAGTGCACCGCGCAGAACATCAAGCAAGTGGCTTGATCCGTGTGGCCGCTCCCATGGCCTTTGCAAGGCTCCACATCGTGCCTCGCTTGCCCGCGTTTTATGCCCGTTATCCCAAAATTTGTATTGATCTTCAGCTCGATGATCGCTTCGTGGACCTGGTGGCCTCTGGTATCGATGTGACTTTTCGTGTCGGGGAGTTGAAGGACAGCCGGCTGATTGCCCGCCGTATCGGCACGGTAAGTCGCGCAGTGATGGCTTCCAAAACATATTTGACTGTCCATGGAGAGCCGAAAAGCCTCAAAGAATTGCCTGCCCACAATTGCCTGCTTTACACAGGCATTGACAACTTCAATGAGTGGACTTTTTATAAGGCCAAGGGCACGCCAGAGGTCATTCGGGTCAACAGCAACTTCCACTCCAACAGTTCAGAGGCAATTCGCCAAGCCTTGCTGGAGGGCATAGGCATCATTTACTCGCCAAGCTGGATTTATGGCGATGAGTTGCGCACGGGGGAGGTAAAGTCATTGTTGACTCAATACCAGCCGAGCACCTTGCCGCTGAACGTGGTTTTTCAACCCTCACGCCGTCCCTCTCTTAAAATCAATTGCTTTGTTGATTTTTTCACAGAGGCCTTTAATCAAGACCCGGATCTTGCTCGAGTAATTCGCCAGCCATCTGCCACCAAGCACAGCACCGCAGCCCAGACTGGCAAGTAGGTCATCCACTGACTTGGGGCGATTGCTTCGCCCAGCGCCAGCGCCACAAAAACCAGCAACACTGGTTCCACATACCCCAACAATCCAAACAGCCCAAATGGCAAAAGTTTGCTGGATGCGATGTAGGCAATCAGAGCACTTGCACTGATTGCGCCAAGCAGCGGCACCAAGGCGTACAGTTTTGGGTTATCGGCGTAGATTTGCACAAATTGGGCATCCAGATCAATCGCAAACACGATGGCCACCGGCTGCATCAACAGCATGTCAAACCACAGCCCACCGAGGTGGTCAGTCTGGATTTTTTTTCTGAGCACAAAGTAATACGGGTAGCCAAGGCACACCAGCAAACTGGCCCAGGAGAAGCTGTTGACCCGCCAAAGCTCGTGTGCGATCCCCAGGCAGGCCAAACCAACGGCGATGGTTTGCAGGGGGCTCAATCGCTCCCCATACAAAAAGCGCCCAATGAGCACCATGCTCAGCGGCAGCATGAAGTAGCCCAAAGACACATCCAGCGCCTTGCCATGCAGCGGCGCCCACATGAACAACCAAAGCTGCACCGCCAACAAACAAGAACTCAAGGGCAATGCGATCAACAGCTGACGCTGCGTGCGCAAGCGCCTCCAAACGTCGCTCACCAATGCCCAATCTTTGCTTAGCCACAGGAACGCGGTCATGGCCGGGAACGTGAGAAGCATTCGCCAACCAAAAATCTGTTCGCCACTGAGCGGATTCAACAGACTCGAGTAGTAATACAAGGCGCCAAACAGCATGGAGGCGAGTACAGAAAGAAAGACGCCTTGAGACATGAAACAGTCGCTAACAGAAGAGAAGGTGCCTGATTATGGACTGGCTTGGGGCCTTGTTCGTCAATATGTCGTGAAAAGATTACATCGCCCGGTGTTCAAGGTTTCCATCCGCAGGCCACTGTCTAGGTCGGTCATTTGACACGCAGAGTTCAAAATGTGACAAAAATGTAAACTGTTTTTAATGCGGGCCATGACAACCGCGCCATTCAAAGATCTTCATGGTGTGAATTTTCTTCTCACAATCAAAGTTTTTGCAATTGCCAATTGGCCCTGCATCTGTGTACTGAACAAAGCTCAAAAGCTGGAGTGTTTTTTCGGTTTTTAAAACCAAAATTCTAATTACGTTTTGTAGCCAATTGTGTGAATTTTCGTTAATATTCGCGCAGCCTGAAAAATTTGCCGCAATGCAACAAATGAGTATCCAGAATCAGGCAAAGTCGCGCTTCCTGTGGGCGCATTTTGAGCAGGTTTTTCCTGCGTGATTGAATCAAATCCTTACGGAATGGTTCTTTGGCTGAGTTGGTATTCATGAAAATTACGTTTGCTCTTGTTTGGGTTGTGAGTGCTTTGACGATGTTTGCGCTGCACCAAGTCAACACCAGTCTCTTGCTGGCTGTGATTGGTGGGGCCCTGGCCGCTGTTGGTTTGTTGACGGTGTGGTGTGGTATTTGGCTAGGGCGTCTAATTAGCAAAAACAAAACCGCCGACGAGGATTGCCGCAATGTCTTTGGCAAACTCATTCGGCGCCGTCAACAAGAACCATAAGTCATTTCATTCCAGTCGCCTAGGTCGGCGATGTCTTCATTGTTCATCAATCGACATCAATTCACAGGGTTAAGCCATATTGACCCGGCGTTTTAACTGTGCAATCTTCAACGCGTGCAATATACGCACAAACGTTTGATTGAGAGATCAGGAGACAAAATGAAGAAATTAAATAAATTTTTGTCATGCGCAGTGCTTGCAACGTTCGGCATGGCCGTTGCAAGCACTGCGATCGCTGCAGGCCCCACGCCAAAGGCAACCACCGTATTGTCCAAGTTGGAGAATCCTTGGGACATGGCATTCACGCCGGATGGTGCGATGTTTTTTACTGAGAAATGCCACGGCTTATCGGTGCGTCTGCCATCGGGCAACGTGAATAAGCTGATTGGCATGAAAGACACCAAAGGTTATGCGGACACCATGGCCGATTTGTTTTGCGACGGTCAGGCTGGCATGAATGGTGTGGCTGTGGATCCAGAGTTCTCAAAAAATCGCTTTATTTATGTGTATTCCGCATCTAGCAAGTCCAGCCCACAGACCAATCGAGTACTCCGTCTCAAGGTTAATGCGGACCTAAGCAAGGCGTCTGAGCGAATCGACATCGTGGAGGACATTCCATACAAAACCGCAGCCAGTGATCATCCTTTTGGTTCATCTGGCGCACACAACGGTGGCCGCATTCGATTCAATCCAGGCGATGGATTTCTATATGTGACCACTGGCGACATACACAATGGTGCAGTGCCTCAAAGCCCGACTAAACTGGGAGGCAAGGTCTTGCGAATCGATCGAGATGGCAAAGCCGCAGCAGGCAACAAACCGCCAAAGGGCTTTGATACTAGGGTGTACACGTATGGTCACCGCAATCCGCAGGGTATCGCATTCCGCCCTGGGAGCAATCAGCCGGTCACCGCCGAAAATGGTCCCTGGCACTCCGATGAAGTCACCGTGCTCCGCAATGGCGGCAATGCGGGCTGGGATCCACGTCCCAACATCGCAGGCCGAGGCGATTGTCCCGATGCCTATTGTGGTTACAGCCCGAACCAGATGGGGGCCATGGAGCCTGTGAAGCGAGCGGCGTTCATGCCAATGACCGACACTAAAACTTATCCGAATGCGATGAAACCCGCCTGGAACAATGAAAACCTCTCACAGGGCATGTCTTCAGGCGTGTTCTTAAACGGCAAGCAGTGGAAAGACTGGAATGGTTTGATGGCGGTGGCTTACATGGGCATTGGGATCCATGGCACCCCCGTGGGTAATCGAATTGACCTGTTGGAACTCAGCAAAGACGGTTTGACCGCCAAGCGCACCATCATGCCTTTGCCAATGCCTGCTGGCCGTTTCCGTTCAGTTGTGCAGGGCAACGATGGCAACCTCTACGTGGCCACCGACGAGGGAGAGATCTACCAAATCACACCCAACTGACCCAGCATTGTCGTGAACACCCCGCATCGTGATGCCATTGTGATGCGGGGCCCATCCAAAGGAAGTTTTTATGCAAAAGTTTGCAGCAGCCATGTTGGCGTCCATTTGTTTATTCGGTTCCGGGCATGTTTTTGCCAATTCAGAAATGGCAAGAAAGTACAATTGCACCGCTTGCCATGCGGAAGACAAAAAGAAGTACGGCCCCACCTATCAACAGGTGGCACTTAAATATGCCGATGACCACGGGGCGGCCGAAAGGCTTGCTAAAAAAATTCAGACCGGTGGCGCTGGGGTCTGGGGCAACACGCCGATGCCCGCACAGCCGCGGGTGACGGATGAAGACGCTTTGGCACTGGCGCAGTACATTCTGTCTGTGAAATAAAAAAAGCCACCTCTGGGGTGGCTTTTTTGTTTGTTTGGTGGAGCCGGCGGGAATTGAACCCGCGTCCGCAAATCCTCCACTACCAGTTCTACGTGTGTAGTCTTCTTATTTGGATTTAGCAATCAGTCCCGGGAAGAGACACCCTGACCTGACCGCGAGTTGCTTTGTTTAACTCTCCGCGTTGCAACACCACAAAGAGCGGTCCGATGTGAAATGATCCCACTGCGGGTTTGACCCCGCCCAGCCCATCGGCAAGCTGGTGTAGGACCTAGCGGCAATTAAGCGGCTAGAGCGAAACGATCGTCGTTTGCGTTTAAAGTT
>DASUDK010000170.1:0-31424 GCA_036275655.1 Limnobacter sp. | reverse complement strand
CTCGGGGTCGGTGATCTGGTCGCGGTAGTTGCGCACAGCGTCCATGAACATGCGCTCACCCGCTGGGAAAAACAGCGACAAGGCGTTCAGAAAATGGGAGACGTGCGGACCTCTTTCGTGCCAGTTGCCCACCTTGTGTTCGGGCAGATTCAACTTCACGTCGCGGCGGACAGGCATGACATTCTTCATGGTTTGACTCCTACACTTGTTTTGGTGTTTTTATGTGTCACACAAAACCGTGACAGTTCTCAATGTAACAATAAAAAAAGGCGGGAGCAATGGTCGAAACTGAGGAGCACTTCTAGAAAAATGCCGCAATTTCAATGTGTTGCGTTGCAACATTCAGAGGGTGTGTGAGGGTTTTAGCTGCCTCGGGAAGCCTGTGCTTACTGGGTGTGCAATTGCGTCAAAAAGCGTTGGGGCACGGGTGTGGAGCGGCCGGTCTCTGGGTGAACCCAAACCAGTTTGGCGCTGCCCGTGGCCACCAACACGTCGGGGGAGTCGGTGCGCCGCAACTCGTAGCGTTGCACCAGGCTGCTTTTGCCAAGGTCGCCGGCAAAAATCCGCACTTCCACGGTGCCAGGTGCTTTGAGTTCGCGTAAAAAACTGCACTCGGTGTGCACAATCACCACATAGGCGGGGTTGTTGTCTTGTGTTTGGGGGTGAAGGTCTATCCATTCCACGCGGGCCTGCTCAAAGCAGCGAAAGTAGACCGTGTTGTTGACATGGCCGAGTTGGTCCATGTCGCCCCAGCGCAAAGGCAGGGTGGTGGTGTACAGCGGGGTGAGTTCGGTGGGGGTGGTCATTGGGCGTTGCGTTGTTGGCTGCGCCATTGCCATGGCGCTTGGGGGTTTGGGGCGCGCCACAGGCCAAGGCGCTGTTCGCGGGCTTGGGTCTCTGCGGTCTCGTAAGCTTGGCGGTCACTGCGGGTTTGTGTTTTGGCGTAATCGCGGTACCACCACAACTGCCCTTGCGCAATGCCTTGCAGGTTGATGTCCACGTCCCCGGGGCAATGCGCCTGGCCGCAGGGTTCCCCGGGCAACACCACTTTGCCCACCACACGTTTGTAGCGGTCTGTGTTGTTGATCACCACTTTCACGGGCTTGTTAAGCACTTGGGCCGTGAGCCATTGCCGGGATTGCTCGCCGTGGGCCTGTTGCATTTCTGGGGCGTCCACGGCGTGCATGCGCACTTTTCGACTGCGGCCATCGTTGTCTTGCACGGTCAGGGTGTCACCGTCGGCCACGCGCACCACGGTGCCTTCAAAGTGATCTCCGGATTGTTCTACACCGCGCGTCTGGCGAGGTGGGTCATCGGCCTGTGCGCCACCACCAGGGCCGTAGGGGCTTGCGTAATAGCCCAGCAAGGCCACAAGCAGCGCTGTGACCTTGAGCAACACCCCAGCATTGATAATTTTGAACTGCTTTTTGGACATGAACACACCGTGGGCAAGGCCCACCAAAATCAGGCTGGCAGCGATGTTACTACACAGTTAATATATGAACACAAGCACGCCTGCAGACAGGCGCATCCCCAACGCCAACAGAGACTACCATGGACCGAATTTCCCTGCAGTTCAACGCCGACAACACGGTGGCCACCGTGGCCCTGAATCGCCCTGACAAACACAATGGCGTGGACTGGCTCATGCTCAAGCAAATGAGCAAGGTGCAACAGCAATTGGCCAAACACGCCAGTTTGCGCGCCGTGGTGCTGAAAGGCGAGGGCGCGTCGTTTTGCGCGGGGCTGGATTTTAAGTCGGTGCTTGCCGATCCCAAAACTGCGGCGGTGATGTATGCCAACCTGTGGCTGCCCATGCGGAATATTTTTCAACGTTGGAGCACGGGTTGGCGTGACCTCGGCGTGCCCGTGATTGCGCAAATCCATGGCAATTGCTTTGGTGCGGGCATTCAATTGGCTTTGGGGGCAGACATCCGCGTGTGCACGCCCGATGCGAAGTTGTCCATCCTGGAGGCCAAGTGGGGCTTGGTACCCGACATGGGCGGTGGTGCCCTGCTTCGTGAGCTGGTGCCCGTGGACGTGGCCAAAGAGTTGACCATGACCGGGCGCACGCTCAGTGGTGAGCAAGCCAAACAACTCGGCTTGGTGAGCCATGTGGTGGTGGATCCCCAGGTCAAGGTGAACGCGCTGATTCAGGAGATCTTGGGCCGCTCGCCCGATTCTGTGGCGGCCAGCAAGTTCATGATTCAAAACATTTGGGGGATTGACCAATCTGCACACCTCACCCAAGAGCGCCGCTGGCAGCGGCGTTTGCTGGGCTTTAAAAACCAGCGCATTTCGGTGCAGAAAAACAGCAAATCCCCCGAGTTGCCGTTCGCCAAGCGCCAAATCCGTTAAATCCATGCGGGCGCCCTCGCCGGTACAAGGGGCTTGCAGCATAAAAAAACGACACCCTCTATTGATGCGGAGACAGGACCCATGAAAGCACTCACCCCCAACGACCAACTGTTTTTGTGGCTGGAGCGCCGCAACCAGCCCATGCACGTGGGGGGGCTGATTTTGTTGAAGCCCGGCAAGGGGCAAACAACCACCAGCTATGTGCACAAGGTGGTCAACGACATGCGTCATTTTGATCAGCCTGTGGCGCCTTTCAACCTGCGCTTGAAGTCCCGTTTGGGCATGTGGTTTTGGGAGGAAGATGACGAGTTTGATTTGGAGGCGCATTTCATTCACCTCTCTTTGCCCAAGCCGGGCAGAATTCGCGAGCTGTTGGAGTTGACTTCCAAGTTGCATGCAAGCCCACTGGACCGTGCCAAACCTTTGTGGGAGGCCTATGTGATTGATGGCCTGGAAGATGGCCGCGTGGCCTTGTACACCAAGGTCCACCACGCCCTGGTGGATGGGGTGGCCTGCATGAAAATGCTCCAGCGCTCCATGGCAGACAATCCGGACATTTTGGACACGCCGCCCTTCTGGGCCAACCCAAATTTGCGCGGCCAGGCCCGCCGATCGGAGGCTGGCGAGGGCATCGCCTCCGCGCTGGCTCAGGCCTTTGACTCGGTGAAGACCCAGGTGTTCAGCTTGCCCAAGGTGGCCAAAGAGGTGGGGCGCTCGCTGTGGCAAACCAGCGTGGCGGACCCCGATTTTGTGTCGGTGATTCAGGCGCCACGCAGTGTGTTGAACCGGCGAATCACCGCATCCCGCCGTGTGGCTGCGCAATCCTGGAGCATGGAACGCATCAAGGTGTGTGCCAACGATTTGAACATGACGCTCAATGACGTCGTGCTGGCGATGTGTGGCTCGGCCCTTCGCACTTACCTCATGGAATTGAACGCCTTGCCTGCGCGGCCTTTGGTGGCGATGGTGCCTGTCTCGTTGCGCAAAGACGATTCGGCCACGGGCAATCATGTGGCCTTGCTGCTGGCCAATCTGGCCACCGACACAGAAGACCCCGTGGAACGGATCGAGAAAATTGCCCGTTCGGTGAACCATTCCAAGGAGCGGTTTGCCAACATGACGCAAACCGAGATCATGAATTACGTGACCACCATGATGGGCATCAGCGGACTGAACATGCTCACTGGCATTGCGCCCAAGTTGCAGGCCTTCAACATTGTGATTTCAAACGTGCCTGGGCCCAAACACCGCCTGTATTTCAATGGGGCGGAGGTCGATGGGGTGTATCCCGTTTCGCTGCTGCTGGATGGTCAGGCCCTGAACATCACGCTCAATAGCTACGATGGCAAATTGGAATTTGGCTTGGTGGCATGCCGTCGCACCATGCCCTCCATGCAGCGTTTGCTGCAATTTTTGGAGGACGGTTTGGTGGAGCTGGAGAACGCGGCCCGTGCGGAGGTGCAAGCCAATGTGAAACAGCGGCAGCGAGCTTGAGACCCTTTTTAGGCCTCATCGACATAGCGCGAGGCCATGGCGAGCGTGAACAAAAAGGGCCAGCGCTGAAATGAGTCGTACATGGCCTGGTCCTGCTGGATGTCCTGATACATGTTGTGATCAAAGCCTTCCAGCTGGGCCGACAAGGCATAAATGTCGTGCGCCATGTCGGCTGGTGGCATGAACAAAGCGGGCGGCTTGTTGGGATCGAATTGGGCCACGGTCACCCCCCGGTTTGTGTTGTTTGCACTGCACCCAGTCTCTTCCAGGCCGCGCCAGGGGCTTTGAGCCAGTATGCACCTTGCGTTTCCATCACGGTGATGTTGCCTTGCTGGGCCACAAACCGTGTGCTTGGCAAATCGGCCATCAATACAGGCCATGCGGGCTGATTCTGCTGCTCTGGAGACAGTGCCAACCAGCGCCCAATCAATGTGCTCAAAGCGAGGTAGCTCACCGGTTGCTTCACAGTCACCGGGCCGTTGCCGGGCGGCGTGTGGCCTGGTGCCACCCAGTAACCAAACACGGGCACTTTGGTGATGGCCGGCGTGGGAAGTTCTCTCAAACCCACCAGCTGACCATATTCGCCGCTCAAGCCTGCGCCATGCTCCGGCACCACCAGCACCAGCGCTTTGCGGCCGCTGCGGCGTATTTCACCCAACAGCGATTGAAGGTCATTGAGCAGGCGTTCCAAGCGAATTGGATAGCTCTCCAGGCTGTTGAGCGTGTTGTTGAGCATGCGGTTGCCATCGTGCAGGGTGATGCTGTTGTAGTACAAGGCCACCGCGCTGGATGGGGTGTTTTGACGCTCATTCCACCAGGTGCGCAGGTAATCACCGTCTCGGCCAATGCGTGATCCATCAAACGCTTGCACGCCCACGGCCACCGCGTCGTGGGCCACCGTTTGCCGTGCTGCCCCGCCCAGGTTGCTTTTCACGATGCCGCTGAAGTTCTGGAACTGACCATCGTGGTTCATGCCCATTTCGACATCAAAACCCGCGCGCCGCAATTGCTCAAACAGCAGGCAACTGTCTTGCGGGCTTTTGTAGAGATCGTCATGCGCGGTTTGGCCGCACTTGCCGCGAAGCAGGCGGATTGCTGCGGGGCCGCTGTAGCTGGTTGCAGAGTTGAACTGCTCGAACATGAAATCGGCCGTGCGCAAGGCCGGGTGTTGGCTGAGTTTGGCGTATTGCAGATCGGCCCAAGACAGCGAGCAAATTTGCAGCACCAGGATGTCAAATTCGGGCTGCGCCACGGGTGCAAACGGTTGCAGCGCCAACTTGGATTGCCTTTCAAAAAAACCTTTTAAAACACTGGCCGGCCCAACATCGCCCGCTTCTTGGTCCCGCAAAGAGGTTGCACTCTCTTGGTCACGGGCCACTTGGAGTTTTTTAAAGTCCACCTGCCCCAAGGCAAGAAGCTCGGCTGGGGATAGGTTTTGGCGCGTTTGGGCCTGTGGCAACGTGGCTTGTGTTTGCTGGGCAGGCGCGGCATGCATGAGCTGGTTTTGCATCCATCCCCACGCCCCCACGCCAAGCAGGGCGGTGAACACCCATGTGCTCAGCCGCATGTAACGATCCACCGCGCGCACCAGCAAGAGTGCCAGTAGACCCGTCCACAGCATCCAGGTGGGCACCGTGCGTTTGAACAGTTCCCACAAGTACTCCGGGGAAAAACCAAACAATGCGCGTATTTGGTCCAGCAGTGCGAGCGAGACCGCCAGGCCAAGCTCGTGCAGCAACAGCGCAATGGCTGGCAATGCGAACACCGCGTACCGCAGCACGGTGAGCAGGCGTTTGTGTTGATACAGCGCCGGGTTGCTTACCATCAGCAGCGCAAACAAGGCCAGGTTAAGCCAAGGGGACAACACAAGCAGCCCCGCCAGGTGCAGCGCAAATTTGACGATGAAATAGAGGTTCCAGATCAACACAGGCTCAGAGCTCCCAAGGCGCGGTTTGCTCGCGTTTGCCCATCAGGCTATTGGCTGCGGATTGGCCAATTTGTTTGAGCCACGCAAAAAGCCGCACATAGCCCACCATGCCTTTTTGAAACACATCCTTAAGGCCCCCCAAGGCCCGGTCCCGACGCTGGTCTTCTTGCCAGTTAAGCCACGCATCGGCGCGTCCAAATGTGCATTGAATCAGTTGCGTTTCTTGTTCGGGGGTGAGGCTGCCAAACACGGCTTCCACCATGCCTTGTTCATTGAAGCTCACTTTTGCCGGAAACAGAAACTCGCGGTCGCCACGGTGCAGGCCCACTTGAACCTGGCTAAATTCACGGATGCGGGCGGTGTCTGGCACATTCAAGGTGAGGCCCGCTGCGGAGTACTCCTCGGTGTGGCAGGTCACGGTGTAACCACCTGGCAAACGCAGGAATGCGGGGATCACCATGCGCACGCGGTGATGCACATGTTTTTGAACCGACTCGGTGGCCACACCCACAGCGGCGCCCAAAATGGCCAGGTTAAAACCGCACCACAGCAGGTTCATCAACACCGTGCCCACTTCGTGGGTGTTGAAGAAAAACAGTCGTCCAACGCCGATCACAAAACCCAGCAAATTGATCAACAACAAAATGAGGTAAGGCTTGGCGATGTTGGCGTCGAAATAACTCTCTTCAATCAAGCCACCTTTGGAGGTGACGTTGAACTTGCCCAGCTTGGGATTGATGAAGGCCAAGGTGGTGGGCAGGATGATGTACCAGGACAGCACGGTCTCGTAGACCTCTGACCAGAATGAGCGCCGGTATTTGCCCTGGATCACTGAGTTTGTGTAGCTGGAGATGATGAGTTGTGGCAAGGCATAGCTCAGAATTGTGACCGCCGCGGCATTGATCAGGTGGAATTCAAAAAACAGATAAGCCATGGGCATGATCAAAAAGATCAGGCGTGGAATGCCATAAAAAAAGTGCAGCATGGCGTTGGAGTAGCAAATGCGCTGAAAAAGGCTCAAGCCCTTTTTGAACAGTGGATTGTCCGTGCGGAAAATCTGGGCCATGCCGCGCGCCCAGCGAATGCGCTGGCCAATGTGCCCAGCCAAGGTTTCGGTGGCCAAGCCAGCGGCCTGAATGTTGTTGAGGTACACGCTGTTGTAGCCCAGGCTGTGTAATTTCAGGGCTGTGTGCGCATCTTCCGTGACGGTTTCTACGGCAATGCCGCCCACCTCCAAAAGCGCTTTGCGCTGAATCACGGCACAACTGCCGCAAAAGAAAGATGCATTCCAGTAGTCGTTGCCGTCTTGAATCAGCCCATAAAACAGGGAGCCTTCATTGGGCATTTGCCTGAAAAAGTTGAAGTTGCGTTCAAATGGATCGGCCGAGAAAAAGTGATGCGGTGTTTGAACCAGCACGCACTTGGGGTCTTTGCTGAACCAGCCCATGCTGGTTTGCAAAAATGATCGGGTGGGTATGTGGTCGCAATCAAAAATTGCGATGTATTCGCCATGGGTTTGCTTCAAGGCGTAATTGATGTTGCCCGCTTTGGCGTGGGAGTTGTCGGGGCGGGAAATGTATTCCACCCCGGCCTGGCGCGCAAATTCCTCAAAGGCTGGCCGATGTCCGTCGTCCAGGATGTACACCGTGAGTTTGTCCATGGGCCAATCCAGGCCTTTGGCGGCATACACCGTGGGGCGCACCACCGAGAGCGGCTCATTGTAGGTGGGGATGTACACATCCACCCGGGGCCAATCGTTGAGGTTGAGCTCCATGGGCATGGGTTTTCGCTTCAGTGGCCAAGCGGTTTGAACAAATCCAAAAATCAGGATGAGCCAGGTGTAAGCCTCTGCGGCCACCAGGGTGTAGCCCAAAAAAATTTCCATGCCGCTTTCAAGGTCCAGCGAGCTGGTGAATCGCCAAAACACATAGCGCGCAAGCAAAAGCATGGTCAGTGCCATCAGGCACAGGTGGGCAAATCGCTCTGGCATGCGTTTAAACAGCATGGCAAACACATAGCACACGGCGATGAACACCCACTGCCCAGCCAAAGGCAGGGAGGCTTGTGCGGTGAACAAAAACAGGCCCAAAGCCAGCAGACCGAGCCCCCAGCGCAAAGGGCGCAGGGCTGCAATGGTGGTGGCTGTTCTAGCGATGCCCTGCTCCATGCCTGAGCCAGAAAATGCGCGGTCCAGCCAAGCGTCAGTCCACCTGCGTACATGCCGGAACGGGCGACGCAAAGCGTGCTCAAAGAGCCAGGCCACGGGGTACAGAATGTCTCGAATGGCTTGCATCAACACCCGAACTGCACCATGGAGCACGCCAGACAGGCCACCGGTGGACGGGGTGCCTGCCAAGGCCGTGTTCAAGCTATCGGGCCGCAACCAAAGGGCCTGGAACATCCTCGCCAAGCGCGCACCCAGGGTGAGGTGTGGAAGCTCACGCAGATCCAGCAGGGTTTCTAGCCGGTTAATCCATGGTCTGCGGGTGCTCATCCAATTTCCCCGTCAATCCACAAGGCCAATTTATTCAACTCTTCCACCAGCTGGGCATTGGGCGCGTACTCGGACATGGCCACGCCAGCGGCCTGGCTCTCTGGCAGGGATTGGTCCTCATGCAAATAAAACGGCAGCAGGCGGTGGCTCAGTTTTGTTTTGCACAAGGTCCACACATCCAGATGCAGCACTTTGCTCGAATCAAAGCGATTCATCAAAAAATAAGAGGCACCCCTTGCGCTCAAGAGTTCTTGCAGCACCGCGTCAACCCCCAGCACAGCGCTGAGGTCTGGAACCAGGGTGATCAGGTTGAGGTCGGCCAGATCAAAAAACGCTTTGCACCAAGCCGAGGGCCATCGTGGCAAGTCCACCAGCACCACGGTTTCATCGGCAATGGCCGAATCGTTGAACAGCGATTTCAGTTTGTTGGGTTGCTCCAGCAACACCCTTTGCAAAGCCAGTTGATCCACGTGGCTGCTTTGGCCAAAGGGCAAGATCGGCACGCCGCTGGCGGTGGTGTGAATGCATGCAGAAACTGCTGTGCCATGCAGAAGATGGTGGGCCAGGCCTTGAACCCTGGCTTCAGACAGGCCGAGTTTAAACTCCAGGTTGTTCATGGGGTCCGCTTGTATCAGCAATACAGCGCGACCAAGCCCATGAAGGTGGGTGGCCAAGCTGGCTGCAAGGCTGGTGCGTCCAGCGCCGCCTGATGTGGATGCGATATTGATCAGAATCATGCGTCCTCACCATCGACCGGGCGAGCAATCCATTTGCCGTGTCGGACCAACTGGTGGCAGCTTGCCGGTAGCTCATTGTTGCTCCAGTTCACCCGGTCGCTCAGCCAGATCCGAGTTGCGGGGTTCTTCAGCAAACGACCCAGCAACCAGAGCGCAAACAACACACCAAACACAAGGCCACTGAGCACCAAGGCAAGCACCATCATGGCGACACCCCCTGGATCATTTTGGTCAATCGTGTGGTCCAAGGGCGTTCTCGCCCAGCGTTGGATTCATCGCGCCAAAGCATCTCCAAATCAAGCTCCTGCAAATCATCATCCAGAAGATCGGCCACCTGGAGTGGTTCCAACTCTTCATGCAAATCGCGCAACAAGTCTTCTTGCTGCGCATCTGAAAAAATCACATCCCCACTGAACAGCACAGCGAGCGGCTCTCGAAAGCACGCCTCCAACCAGTCCCGGAGGGTGTGGTCGTCTGGCTCGGATGGCCACAGCTTGAGAATGTACAAAGCCTCCCGACTGGCTGTGAATACGCAGGCTGACACATTCCAGTCGATGAGCTTGAGGGCGGTTCGAGCCGTCATGTGAGGCATCAGTGACATTCTGGCGAGCGAGCAATGCACATGCCAACGTTTGGCAAGTTTTAAAAGCATCAACCCCTGGCGTGCAAACTCCGGCGTGGGCAACACCGTGAGCATCCCAGGCATGAACACCTCATGCAAGTCCCTGGCGAAGTGGCGGTTGGCCACATATGCATCCATCAATTCGGTGGACAAGGCTTGTAAGCGGGTTTCCGGCACGCCCACCCAGGTGGAGAGTTGGGCACCGTCGTGGAGCACCGTGTCGGCACCCAGGCGCAGCAGCACGGATGCATCTTGTTCGCTCACCTGGTGGCGCCCCAACACGTGAATGGCACATGGACCAGCCTCTGCAAATCGAAGGCTGTGGCACAGGCGGGCCAGTTGACCTGTGGACTCGCAATGGGCGGCATCCACCACATGGTGCACATCCACTGCGGCGAGCGACTCGGGCTCGTTCCACAGGCTGCTGTGCAAGCCGTAAGCCGTGGGCCACCATGGGCGAAACTCAAACTGAAACAGGGCATCCACATCGGCAAGCCCATCGGCAAACACCCCCCATGCGGGCAAATCTTGTTGCACCGGCAGCAACACATGGGCATTGGCGTGCAGCGCCCATTGGTGCAGCAAGCGCAGCTGGTCCATCGGATTGCGTTGGTCCAGGGGCATGCTTGTGCTTTGGAACCAGAGGTCCGCATGTTCCACAATCACCAATGCGGGATCGAGCACCCGCAGCGTGTCCAGTGATCGGCACAGCGTGCGAATACCCCCTGCATCGTCGGCTTGCTTGCGCAAATCGCGAACACTGATCACATCCAAGCCCCTGGGGGCGCGGTGCTTGCGCATGTGGGGATGCAGCATGTCACGCACGGCGTTTTGCGCAATGCCAGTGAGCCACAAACAGGCTTTGTATCGGGTGTCTTCTTGTGACAACAACCAGTGCTCGACCACGGCCATGGCGCACGCATCCGCATTGGGCGCTCGCACCACATACACACCGGGTTTGGGCAAATCGAACATTCAGAATCTCGAGTAAGGTGTCACGCCCTCGGGCGGCACACTCAATTCAAAAAAATCACCAAAGGAGTACTTCAGGTACATCATCGCCCGGTCTGGGTTGTATCCCTCGGAGCGGTCAATTTCAAACAAACCACCCAGGATGAAGTTGGGCAACACTTGCCGCTCCAAAGACAAACGCAAGCCATTGCTCACTCCACCGCCCGGTCCGCCGGTGTCCAGCGTGGGGTTGCCCTGGGCGGCTGCGGCTTGGGCCAAGCCTGGATTGAGCGGGTACAAATTGGTCGCGTCTTCACGCGACTCACTGGCGCCCACCCGGGCTTGCACCTGCCAGGACCATCCGTTCATGTTGCCAGTCCATGTGACGGGAAACGACAGCGACCCAAACGCTTGCGGGCTGTAGTAGCCCCCTTGGCCAAAAGTGTAGAAGCGCAGGTTTTTGTCGAAAGACCACAAAAACAGCGATGCCCCCACCTCCACGCGGTGCCCCGGGGCCTGGTACACCGTTTTGCTCACAATGCCTTGCAGGTTGAGTTCGGTGTTGTCTGGAATGTTTTGCCCGGTGATCAGATTGGCCCTGCCAATGCCCACAAAGTCCATGGTGGGTGAGAGGGGCGTGTAGTAAACAGCACTCACGCCATTGCGCCGTGCGCCGCCCCAGGCTTGCCCGGTCAATGGATCAATCGCACCTGTGGCAGACAGCACACTGCCACTGACCATGCGTCGCGCAAAATCAAGGCGCAGGGAGCCTGCCTCGCCGACGTCTGTTCGCCATTGAATTCCGCCCACCCAGTCGGTGACAGGCATGTCGCCCACGGTGCTGCCCAGGTCAAAGCGCCAGTTGCTGGTTTGTAAGCCAACGCCCACCACCTGTCCCCGATAGTTTTGATTCAGCAGGCTCGCATTGATGGCTGGGTCCGTGGCCACGGTGGTGCCCAATTGGCCAAAATTGATGGCGTCTGGGGTGGCTCTCCCCGCTTCTGCTCGCAGGGAGTCCATCCGCAAAAACAGATTGTTTTCGTAGTCCAGCGGAATGTCCAGTTGCAGAGGGATCTCCGTGCTCCGGATGAAAGACACCCCGGGGCTGCCGTCGATTTCGGCGTTTTCATAGGACATGCGCAGTCGGGTTTGTTGGCGACGACGCAGGTCTTTCTCAATGGCTTGCACCTCAGGCTCCGCCCGCCATGTGGGGGTGGCCACCAGGACGCCAGCCATTTGGTTGAGTTCACCCCGTTGAGCCAACTCCCGAAGCCGGTCCAGGTGTTGGCCGTACCGCACGCGCTTGTCCAAGGCGGTCATGCCCTGGGTCCAGTCGCTTTTGGGCACCGCATCGATCAGGGCCAGCGCGTCGCTCCCCCTGTCTTGGCGAGCGGCCAGCAGGGCACTGGCAAAACGCATCTCTGCCCCCGTGTTCAATTTCAGGCCGTCTTGCATCACCTCGCGAGCCCTGGCTTGGTCTGCGGGTTGGCCTTGATCATCCAGAGTGGTGGCCAGGTCATATCTAAACCACGGGTAGTCTGGGTTCAGCACAACCGCTTTCTCCAGAAGCGCAATCGCCCCCGCAGGGTCTTTGGCCTGCAGGCGGGCTTGCGCCGCTTCGCTCAACTGCTGCCCCTGCTCAAAGTTAGACACCAGCGGGCCTTGCTCAGGCGCGGGTGGATCAATCGGTGGGGCGGTTTGAATAGCAGGAGGCGGCGCAATGGCCGTGCGTGGCCCAGTGGCTTGTGGTGCCCGGCGCGGTGTGCGGGGGGGCGCGACATTTGCCTGCGCCACTTCCGCAGCTGTGGGGTTGGCAACACCGCCAAGGCGGCCCAACAGCGTGCGGTATCTGGCGTCTTCTGGATGTTGGCGCACCAGCAATTCCACTGCAGCACGCGCTTGTACCTGGCCGCTGGGGGTGCGCCCCATGAGTGTGTAAATTTGCACAGCGGCCTCACCCACGGGGGGCTCATCCAGCAAACGGGTCAGGCGCTGTGGCAAATCGGCGGGCACATTTTCGCTGTCGGCCAAATAACGCAATTCGGCCAGTTGCTGGCGCTTGCTGCTGGCCAGCGCAAGGGCCTGTTTCAATTCAAGTGTGGCAGTGGCCGAGCTGCCATGGACGCTCTGCAATTTGCTCAGCCACACCTGCGCAGCTTGCACATCGCCTTTGGCCAAATCGATCAGGCCTTGCCAACGCAGGGCCGAGGCATTGCTGGGGTCGAGCAGCAAAATTTTGTTGAATGCCTGGCTGGCCAGGTCAAACCGAAGCCGTTCGTACCAATACACGCCTTTGGACTGAAGTGCTCGGATGTTCTCTTGCTGCGCAACGCTGTTGGCGTATGCTGCGCCGGGTTGCCCGGGCAGCGTTGGCCATGCGGCATACAGGGCCAGGCCCAAAAGCCCCAATCGAAATGGCGCTGATTTAATCACAGTGTTTCACCTCTTTGCCCTGCAGTTGAAGTTCTCCCAGGCTGTTGAAGCTGTAGCGCTTGTCGACAAAGCCTTGTGCAAACAAACTGAGCACCCCGTTGTAATAACCATATTGAAGCCAGTCATTCTGCTTGTTGTTGCGGAGGTTCCGCTGCCCCAAGGTGTTGGCCAGTTTGTTCAAGCCCATGGCATCGGCCAGCGGGGCAATCGCTGCTTGAAAACCAGCGGGCCCTGGTTGGGGTGCTGTTTGCCCCGAATCGGACTCCAGCCATTCTGGCATGTGCTGGCGTTTTACCAGCACGGCAGACAAGGGGGCGAGTTGGCGAAGAAGCGTCGCGGTGATGGGGTCCTGGGGATGGCTCATGGCAATCCACAGGTAAGTTCGAATGGCGTCATAGTCGCCCCTTGGTTCGCCCTCCGGCAGGCTTTTCAAACCATTGTTGTACACAACCCAGTCCGGATAAAAGCCATGCCCAGTGCTGTCCAGCAACAGACGTTGGCTGGCGAGGTAAATCTCAGCCCAACGTTTGTCGTCTGCCCAGGCATTGGCCAGTCTCGCCATCAAAAAAGGTGGCACATAGCTGGGGTTGAGCTTCACGCCCCCACTGGGCAGCACAAACCCCTGTTTGCCAGGCAACACACTCAGCCCCAAGCCTTGCACCTCCATGCTCTCTTGGGTCAGGATTTGTTCTCCAAGCGCACGGGCTTTGTTTGCATAGCTCGGCTCACACCACAGCCTGGCAGCCTCCAACAGGCCATAAGCAATCCAAAGGTCCGCGTCGGATGCGCTGTTGTTGTCAATCACGCCCCAGCCGGTGGCCTGTTTCCCCCAAATCCAGGCGGGCAGATTGTTTTTTAAATCGCCCTGGGCAAGGTTGTTCTCAGTCCAGGTCAAAATCTGCTCAAAGGCTTTCCGATCTTGGGCAACCAAGGCAAAAAACAGCGCATAGGCCTGCCCCTCAGACACGGTGCGCAGGTCTGCCTCGCTGTGGTCCACCACCCGCCCATCGTCGCTCAAATACGCCGCCTTGAAACCCTGCCATCCTGGCCACTCCTTGGCTGAGGCGTTGCTGCAGGCACTGACCCCCATGACCATCAACAGGCTCAAGGTCAAGGCCCTGAACTGGCTACCCCAAGCCATTCACTGCCCCCGTGTTCTGCGCGAGGCACGCCCCGATAACCAGCCGTAGGCCAGAATGGCCAACAACACGCCCGCCAAAGCTCCGCTCACAGCAATCAGCGCAGGGTATTGCGAAAACACGATTCTCAACTTCAACCACCAGGGCAGCGACCCGCTGATGTAGGTTTCACCCAGGTTGTAACTCTGAATGTCGTCGCCTCGAATCAGGCTCACACTGCCACGAATTTTGGCCACATCGCTGTAGCTGGACATGGCCGCAACAGCGCGCTCAAAGCTGTCTTGGTCGGTGCCGGTGATCACAATGCCGGCTTTTTGTTTTTGCAAATGGGACTCAAACCCCAAGATGGCGCCCAGAGACCCTGCGGTTTGGATCAAAGCGCGTGCCAAGTCCCCTGGCCCAGTCTCTTGCTCGGTTTGCCACAAGCCCTTGAGCCACTGCACCGCCGGTGGCATCCCCATGCTCCGCTCGGTTTCGTTCAACACCATGGGCAGGTTCATATTGCTTTTGTTCAGCCAGGCCAAGCGATCACTCGTGCCCAGGGCGAGCCAGTTTTTGCCACCAATCTCGGTGGGGTTGTCGCTCATCAGCAGCGTGATGCGGTTGGCTGGCAGCCCGGTCCATTGGCCAAACAGTCCCATCACATTCAGAAACGCGCGTATTTCAAGTGGCGTGGGTTGCGCAGGCAACACCACGGCGGTGTCCGACATGTCGGCCATGATGCTGAAGGGGTAGCCGCCGTTGGCGAACGCGGCCAGGTTGGGCATTTGCGTGTAATGCGGCAAGTCCGAGAAATCCAGCGTGGACTCTGGGTCAATGGCCCCGCGAGCAGGTTGCCCCACCCCGGAGCAGTTGCGCTCCCCCTCGGGCATGAATGCAAATCCAAACGCCAGTTCATTGGTGCCGCCCACCCGGAATGCCGGGATCTGAAGTGCCTCCTCGCTGTTCAGCTCCGCTTGTCCGAGCAAGTTGATCCCCAACTTGTTCTGGCTTTGTTCCGCCCGTGGGGCGAGCCGGAAGGATTGGATCAATGCGTTGTTGATTTCAATGTTCAACAGCGAGTCGTTCCATCGAGAGGGTGCCGTGTAGCGGTATTTCAGGTCCATCGGGATGTTGCGCCCAGCCCAGCTGAACAGGTCTGGCGGCAGCCGCAGGCTGACACTGGTTCGCGGTTTGTCGGAACTCACTTCCAGCTGGCCTGGAAAGTCAATCAATTCTGCAAACCGCACCGGGCGATCGGTGGGCACGTAACGTGGCGCGTCATAAGGTTTGCGCGCTGCCCCGAGGTTCACCGATTTCACCAGTGCTTTTTGCCCGCTCAGCACTTGGCCTTCAATCACCAGGCCGTACACCGCCTGCATCAACTCTTCATCAGAGCGACCCAGCACATACAGCTGTTTGATCCATGGCTTTTCAACCGCGCTGTCAATCACCAGCATGGGGCCTTCAATGTCTTCTTTGCGCATGCCAGCGGGCAGCAGGTCCCCGGTGGAGAGCACAATGCTGTGGCGGTTTTCTGCAGGTTGCGCCATCACATCAAATTCAGCCTGGCGGTAAAAGGCCTGGGCGCCCAGCCAAGAGGCCAGCACGCCCGCGGCCCGGACATTGGTTTGCGTTGGCTTGGCTGGCAACACCAGAGGCATGCGCAATTTGCTGTTGTCGCGCGGGTCAAAGAATGGGGCCGGGAGCAGCGCCAGGTCATTGACCAGGTTCAGCGGTGTGGAGACAATCGTGAGGGTGCTCTCTGGCCGAATGTCGACCCGCAGCGTTGGATTTTGGGGCGCCACGCACTGGGCATCGTAAGTGCCATCGTACTCAATCCGCACCGTGGCAAAGTCCGAAAAAAGCAAAGGATCCAGTGCCAGGTTCACCGTGTGGGTCGCGCCAGCTCTGGCTTCACTGAGTTGGTGGATGGTTGACAACTGGTTGTTCACATACACCCGCAAGAAAGATTGGTCGTGGCGCATGCCTGCTGGGTAAAGCATCTTGATTTGCAAATTGGCCTTGGTCACCAATTCATCCAGCCGAATACCCGAGTTGAGGTCCACAAAACGCGCTACACCGGTGAGCTTCACACCATTGGGCTGGCCCATGGTGGCAAACGTCAAAGTCCGCGTTTTCTCGGGGGCTGGCGTGTTCACTGGCCCATCGCCCGTGACCATGTCGCCAATTATTTCACCGCTGGGCTGGGCGCTTGGCGTTTGGGCCTGTGCAGGCATCCCGGGGAGGCACAATGCGGCGGCGATCAGGGAAATTGCAAGGGCAGGGGTCATGGTGAGTTTCAATGGCATGGGTCAAAAAGCTAATTAAGTGAACTTTTTTCTTTATTTGAAATTTACTACCGTGCACCCATCACGTTATCCTACGAATTCGTGAATACTTCAATTGCACGCTTAAAATTCAATGTTTGTGCAACAAGTGTCGCAAACCGCGTACGACTTGAAAAGAAAATTAACAATATTAGGGCTTGAAGATGGTTGCAACGGAAGACATTGGGAGCGTGCAGGTGCTGCGGGTCAACGCCGTGCGGCTGGACAGTGCGGTGGGGACACTGATTCGCAACGCCGTGGTCTCCCACCTGGAAAGCAAAAAAAAGTTCGCGCTTGACATCTCAAACGTCAAATTGGTCGACTCGGGCGGTTTGGGCGCATTGGTCGCCTTGCTCAAAAGCATCACCGCCAATCAAGGCAAGTTGATCGTGGTGGGCATGAACAAACCGGTGCGCATGATGTTTGAGCTTTCTCGCATGGACAGGCAGTTTGTGCTGGTGGATGACTTGAATGCCGCCCTGGCCTCGCTTGAGCAGGCCTGATTCGTTGTGACATCGAACAACCCGCGCCCTGCACTGCCCCAAATCCTGGTGGTCGACGACTCCCCGGTGGAGCGCACCATGCTGGTCCACATGGTGGCCAAGTGGGGGTATCCGGTGGAGGTGGCGGCCAGTGGCCCCGAGGCCATTGAGCTAATTGTTCGCGACAAAATTCAATTGGTGTTGGCCGACTGGCAGATGCCCTTGATGCAAGGCACTGAGCTTTGCGTGGCACTGCGCAAGCTCAATCTGGGGCACTACACCTATCTCATCTTGATGTCGGCGCAAAACGACGAGTCGTTTTTGATTGAAGCGCTCAACGCCGGCGCAGACGATGTGCTCAGCAAACCTGTCGACAGCAATGAGCTGGAAGCGCGCCTGGAATCCGCCGTGCGGCGAATTGAATTGCAGGCCAGGATGGCCCGCAAAACAGAAGAGTTGGCCCATGCCCACGATGTGATCGCACAGGATTTGCGCGCCGTGTCCAGTCTACAGCGCAGCTTTTTACCTGAGCCGGTGAGCCCGCTTCGCGCCCTCAATTATCAATGGCTGTCTGTGCCGTCCAAATATGTGTCGGGCGATCACCTGCAGGTGTTTGAACTGTTGCCCGGCGTGTATGGCTTTTATTTGTTGGATGTGTCGGGTCACGGCATCCCCGCAGCGGTCAAATCCATGCAGTTGGTTCAAATGTTTGCTGACCGTTCCAACTCCAGCATTGTGTTTGAGCCCGTGGCGGGGCGCGATGCGCGGGTCGTCGCCAAGCCCAGTCGGGTGGTTGGCCGACTTAACCAGATTTTCCAGCAAACCGAATCGGACCTGTCGTATTTCACGATGATCTACGGCGTATTCAACAGCAACACCGGCCATGTCTGTTTGTGCCAGGCAGGGCATCCATCGCCTCTGTTGCTCACCGGCCAATCCGACGTGCGCGTGTTGGGTGAGGGGGGGTACCCGGTTGGTTTGTTTGATGTGGACGATTTTGAAGACATTGAACTCACGCTCGGCCCCGAGGATGCCTTGGTGCTTTACTCCGATGGCGTGACCGAAGTCATGAACACCGAGGGCGAAATCTTTGGTGAAGAGCGGCTGCTTAAATTTGTCGGGCGGCAAGCGACCATGTCTCGTTGGGTGGATTTGCCCGAGCGCATCCAGACGGAGGTGCAACGGTGGGGTGGATTGGCGGTGCAGCAAAAGGGGTTCGAAGACGACGTGTCCATCCTGATGTTGGCCCCACGCCCTGGTGTGTTGGATCAACAGCCAGATGCCGACCCGGACCGCCAAGTGCCCGACTTGGTGTTCCGCTTGCAGGAAGTGCAGCAATCCCTTAGGCCAGCCCCCGTGGCTGCCAAGTCCATCGTGATTGTGGATGACTCTCGCAGTTTTCTGCGGATTTTTGAGGCCATGCTCAACAGCTGGGGTTACACCGTGCACGCCGCCCGCAACGGTCACGAGGCCTTGGCGCTGATTGAGCAGGTGCAGCCCGATTTTGTGCTGACCGACTGGGACATGCCAGGCATGAGTGGCATCGAACTGTGCGAGCAGGTGCGCAGTCAAAAACAAAACGCCTACACCTACATCATCATGATCACGGGGTACGCGAGCCGCGAAGACCTCTTGCACAGTTTGAAGGTTGGGGCCGATGATTTTTTGACCAAACCGGTCAACCCCAGCGAACTGAAAGTGCGCCTGAAAACCGCCGAGCGAATCGCCGACCTGCACATGGGGCTGGAGCGTCGCCATGCAGAGCTTTCGCAGCTCTACGAGGCCCTGCAACGCGACATGCGCGAGGTGTCCAGAATACAGCGGGCCCTCCTGCCCAAGAGCAAACCAGACCCTTGGCCTGTTGGTTTACAAACCCTGTACCAGCCCAAGGGGTATGTGTGCGGCTTGCAGATGGGTGTTCTGGAGACTCAGCCCAACGAGCACGGTTTTTTCATGATTGCCATGCCTGGCGAAGACACCGCCACCGCCCTCCAGACCATGGCTTTGGCGCGTTGGTTCTCAATGGCCAGGGCCACTCGGGTGTTGTTCCCAGTGGATCCGAGCAGCGCCAAGGTGCGCCGCTACCTGGCCAGCCCAGACCAAGTCATGGCGCAACTGTCGGAGGCTTCACAGTCCTTGCGCAGCGGGCCCCGTGCATTTGACATGTTGTATGGTTTGATCAACCTGGATCAGGGCACCTTGCTGGTTGCCGGCATTGGGCAGTGGTCTTTGGTGCTGGCACAGCCCGGGCAGGCGCCTTATTTAAAAGAGCTGCCCGCACAAACCCCAGCCGAGCAGGAGTCTGAGGCGCGTCATGTGCTGTATCAAGGCGTGATTCAGCCTGGCAGCCGCGTTTACCTTTACCCCACTGGCAGCGCTCGCGCCATGGCCGTGAAGGGCATCTCCGATTGGGATGAACGCATTTTGCTCAAAACGCGCCATGGCAACCTGTTGAACAAAGAATTTGCACAGCTGCTCGCACCGGTTGGCATGGCAGGCAATATGCAAGAAGACCTTGCCTTGCTGGCCATGCAGTGGCGCGAATGTTTTGATGTGAGCCCCATCAAACTCCCCGAAGCAGAGGTGCATGCACAAGCTGAAATCTTGCAGCAACACGGCCAGTCCTTGCAGGATTCTTTGGTGAAGCACACCACCCCCCTGACCTTGGGGGCTTGGCGTGACCACCTCGCCTTCGAGGCCGTGTGTGACACGGTCAACATTGGTGTGCTTAGCCGAGCAGTTCGGCGCTTTGTAGAAGACCTTGGGTTTGGCGAAGAGCTTTGTTACAACATTGATTTGGCTGTGTCAGAGGCGCTCACCAATGTGATGGTTCACGGGTTTAAGCATGTCCGCCCAGCGCCAGCACGTTTGTATGTGCATGCCTTTGAAGAGGCCGTGGCGGTCGTGTTGGAAGACCAAGGCTCACCCATTCCGCTTGAAGTGCTGGGCAATTTAAAAAATGCACACATGTTTGATCATGACGTGCAGCTCAGCGAGCTGCCCGAAGGGGGCATGGGCTTGACCTTCATGCGAATGGTGTCTAGCCGATTTGTTTACACGCCAGCCCGTGCAGAAGACCCCAGCCATCAAAACCGCTTGGTGTTGCTGATCGCTTAACGCCGTGCCTCATTCTTTGGGCGTTTCGTCCGAAGGAGGCGTGGCGGTCTCTGCGCTGGGCGCAATCCCCAGATCCCCGGGCATGGCCTCGGCCATTTTGTCGAGCAAGCCCACAATCCGATCGTCGACAAACTTGCTTGCAGATTTTTGCAAAGCGCGCGAGACCTCGGATTCAATGGCCGTCATGGCCAAAGGGCGAATTTTCCAGATCAGTTGGGCCAGGCGTGGCAATTCATCTTTGGGGGGCAGCTTGTCGCCGTATTGGTCCAGCTCCTTCACAAACAGCGAAACCGCTTGATCGCAAAAACTCTCCAGGTGGCTGCGCAAGGAAGCGATCAATTCCAACAAGTCGATCAACGGAATGCCAGCGCGGGCCATCTCGGAGCCCGCATGCAAAATCTTCGGGCTTGGCGCGCGGTACTTCAGTCCATCGGGCTCCAGCAAACCGAGTTCAATGGTTTTGGCCAAGGCACCGCGGCTCAGGTTGGTGCCAAACATGCTGGCCAAATGCACCGGATTGAAGTTTTTGGGTGTTTCGTCCGTCCACGGGCTGGTGATGGCGTGCGTTAAGCCCAGCAATTGACGCAGGTCGTAGCCTTTGTCGATGGCGTCCAGCATTTCCTGGATGTTGCCCAAGGTGTAGCCCCGGCCCAACATTTGGCCAATCAGCTTGAGTCGCGACAGATGGTCTTCGTTGTAAAAGCCAACCCGTCCGCGTTTTTCAGGCGGGGCCAACAAGCCACGGTCTTGGTAAGCGCGAACGTTGCGCACCGTGGTGTTGGCTGTGCGTGCGAGCTCGTCGATGGTGTACTCACGCCCTTGGCCAGCGGCTGGGGCGTCTTTGGCGGCGGATTTTTTGAAGCGGAATGAAACCATTTAAGAATTGTAACCAAATGTGAGAGACTCTAGCGACCTCATGACCTGAGCAGCAAGCACCATGAACAAATCCATTCTGTTGGCCCTGTGTTTGGCCACCGGCCAGGCCTTGGCCCAAAGCGGCGGCATTCAATACAAAACTTTGGATGAAGAGGCCCTGCGTGCATGCATCTTCATCGAAGACCAGCAATTGCGCCTGCGTTGTTTTGATGATGCCACAGGCAGAAGCCTGGTGGTGAAAGATGGCGCTGCACCGGCCGCGGCAGCGCCACTGGATGGTGGTTTGTTGCTTTACAAAAAGCCAGAGGACACCACCTTGTCTTGGTTGGACCAGCGCTGGGAACTTGCGCCCAGCGCCAAACGGGGCACCTTCAGCATACGCCCATACCAACCGGTGTACCTGCTGCCGGTCTACCACAACAGCTCCCCCAACACCCGCCCCAGCAGCCCCAACCCGGCCAACACCGTCACCACGCCCGAGAACTTGGACAGCAATGAGCTCAAATTCCAGCTCAGCCTCAAAACCAAGGTGATGGAGAACATGTTTGGCGACAACGGGGACCTTTGGTTTGGCTACACCCAATCCAGTCGCTGGCAGGTGCTCAACAAAGACCTCTCCCGACCATTTCGCGAGACCAACTACGAGCCCGAGCTCATCTTCACCTGGCGCTCAAGCTGGAGTGACTTCAAAGAAGCCACAGGTTGGGAGCCGCGCTTATTGGGGCTGAGCCTCAACCACCAGTCCAATGGCCGAGCCCTGCCGCTTTCTCGTTCCTGGAACCGCTTGATTGGCATGGTCGGTTTTGAGCGCGACAACACCATGTTCCAGTTCCGCCCCTGGGTGCGCATCAGCGAAGACCCAGCAGAAGACGACAACCCCGACATCAGCGACTACATGGGGCGCGGTGACTGGCTCCTGGTGCACAAAGTCAATGGGCATGAGTTGTCCTTGCTCACCCGGCACAACTTCCGTGGGGGCGATGAATCCCGGGGAGCCGTGCAGTTTGACTGGGCATTCCCGCTCACAAGCAACTTGCGCGGGCATTTGCAGTACTTCACCGGCTACGGCGAGAGCCTCATTGATTACAATTACAAATCGGATTATTTGGGGCTTGGTTTGTCCCTGGTTGGATGGTATTGATCAAACACCTCACTCGAATTCTTGGCCTGTGCGTGGCCCTGTGCGCGCCGCTGGCTGTGCAGGCGGCAGCCTCCCAACCGCCCGTGGTGTTTGTGCTGGCAGCGGGCAACAAGGTGGTGGTGACCAATCACAAAGGCCAACGTTATTCCGCGCTGCCCACCCAGCGTTTGTCACAAGGCCATGAGGTGCAAGTGCCCAAGGGGCAGCGTTTTTCGGTGGTGGTGCTCAACACCGGCAACCGCAGGGTGTACTGGGGGCCGGCCAAATTGCGTGTGATTGCAGACACGGTGCGTGTCTTGAAGGGCCCTGCGGTGAAGGTGTTCCCCCTGGATCAGGCCGACCAGGACCTGATTGAGCAATGGCTCGTGTATTACCCCCGCAAACGCCCCCAGGCCGAGACGGCGGACAAACCTGTGGAAGAGTCCGCCACACTGCACGCCCTTGCACCCCGAGAGGGCGCAATGCTTTTGACACGCAACCCAGAGTTTCGATTCGAAGGCAAATTGCCTCGCGAGGGCAACTTGATGCTGTTCGACGGGCGTGGCAAGCGCTTTTGGGTGGAGCCGCTGGAAGACCATTGGTTGACCCTGCCGCCCGCCGCCGACTTTCAGTGGGGGCAGCAATTCACCTGGGAGGTGCGCAAGCTCACCGGTGGTCGGGTGGCCTCAGGATCGTTCAGCATCGCCAGCGAAGAAACCGCCCGCAGCTTGCTGGCCGCCCGCATCCCCGATTTGCCTGGCTCTTTGCCAGAATCCCGGGCGCTGTATGGCATGCGTCTGCAATTGGCCAAAGCCTACACCGAGGCAGACGAGGTGTGGCACAGCCTGGGCCTGAGCATGGATGAGGCCGGTCAGCCTCACCGCCTCAACAAGCCAGCGTCGCGTTAGCTGTCCAGTTCGCTCCACCGCTGGTAGGCCTCTTCCAACGCGGCCTCCACCTCGGCCATGCGTTGTTGAGTGGCTGTAACGCTGGCAGCGTCTTTCTGGTAAAAAGCGGGGTCGCCAATTTTTGCCAGCAAATCGGCTTGCTCCGCCTCCAGTGTTTCAATGCGTTGTGGCAAGGCTTCCAGTTCGCGCTGTTCTTTGTAGCTCAGCTTGCGCTTGCTGCTGGTAGCGGCGCTGTTGGCGCTGCTTGGTGCGTTGTCGGTTTTGGCTTGTGTGGGATGACTTGTGCGGGGCTCGGCCACTTTGGGTTTGTCAGCCCACGGGTCGCTCACCCGCTGACGCAGCCAGTCTTCATACCCACCCACGTAATCGCCCACGACGCCATCGCCCTCAAACACCAGGCAACGGGTCACAATCTGATCCACAAATTCCCGGTCGTGGCTCACCAAAATCAAGGTGCCTTGGTAGCCCATCAACTTTTCCTCAAGCAGCTCCAGGGTTTCAATGTCCAAGTCGTTGGTGGGCTCGTCCAGCACCATCACATTGGATGGGGTGGCAAAAAGTTGGGCCAGAATGAGCCGGGCGCGTTCGCCACCAGACAGGCTTCGCACTGGTTGGCGCGCCCGGTCGGGCGTGAACAAAAAATCTTGCAGGTAGCCAATCACATGGCGGGGTTGACCATCGATGGAAATGAATTCCTTGCCTGCCCCAATGATGTCCACGGCTGTGTCGTCTTCATTGAACTGGCTGCGCAACTGATCAAAATAGGCAATCTCCAGCTTGGTGCCCAGCTTGATGTGGCCACTGTCTGCTTGCAATTGGCCCAGCAACACGCGCAGCGCCGTGGTTTTGCCCACACCGTTGGGGCCGAGCAGGCCAATTTTTTCACCACGCACAATCACATTGCTGAACTGGCGCAAAATCGGGAAACCTTCAAGCGCCAGGCTCACATCGGTGATCTCGGCCACCACTTTGCCACTGCGCTCCGCCTCTTGTACCTGCACTTTGGCGGTGCCCACCACATTGCGGCGCTCTGCAAACTGCGTGCGCATTTCTTTCAAGGCGCGCACACGCCCCTCGTTGCGGGTTCGGCGGGCCTCAATGCCTCGGCGAATCCACACTTCTTCTTCGGCCAGTTTTTTGTCAAACAGCGCTTGGGCTTTTTCTTCTGCCGCCAAGAATTCGGCCTTGCCTTTGAGGTAGCCCGCATAACCGCCCGACCAGCTCTTTAGCATGCCCCGGTCCAAGTCGCAGACCCGGGTGGCCAGTTTGCGCATAAAGGCGCGGTCGTGGCTCACAAAAATCACAGCCCCATTGAATTGACGGATTTGGTCCTCCAACAGTTCAATGCTGGGGATGTCCAAGTGGTTGGTCGGTTCATCCAGCAGCAGCACATCCGGATTGCTCACCATGGCGTTGGCCAACATCACTTTGCGCTTCATGCCGCCCGACAATTTGCCAAATGGCAAAGTGGGGTCCAGTTTCATGCGACCGAGCATTTGGTCCACCTGGCTTTGCAAATGCCAGCCATGGTGCTCAGTCAAGGCCTGTTGTGCCTTGTCCAAGGCGCGCATGGCCTCTTCGGTGGTGGGCGGGTGTGCATTGGCGTGGGCGACCTTGCTCACCGCCGGGCCCAAGTCGCCCAGGCCCAAGGCCACCACATCAAAAATACACAGGTTTTGCGCTTGGGGAACGGCCTGCTCCAGGCAGCGCAAAGTGATGCCGTCCTGGCGGATGAGTTGCCCATCCTCCGGTGTGATTGCCCCAGTCAGCACCCTAAAGAGTGTGCTTTTGCCAGTGCCATTGCGGCCCACCAAGGCAACCCGCTCACGTTCTTCCAGCGAAAAGTCCACCTGGTCCAGCAACACCGTGGCGCCAATTCGGTAGGTCACCCCTTTCAAACCCAACAACATAAATTAATCCTGTGATTCAGTGATTGCCAGCGCGGTGCACAGCGCTGCGTCTGGCGTAAACGCCCATTGATTGATGGCGGCTGTGCATGCAGAGGCGGTCATCAACTGGAATTTTGCCACTTCCCCGTCCTGGTTATGGGGGCACACGCCCGCCTTGGTTTGGGCACGGTACAAATACAGCGTTTCGTGGTGCCATCCCCCGTGCAACAGCGGGCGAGACACGGTCAGCTCAGGCGTGCGCATGGGTTCAATCCATGCCAGGTCCTGTTCCGTCAGCCCCGCTTCTTCCTGCAATTCCCGCAGCACAGTGGCTTGTTCTGTCTCGCCGTGGGCCACGCCACCAGCGGCCAAGTTGTCCAGCATGCCTGGGTTTTCATGTTTGGTGCCAGCGCGCACACCCACCCAAATCAATCCAGTGGGTGTTTGCACATGCACATGCACAGCACGGCTGCGCAGGCCCAGGGTTTTGAAGGCGCCACGTTCCAGCCCGCCCAGGGGGGTGTCGGCCTGTGTGAGCACAGCTTGCAACTCGTTGCGCCAGCCTTGGGCCAGCCCCATCGTTTGGAGTGCCCGCGCCAACACGTTCAGCCCGGTTGCCAATTGCGCTGGCGCACCCAGCCAGCGAATGTGCAAGGCATGGCCTTGCCGCGTGCAATCAAACCCTGCCTGCAAGCACGCCAGTTCAATGTTGGGCGCGGCATTTATCGCCACGTGACCCAGTGCACCACCCAAAAAATCCAGTGGCATGAACTGGCTCGACTCACTGGCGGTGTGGTCTCGCCAACGTTGCGCAAACCGCTCAAACGCCGGGTGCAACGTGTGCTTAACCCAAACAGAATCTGCCAAAGGGCGAGGGATACGCATCAGGTTTGAATCAGCTTCTTGGTGTTCTGGATGCTCATCAAAATGCCTGCGCCCATGCCCAAGGTCACCATCGCCGTGCCCCCGTAACTCATCATGGGCAGGGGCACGCCCACCACCGGCAGGATGCCGCTCACCATCCCAATGTTCACAAAGGCGTAGGTGAAAAAGATCAAAGCCATGGCCGCCGCCATGAGGCGCGAAAACATGGTGGGGGCATTGCCCGCAATCACCAAACCCCGCACAATCAGGCAGGTGTAAAGCGTGAGCAACACCAGGCAGCCAAGCAGCCCAAACTCCTCGGCCAGCACCGCAAAAATAAAGTCGGTGGTGCGCTCTGGAATAAACTCCAGGTGAGTTTGCGTGCCCTGCAAAAATCCTTTGCCGGTGAAGCCGCCCGACCCCACCGCGACCGTGGACTGGATGATGTGAAACCCCTTGCCCAAGGGGTCTTGGGTGGGATCAAGCAGGGTGAGCACACGTTGGCGTTGATAATCGTGCATCAGTGTCCAAAACACCGGCAAGCTGGCCACAAAGCCCACGCTCAGGGTGGCCAGCACCTTCCAGGACAAGCCTGCAAAAAAGATCACAAAAAACCCGGAGCCCAGCACCAGCAGTGCGGTGCCCAAATCGGGTTGTTTCAAGATCAAAATGCCCGGAATGGCCAACAACACCGTGGCCACGGCAAACTCTCGCCAGCTCGAGATGTTTTCACGTTGCTGAAAAAACCACGCCAACATGAGTGGCATCGCGATTTTCATGATCTCTGAGGGCTGAATGCGCACAATGCCCAGGTTAAGCCACCGTTGTGCCCCCTTGGAAATGTCTCCCACCAGCTCCACGGCAATCAGCAACACAACGCCAATCACGTACAACGGCACAGCCAGGCGCATCAACGTGGGGGGCTTGATGTTGGCGGTCACCCACATCACCAAAAAGGCGATCAACAGGTTGCGGGAGTGGTCCGCAAAACGCCCCTCAAAGTCATAAGCAGCACTGAACTGCGTGATCAGAGCAAAAATCACCAAGCTTCCCAGGATGGCACTCAACACGGGGTCAAACACCATCACATAGGGCCGCACACGGGGCCAAATGGGTTCTCTTTGCATGGTGCGGATGCGATTCATGGCGTGGCTCCCTCGGTGTTCAACATGGGCTCGGGCAGCACCAGGGGTGGATTGTCTTGTGTTTGCAGCGCCCAATACTCGTCCAACACCTTTTTCACAGCCGGCGCGGCCGATTGGCTGCCAAATCCGGCGTTCTCAACGATGGCGGCCAGCGCAATGCGCGGTTGATCCACGGGCGAAAAGGCAATAAACCAGCCATGGTCGCGCAGCCGCTCAGCCGCCTCGGCCCGGTCTTTGTAGCGCTCACCCTGTTTTAAGCCAAACACCTGCGCCGTGCCGGTTTTGCCCGCCACTGGGTACTTCACATTCTGGAACACCAAGCGTGCAGTGCCCTCCAACACAGCGCCGTGCATGCCTCTTTTCACGGATTCCACATGGTCGGGCCTCAGGGCCAGTTGGCTGGCCGCTTCCAACGGCTTTTCAATCACCTCGCCGGTCACCGGGTTTTGAAATGCGCGCACCAAGCGTGGTGTGGCCCGCATCCCGCCGCTGGCCAGCACGGCGGTGGCATGCGCAAGTTGCAACGGCGTGTAGTTGTTGTAACCCTGGCCAATCGCCACAGAAATGGTCTCGCCAGAGTACCAGCGCCGGGTCTCCGCTGTGCGGAATGCCTTGGCCTTCCAATCCCGAGAGGGCAGCACGCCAGAGCGTTCACCATCCAGGTCGATGCCTGTGGGGGTGCCAAACCCAAACTGCGCCATGAATTCGGAGATGATGTCGATGCCCATCTCGCTGCCAAGCACGTAGTAATAGGTGTTGCAGGATTCCGCGATGGATTTGTACATATCCACCAAGCCATGTCCGCCAATTTTGTCGTCCATGAATCGCCGTGCACCAAAATCAAAATAACCCGCATCCCGCAGGGTTTGTGAGGCCGTGCGGAACCCCTTGTCCAACGCTGCCAATGCCATGAAAGGTTTGAAGGTGGACCCAGGCGGGTAAGTGCCTGTGAGTGGGCGGTTCAGGAGCGGTCGGTCGATGCTCTCATTCAATGCTTTCCAGTTCTCGGAGTCGATGCCTTCTACAAACAGGTTGGGATCAAAGGAGGGCGCACTCACCATGGCCAACACATCGCCGTTGCGCGGGTCAATTGCCACCAGCGCGCCGCGCTTGCCCTCCAGGGCTTTTTCAGCCGCCTCCTGCAGGCGTATGTCAATCGAGAGCATCAGGTTTTCACCCGGCACAGCGGGCGAGCGCGACAGCACTCGCACAGCGCGTCCACCGGCCGAGGTTTCTACTTCTTCAAATCCGGTTTTGCCGTGCAGCTGGGATTCATAACGCTTTTCCAGGCCGTCTTTGCCAATGTAAACCGTGCCCCGGTAGTTGGTTTCTTCCCCTTGTTCTTCGATACGTTCCTGGTCCTTGGCGGAGATTCGACCAATGTAGCCCAGCATGTGCGCAGCAAAAGATCCGTAGGGGTACTGCCTAAACAGACGTGCGCGAATTTCAACCCCAGGGAAGCGAAAGCTTTGCACAGCAAAACGCGCCACCTCCTCATCGGTCAGCCGGGTGCGAATGGGGATGGACTCAAATCGTTTGGACTCGTAGCGCAGCTTTTTAAAACGCCGGCGGTCCAGGGACGAAATCTCCACAATTTTGCCCAACTCGTCGATCAACTTGTCCAGGTTCTCAATCTTGGATGGCGTAATTTCTAATGTGTAGGCCGAGTAGTTGTTGGCCAGCACCACCCCATTGCGGTCCATGATGAGTCCACGGTTGGGCACCAGAGGAACAATGGTGATCCGGTTGTCTTCTGCCTTGGATTGGTATTTGTCGTAACTGATCACTTGCAGCCACAACAGCCGAGCCACCAGGATCATGAACAGAAAAACCACGAACAAGCCTGCCAACAACAGCCGGAACCGGAACTGTTTGAGCGATTGTTCTGGGTGGTTGAACTCGGTCATATCGGGCGGTCGTCGTCGCGGTTTTCAGGCAGTTTTTGGGGCGCCAGCAACAGGAACTGTGCCAGTGGCCAGAGTGCGGCGGTGAGTGCGCTCTCAAAGAAAATCAGTGGTCCTGGAAAATCGCCACCAAACATCACCCGGATGGTGACCGTGATGGCCTGCGCAGCCAGCAGCAAGGGGAAGATGTGGGCCGCTTGCATCAGCGGCGAAAACCACAGCACCCGACGATGGATGGTGATTGCAAAATAAGAGAGCAGGGTGTACGCCAGGGCGTGTTCACCAAACACGCTGGCCGAGTGCACATCCACCGCAGCGCCAAAACACCAGGCCGCACCAATGCCAATGCGGCGGGGTTGGCGGATGTTCCAAAACACCAGCACCAACGCAAGAAAGTCCGGCGTGATCCAGCTGCGGTCCACGGGTATGAACTTCAGCAGCAGTGCAGCAAACAAAGAAATCGCCATGAACCAGGGGCTGGCAGGGCGAAGAATCTCGGATGCGCCAATCGGATTAATTGCCACGCGCGCCTCCCGGTGTGGGGTTTGGGCCAGTGGCCGGTGTGTTTGGCGCGGGTGCTGTCGTGCTGCCAGGTTCGGTTGGGGTGAGGTCTTCGCGGAATGTGTCCAGCACCAGCACAAACCGATGCCTCTCAACACCGGCGATTGGCTCACAAAAAATACTGGCAAATGCATATCGGGAGTTTCGTTCGACGCGGATCACCCTGGCCACCGGGATGCCCCGGGGATACACCCCATCCAAACCCGAGGTGACCAACAAATCGTTTTCTTCAATGTCGGCATTGGCCGCCATGAATCGCAATTCAATCAGCCCGCCATCCAGGCCGCCGTAGGCCACACTGCGCAAGCCGTTGCGCAGGCTCTCCACCGGGATGATCTGTTCTTTGTCGGTGATGAGAGAGACCTCAGCCCGGCTGGGGAATGCGCGAGTGACTTGGCCCAGCAGACCAAGTTCATCAATCACCGGCATGCCTTCTTTCACCCCTTGGATCAGACCTTTGCCAATGATGATTTTTCGCGAGAATGGGTCGCGTGCATCGCTCACGATCTCGCTCAAGATGGAGCGCTTCACCTGCAAGGTGGAGCCCACGTTCAGCAGTTTGCGCAGCTTTTCATTCTCGGCCTTGAGGGTTTGCAGTTCGTGGAGCCGTTGTTTGTCGGCCAGTTGTGCCTTGGTGAGGTCGTCGTTTTGTTGTTTGAGTGAGTCCAGCGTGGTGAGGTATTCGGAGGTTTTGGCCCCCAACTCGACTGGGAAGTTTGAAATGCGTTGCAGTGGGTAGAGCGCTGTGCCAACCACTTGCCGCACCACCTCCATGGCCCCATAGCGCGCGTCGACAAACAGCAGTGCCACCGACAAGGCCACAAAAAAGAACAGCCGGACGCGCGCCGACGGGCCTTGTTTGAACAGTGGTGGCGGGGTGTACTCCATAGGCTTTCAAAAAAGATTTGGCCCGCATCACAGGATGTATCGGGCCGCCTCGGTGTTCCATGCATTGCCCCCGAAGGGGCGTGTGTTTACTCGCTGGTGAAAATCGTGCCCAGCTTGTCCATGCGCTCCAAGGCCAAGCCGCAACCGCGCACCACGCAGGTCAGCGGGTCTTCGGCCACATGCACGGGCAAACCAGTTTCTTCCATCAGCAGGCGGTCCAAGTCGCGCAGCAGCGCGCCGCCACCCGTCAACATCATGCCGCGCTCGGCAATGTCGGCACCCAGTTCAGGTGGGGTTTGCTCCAGCGCAGATTTCACGGCTGAAACAATCGCATTCAGCGGCTCGGTGAGCGCTTCCAGAATTTCGTTGGAAGAAATGGTGAAGCGGCGTGGAATACCTTCCGACAAATTGCGGCCTGTCACTTCCATGTCTTTCACTTCCGAGCCGGGGAAGGCCGAGCCGATTTGCTTTTTGATGGCCTCGGCGGTGGGTTCACCAATCATCATGCCGTAATTGCGGCGAATGTAGCTGATGATGGCTTCGTCGAATTTATCGCCGCCCACTCGCACGCTGCCAGCGTACACCATGCCACCCAGGGAGATGATGCCCACCTCGGTCGTGCCTCCGCCAATGTCCACCACCATGGAGCCAGAAGCTTCAGAAACCGGCAAGCCTGCGCCAATTGCAGCGGCCATGGGCTCTTCAATCAGGTACACCTGGGAAGCGCCTGCACCCAGTGCACTTTCGCGAATGGCGCGGCGCTCCACCTGTGTGGAGCCACAAGGCACGCAAATGATGATGCGTGGGCTGGGCGAAAACAGACGGCTTTCGTGAACCATCTTGATGAACTGCTTGAGCATTTGCTCTGTCACGGTGAAATCGGCAATCACGCCGTCTTTCATGGGGCGAATGGCCTCAATGTTGCCAGGCACCTTGCCAAGCATCTGCTTGGCTTCCAGGCCCACCGCCGTGATGGTTTTCTTCCCGTTGGGGCCGCCTTCCTGGCGGATGGCCACCACAGAAGGCTCATCGAGCACAATCCCTTTGGTGCGGGCGTAAATCAGTGTGTTGGCCGTGCCCAAATCGATGGCCAAATCATTGGATAAATAGCTTCGTAGAAACCCAAACATGGTGATGTTCTAACCTGTAATGTGTGGTTGGTGAGCCGCCAAGCCCGCGTTGCTCAAAGTTGTCCTGGTGTGTTGT
>DASUDK010000169.1:0-18610 GCA_036275655.1 Limnobacter sp. | reverse complement strand
GCGCAGCAATACAATGTGCTGCCGCTGGACGACCGCAACCTGGTGATCAAGATGGTGCAAGACCGCCAGCAAAACGCCTTGCGGGCCAAGTGGACCTTCCACCCGCCAGTGGAGCGTTTGGCACGCGACATTGCGCCCATTGTGTGTGGCTTGAGCCATGTGATCACGGTGAACATCGAGCGACCCACGGGCACAGAAGATGGCGTGCTGCTGGCGCAAGGGGCCAAGTACGCAGGCTGGGTGTTGTACATCCAAAATGGCGAGCTGCATTACGAGCAAAGCCTGGTGCCGTATGTGGAGCATTTCAAAGGCAAAGGTGTGTTGCCTGCGGGCAAGCTGGCTGTGCGCTATGAGCAAACCATGACCGCCCGCCCTTTTGATGGCGAGGGGCGTTTGTATGTGAACGATGTGCTGGTGGGGCAGCACACCTTCAAGCGGGTGTTGTTCTCCACCTCGTATGATGGTTTCACCTTGGGCAGTGATCTGGGCAACCAGGTGTCTACCCGGTACTCAGGGCATTTTCCTTTCCAGGGCGTGTTGGGCCGGGTGGACATCGACATTGACACCAGCCAGCCCAGCCCGGTAGAAATGTTGCGCTTCCTCAATCAAATGGTGCTCAACATTTAGCATGCGGATACAACTGCCTGGTGGCCAGTGCCAGATTGGCTCCAACAATCATTACCCAGAGGAGCGGCCTGCGCGCATGGCTGTGCTTGCTCCTTTTGCCATGGATGTGCACCCCGTGACACGTGCGCAGTTTGCCGCGTTTGTGAAAGCGACGGGGCATGTGACCACAGCCGAGCAGCAGGGCAGCAGCCATGTGTTTGTAAAAACCGAAGGCCCGGTGAATTTGGGCGACCCCACGCAATGGTGGAAGCCAGTGGCTGGGGCCAGTTGGCATGCGCCACAGCTCGCCCTGGATGAACAATGCCCCGTGACGCATGTGAGCCTGCAAGATGCCAAAGCGTATGCCGCTTGGGCGGGTGGGCGCCTGCCCACCGAAGAGGAATGGGAATACGCGGCACGCGGTGGCTTGCACGGCTGCGCTTACGCATGGGGCGATGAGTTTGCGCCCAACGGCCAACGCATGGCCCATGTGTGGCGTGGCAGCTTCCCCTGGTACCACAGCGACATGGCGCAGCCCGCGCCAGTGCCTGTGCAGAAGCACCCAGCCAACGACCATGGCCTGTACGACATGATTGGCAATGTGTGGGAGTGGACCGTGTCGCCATACCAGCGCAGCGGCGGGGCGTGTTGCGCCTGCTCACCCACACAAGATGCCAACACCCTGTGGACCCTCAAGGGTGGCTCTTACCTGTGCGCGGCGGAGTATTGTTTGCGCTACAGGCCTGCTGCACGCATTGGCGCAGCGCCGAACACCAGCACCGCGCACATTGGATTTCGCTGCGTTTACTGAAGTCCACCCATCAAGCGGCGGCCATGGCAGCCCTGAAAAAATTCAGAATTTTCACCAGGTCCTCTTTGGCCTCGGGCAGCATGGTGGTCATCACTGGCCAAATGTGCGGCATCCCCGGGCGAGTGAGCAATTCAGAAGCACCACCAGCCGCCTGGATCTTTTCATGCAATTGGGCTCCATCGCCCAGCAGGCACTCGTCATCGCTGGCGGTGATCAAAATGGGCGGCAGGTTTTTGACTTCGCCCAACAAGGGAGAAGCCTTGGGGTCGGCGGGGTCGTGGCCATTCAAGTAAGTTTCTGCAGCCAGCTTCAAGATGAGCGGCGACAACATGCTGTCACTTTTTGCGTTGCCCTCAATGGTGGGTGAAAGCCGGCGCATGTCAGTGGCTGGGGAAATGAGCAGTGCGCCATGCAAGGGCAGCTTCTTTTTGGCGGCGTGTTGCACCACACACATGCTGAGGTTGCCGCCTGCCGAGTCACCCGCAACCAAAATGGGCTGGCCTGTGGGCGTGTCTTTGACCAGTGCATCAAATGCGGCCATGCAATCGTCGTAGGGGGTTGGGAACGGATGCTCGGGCGCCATGCGGTAGTCCACAGAAAACACCCGCAGTTTGAGTGCTTTGGCAATGGCACCGCAGAATGGCCGATACATGGGGGGACCACCGGCCACAAAAGCGCCGCCATGGATGTACAGCAGGGATCCTTGGGCATTTTGTGGAATCAGCCACTCGCCCTTGACGCCACCCAACTGGCCTTTCATGCGCTTGACACCCGAGGGCACTGGCCCCACCAGATTGGAGATGCCGGTGACCAAGCGGAAGCGTTTCACAAAACCCGGTGCCTCGCCTTTGTAATTGCGAAGCGCCAATTTGGAAATTTGATTAACAACACTGGCTTGAATGGAAGGCATCTGGAGTCTCCGTGTGTGCTTTTGTGTAATGAATTTATATCACCGCCCACACTGGGTGTCGGGCAGTGTGTTGTGGATGCGATTGATTATTCCGGACAAATGCACCGGCAGACCTTTCCGGTTGCGGGCCGATGCACGCACAATTTGCTGGATTGAATAGCCATAAAAAACTTGGAGACTCCAGCGATGCACGTTGTAGAAGAGGACATTCTGATCATTGGTGCAGGCCTGTCTGGCATCAGCGCGGCTTGCCATTTGCGCAAGGCCTTGCCCACCCGCAGCTTCACCATCCTTGAACGGCGCACCAACATTGGTGGCACTTGGGATTTGTTTCGCTACCCGGGGATTCGCTCCGATTCGGACATGTTTTCTTTCGGTTTCAAGTTCAAGCCCTGGCGCAACGCCCACTTTTTTTCGCAGGGGGCAGACATCCGCCAGTACGTGCACGAAGCCGCGTTGGAGAACAAGGTGTTTGATCACATTTTGTTTCAGCGCAAGGTGGGGGCTGCCAACTGGAACAGCCAGACCCAGCGGTGGGAAGTGAAAGCCGTGAATGAGGCCACCGGCGTTGCGGAGGAATACCACGCCCGGTTCCTGATGTGCTGTGCGGGCTATTACAACTACGACCAGGGTTACCGCCCGCAGTTTGAAGGTGAAGCGCAGTTCAAAGGCCAGATTGTTCACCCGCAGCATTGGCCAGAAGAGCTGGATTACACCGGCAAACGGGTGGTGGTGATTGGCAGTGGGGCCACGGCGGTGACACTCATTCCAAGCATGGCGCCCAAGGTGGAACACATCACCATGCTGCAACGTTCACCCAGTTATATATTCTCTCTGCCTTCGGTGGATGCGGTGACGCGCGTGCTGCAAAAAACTTTGCCAGCCAAGTTGGCATACAAGTTGAACCGCGCGCGCACCATTGGTTTGGCGCACTTCATGTTCAAAATCAGCAAAAGCAAGCCTGCGGTGGTTCGCCGCTTCCTGATTGGCATGGTGCGTCGCCAGTTGAAGGGCAGCAGCGTGGACATCAAACACTTCACGCCCAACTACATGCCCTGGGACCAGCGCCTGTGTCTGGTGCCCGATGGTGATTTTTTCAAAGCCTTGCGCAGTGGCAAGGCCAGCGTGGCCACCGACACCATCGACCGGTTTGTGCCCGAAGGCATCGCTTTGAAATCGGGTGAGGTGCTGAAAGCCGATTTGGTGGTGACTGCAACCGGCCTGAATGTGCAAATGGTGGGCGGCATGCAGATGAGCCTGGACGGTGTGCCTGTGAACCTCAGTGAAAAAATGTTCTACAAAAGCGTGATGTTGCAAGACGTGCCCAACGCCATCGTGGTGCTGGGCTACACCCACGCCTCGTGGACCTTGAAGAGCGATTTGGCCAGCGGCTTTGCCTGCCGTTTGTTGCAGCACATGGACAAGCATGGCCATGGAACCGTGGTGGCGCATGCGGGCTCAGTGCCACAAGTCGACGGCCTGACCGTGTTGGGTGGATTGAACTCGAATTACCTGAAGCGCGTGGCCGACCAGTTGCCGCGCCAGGGTGCAGAACACCCCTGGCACAACAAACAGGACTATTACCACGACAGCCAGGTTTTGCTGGAAGACCCCATTGATGAACCAGGGCTGACGTTTGAGCCAGCCACTGGTCGGGGCGATGATTACAAACGCCGCGCCAAAGGTGGATCCACACGCACCGAGAAGGGCATGGTGATTTCGTAAATGGTGCCGCCCAAACCAAAATTGGTGGTGGTGCCATCGGGCAGGGCGCGCTGGTTGGCAATGTAAAGCCTGCGCCCATCGGGTGAAAATGCAGGGCCTGTCACCTCGGTGCCACTGGGGTCGCCGGGCAGGCGCACCAAGGGGATGGTGCTGCGGTCAGGCAGCAACACCATGGCGCGCATGTCGCCACCGTCTTCCACCACAACCATTTCGCCGTCCAGCGTCACGCAAATGTTGTCCACGCCAATCATGGGGGGTTCGCTGTTGTCCACGGGCGAGCCCACTGGGCCGTCTTCCGGGTTGTAAATGCTCTCGATGGTGCCACCCACGGTGTCGATGGCCCACACATTGCTGTCGCCTTTGGTGGTGAAAAACACAAAGTCATTCAAAAACCACACGCCCTCGTTGCCTGCAAACACGGTGGTGTCTGGCTGGTACACCTTGAACTGCGGTGTGCCATCGTCCACCGCATTCACCCAACGCACTGGCGTGGGTCCACGCTTGGCAGCATCCACGCCCGCGTCCACGGCCAGCACCTGCAACACGCCTTTGCTGTAGTCGGGTTTGCCGCCCTCGGGCCAATCGGCCGCCGAGAAGATGGTGCGGTAAAAGCGGTCTTCACCGGTGATGTCTTCGGTGTGGTAAATGATGCGACGCTTCACGTCGATCGCCACTTGTTCGTGCGCCTTGCGGCCAAAGCGATCCAGGCGGATGGGCGTGCCGCCGTCTTTCAGGGGGCTGGCCTCAAACATGTAGCCGTCTACAATTTCTTCGCCATTGATCCAGGTTCCCCAGGGCGTGGCACCGCCAGAGCAATTCGTGGTGGTGTTGCGTTGAATGGGGTAGGCGTCCACCAGGGTGCCGTTTTTGTCAAAGCGCAGGGCGCTGGCGCCCCCTTGGAAAGGGAGCACCAGCGGAACACTCACCGGCAGCA
The DNA here is from genome assembly GCA_036275655.1 of Limnobacter sp. Classification (GTDB taxonomy): domain Bacteria; phylum Pseudomonadota; class Gammaproteobacteria; order Burkholderiales; family Burkholderiaceae_B; genus Limnobacter. Next base: position 13,624 of record DASUDK010000169.1, on the reverse strand, counting down.
GGCCAGTGATGGGACCGGTCACTGTGCCCAACACCGCGAGCGAATCCCGGCTCGCCAGATCCGAGATCACCGGCGTGTCTGGGATTTGACCAAACAACGTGGTTGCGTCCCGGGCCTCGGAGTTGCTCACGTAAATCCAGCCACCGTCCTCGGTGCGGAACATGCCGGCGCCATCGGGGTCGGAGTGCCAGCGGAAATCCGGGTTGCTTGCCAAGGGCGGCTCGTTGACCACAGCCACCACCCGCGATGTGAACCCAGCGGGCAGCCGCACGCCATTTTCATCGGGGGGCAGCAACGGCCCCATGGTTGCAAACGGACTGGTTCTGCCGCTGGGCGATACCGGGTTATTGCGCAGGCCAGAAGGCGCGGAATCGCTGCCGCAGGCGGTCAGCATTTGTGCTGCAGGCACGCTGCCCGCAGCCATCAGCAGGTTGCGCAAAAATGTGCGGCGGGGCAGTCCCTGGCGGGCGGCGTCTTGAAGAATCGGGTTCATGCGGAGTGGGTCCTACGGGCAATGCAACAACAAAATACGAAACCTGTCACTATTACTGCCAAATGGCATGCTGCGAGTCGACGAATCGTTCTATATGTCTTTACACGGAATTGTCATGTTTCGGATTCAAGTCCCGCATTTCTTGAAAATTCAAGGCTCTACCGCTACAATGCGAGGCTAGACCGAAAAACTCGAAAGGAGTTTTTGTATGCCTGCCAGCAAGCCAGCCAAAACCAAAACAACTGTGGCCAGCAAAAAGCCGGCACCGGCCAAGGCCCCTGCAAAATCTGCGGGCACCAAGGTGAAAGAGGCGCCCAAAGCGGTGGGCAAGGCGGTCTCCAAGGTGATGGCCAAGGCAGCAAGCCTCATCGCAAAACCCGCAGCGAAACCCGCAGCAAAACCTGCAGCGAAGCCCGCAGCGAAACCCGCAGCGAAACCCGCAGCGAAACCCGCGGCGAAACCTGCAGTGACCAAAAAATCTGTGGCTCCAACCCCAGCCCCTGTGCCTGTTGAAGCCCCCAAACCTGTAGTTCCTGACGTGAAGACTGAATTGACCTCTACCGCCAACGCTGTATCCACCTCCAAAGCCAAACCCGCGGGCAGCACTCGCAAACCGTCTAAAACTGCGCTGTCTCCCTCGGAAGTCACGCCGCTTGCATTGCTCACCCCCAGCAAACCTGCACGTCGCCGTCGTTCTGGCGCTGCCAAACCGCGTAAACTAAAAGGCGCCACCACAACCTGGCCGTTCCCAACTGGGTCTCGGCCATAACATCCGCATTTGCCTATGTTGCTGATTGATATTCTGCGCTTGCTGCTGGAAACTGCCGCAAGCTTACTCACCTTTTGTTTGCTGTTGCGCGTTCTGATGCAGTGGGTGCGCATACACCCGAGCAATCCACTTTCACCCTTCATTTTTTCAATGACAGACTGGCTGGTGAAACCCCTTCGCAAGGCTGTGCCTGGCTATGGCGGTATTGATTGGGCCTCTGTGCTTGGCGCCTTCTTGGTGTCTTTCACCCTGCACATCGTGTTGGTGTTGGTCTCGGTGGGATTGTCTTCGGGGGGGCCGGGCGTGGGGAGCATGATCACCTTCACTGTGCCGATTGCCATTTTCTGGGTGCTGCGCAACGTGGCTTACTTGCTCATGGGGATTGTGCTTATTCAGGTGATTTTGAGTTGGGTCAATCCCTTTTCACCAATTGCCTCGGTGCTCAATGAGCTTTCCAGGCCGTTTTTGGAGCCCCTGCGGCGCGTGTTGCCCACGATCGGCAATGTGGACTTGTCTCCACTGGTATTTTTCTTGATTTTGCAGATTGTGATGATGGTGCTTCAAAGCCTCATGCCTGGCTTTTGAGCAACAGGCGCATGCCAATACAAAAAGGCCGGTGAATTCACCGGCCTTTTTTGTTTGCGCCAATTTAAACGCTGGTTGATCGAATCACCGGGTGACGCGCGATGTACCGCCGCCAGTCACAATTCGAACACGGTCACCAGGGCGAAACTGCTCATCTGCGTCTTGCACGTAAGCCCGCAGCGTGCCGTTGTCCATGCGCACGGTGATTTCTAGGCCTTCCCGCGTGGATGCATTGCGCTCGATGGCTTGGCCGGCAATGCCGCCAGCCACAGCACCCAGCACCGCACCCACGGCTCGACCACTGCCGCCACCCACGTTGCTGCCCGCGATGCCACCCACAATACCGCCAGCCGCTGTGCCCACGCCATTGGTGTCGCCTTGGATGGTCACAACGCGCACGCTCTCGACCGTGCCTTGTTCAATCATTTGCGCACGGCGGGTTTCCCCTTCGCGGTACACTGCGCCCGAGGTGCTTTGGGTGGCGCAGCCAGCCAGCGCCGCCACGCACACCAGGGTGAGGGCAGTTGCTGTACGGATTCGTTTGCTTGCAGATTGGCTCATCGTCGTCTTCCTTTCAAGTTACCAAGGCTTGTTGCCAAAGGCGGCGGCAAACCTGGATGCAATTTCTTCGCGGCTGAACTGGTAGTTTTGTGGGCCTTTGCACGCAATTTTTAACGAGCCCATCAGACTGGCCAGCTTGGCCGCCTCCACCACCCCCATGCCCTCGGTGAGGCCATGCAGCAAACCACCACGGTACGCGTCGCCACACCCTGTGGGGTCGGCGATTTGTTCTGCTTTAACGCATGGTATGTCGTGCCGTTGACCTTGGTGGAACACCCAACTGCCTTCCGCACCCCGTGTCACAATCAGCGCCTCCAGCTGGCCGGCGATTTGCTCCAGGCTAAGCCCGGTGCGGTCGCACAACATGCGCGCTTCATAGTCATTGACCGCTGCATAGGTCGCAAGTTCCAGGAAGCGGCTCAATTCGGGTTTGCCAAACATGGGCAAACCCTGGCCCGGGTCAAAAATAAAGGGCACACCCGCCTGCGCCAATTGCTCGGCGTGTTGAATCATGCCGTCCCGCCCATCGGGTGCAATGATGCCCAGTCCAATCTCGCCGGCTTGTGCAACAGTGTTCAAATGAGAATGGCTCATGGCCCCGGGGTGGAAGGCGGTGATCTGGTTGTCATCCAGGTCGGTGGTGATGAAGGCCTGGGCGGTGAACTCCTCGGGCACCAAGCGCAGGCAGCTTGTGTCAATGCCCAGCTTGTTCAGGCGCTCCACATAGCCTGCTGAATCGTGACCAATGGCGGCCATGGGCACCGGGTGACCGCCCAACATCTTCAAGCTGTAGGCAATGTTGCCGGCGCAACCCCCCCAGTCTTTGCGCAGACTGGGCACCAAGAAAGCCACGTTCAGGATGTGCACCTGGTCGGGCAGAATTTGATCTTTGAATTGACCCTCAAACACCATGATGGTGTCAAAGGCGATGGAGCCACAAATCAGGACGCGTTTGGAAGACATGATTGCAATCAATTAGAAGGGTTAGAACGGAATTCGCTGTGGCGAGTGTACCTGTTTATGGCATGTAAGGGCCGCCATCCAGCAAGGTGAGTCGAAATCCCGTGGCGGCGGTCTCGGGCAGTTGAGCGTGGAGGGTTTGTAAATTGAGATAGGCCAGCAGCTCCACGGTTTGACCAGGGGACACTGGCGCTGCTTCGCTGGCTGTGCCTCCGTCGCGTTGTTGGTATTGACTGGGCGAAATCCCACGGGTGGCCAGCACCAGGCCTTGTGGGTCAAGCAGTTCAATGCGCAGGTGTGGCCATGCACCGGGCAAGGCCGCGCTGTTGTGCAGGGTAACATCCAGCCGCACATGCTGTTCGTCCATGGCTTGCAAACCGCTGCCCTCCACACGCAATGCCTGGGTGGCTGGCAAGGTGAACAAGCCTTGCAGGCCAGGGCCTGATGAAGCAATGTGTTGGGCCAGCGGGGGCAACTGGGCTGCAATTGTGGTGCGTTGCCACCACACGGTTTGCAACAGCGCAAGCACGAGCAGTGTTGTGCAAGCCCGCTTGAGGCCCGGCGAGCCCGAGGTGTTGATTGGCATGAACTTGCCTCGCTGGCTGGACGCCAGGAAGCCTTGGCCGTGGGTGGAATCGCTGTCCAAAGGCGGGAACACATTGGCCAAGGGCGCATCTTGCAGGTGTGTTGTTTGCCACACTTGACTGTCGGCGGCAGTGAGGTTTTCTATGCCAGAAAACACCTGTTTACACTGCCCGCAGCGCACCTGCCCCTGGTGCAATTGCAATTGCCCGGAAGAGACTTTGAACAAGGTGTTGCAGTGGGGGCAGCGGGTGGCTAGGCTCATGGCAATAGTTTACCGCGCTGCCTGGGGCAGTGAAGGCTCAGTGCTGGGCTTTTTGGCCGTGCAGGCAGACCCAACCTTCCCGTTCGGCCCACACGGTCATGTTGATCCATGTGCGGTAATGCTCAATCACCTCATCGGCTTGCCGGGCGAGCACGCCGCTGAGAACCAGCTGCCCACCGGCCTGCACATGCTCACAGAGGGACGGGGCCAGCACTTTGAGCGGGTTGCTCAAGATGTTGGCCACCACCACCGGGAACTGCCTTTTGGCCAGCGCAAAATCTGGCAAGCCGCATGGCATGTTCACTCCATTGTTGCTTGCATTGTAGGCGGTGCTTTCAACGGCTTGGGGATCAATGTCCACACCAACGGCCTGCCGGGCGCCCAGCTTGAGGGCGGCAATGCCCAAAATGCCAGAGCCGCAGCCGTAGTCGAGCACATCGTGCCCTTGCAGTGGGAATTCACTTAACCAACGCAAGCACAAGGCGGTGGTGGGGTGTGAGCCTGTGCCAAAGGCCAAGCCTGGGTCGAGCACCAGGTTGATCCGGTCCCCGATTTGCTCGGGCGTGTGCCAGGAGGGCACAATCCACAGCCGCTCAGAAATGGGTATGGGATCAAACTGAGATTGCGTGAGCCTCACCCAATCTTCTTGGGGCACATCGGTGTATTCCACCTCCACCCCGCCCAGCAACTCGGTGTCCACCTCGCCCAACACCTGTTCTGCCTCTTGCCGGTTGCGGAACAGCGCAACCACGTGGTTGAGCCCCCAAGCAGCGGATTCTGGCTCCATGCCTGGCTCACCAAACAAGGGTTGTTCATCCTCGCTGTCGGCGTTGGCGTCTTCCAGGCTGACCGCCAGGGCACCCAACTCCATGAGGGCATCCGACACTTCGTCGGCCTGTTCAAAGGGCAGGGTGAGTTTGGCCTGCACCAGCGGGGCAGCCTGGGGGGAAGGGGTGCTCACTTTGCGCGTGCTTCCAGTTTGTGTTCAAGGTAGTGAATGCTGGTGCCACCCTCGATGAATCGGGCGTCTTCCATCAACTCACGGTGCAAGGCGGTGTTGGTTTTGATGCCATCGACCACCAATTCGGCCAGCGCCTGACGCATGCGCGCCATGGCCTGCTTGCGGTCTTCACCGTGGGTAATGACTTTGGCAATCATGGAGTCGTAGTGGGGCGGTACGTTATAACCGCTGTACACGTGCGAATCCACCCGGACTCCGGGGCCCCCCGGCGGATGCCAGCTTTTGATGGGGCCGGGGCTGGGGGTGAACTTGAAGGGGTCCTCGGCGTTGATGCGGCACTCAATCGCATGGCCACGAAACTCGATGTCCCGCTGGCGGAACCGCAATTTTTGCCCTGCGGCAATGCGGATCTGCTCTTGCACAATGTCCACACCGGTGATCAGCTCGGTCACAGGGTGTTCCACCTGCACACGGGTGTTCATCTCGATGAAGTAGAACTCGCCGTTTTCGTAGAGAAACTCAAAGGTGCCTGCACCCCGGTAGCCAATTTTGCGGCAGGCTTCGGCGCAGCGCTCACCAATGCGCTCAATCAGGCGGCGTGGAATGTTGGGCGCTGGCGCCTCTTCAATCACCTTTTGGTGGCGGCGCTGCATGGAGCAGTCGCGCTCGCCGAGCCACACCGCGTTTTTGTGCTCGTCGGCCAGTATCTGGATTTCCACGTGGCGTGGGTTCTCCAAAAACTTTTCCATGTACACGGCTGGGTTGTTGAATGCCTGACCTGCTTCGGTTTTGGTCATGGTGACGGCGTTGAGCAGCGCTGCTTCGGTGTGCACCACGCGCATGCCACGGCCACCGCCGCCGCCAGCGGCTTTGATGATGACGGGGTAACCGATTTGCCGGGCAATTTTCACGATCTCGCGGGGATCGTCGGGCAATTCCCCTTCAGAGCCAGGCACGCAGGGCACGCCAGCGGCGATCATGGCCCGCTTGGCCGAGACTTTGTCGCCCATCAGCAAAATGGATTCAGCGCGTGGGCCGATGAACACAAAGCCGCTTTTTTCGACCCGGTCTGCAAAGTTGGCATTCTCGGACAAAAAACCATAACCGGGGTGGATGGCCTCGGAGTCGGTGACCTCTGCTGCACTGATGATGGCGGGGATGTTGAGGTAGCTCTCTCGGGATGGGGGTGGGCCAATGCACACCGATTCATCGGCCAGCTTGACGTATTTGGCCTCCAGGTCGGCGGTCGAGTGCACAGCCACCGTTTTGATGCCCATTTCCCGGCAGGCCCGCAAAATGCGCAGGGCTATTTCGCCTCGGTTGGCGATGAGGATTTTTCCAAACATGGTGCGGCTCCCTTATTCAATGATGAACAGGGCTTGACCAAACTCCACGGGTTGACCGTTGTCCACCAGGATGGCCTTCACAACGCCAGTTTTGTCGGACTCGATTTCGTTGAGCAGCTTCATCGCTTCAATGATGCACAGGGTGTCGCCTTCTTTTACGCTGCTGCCCACCTCTACAAAGTTGGAGGCACCTGGGCTGGGCGCGCGGTAAAACGTGCCGACCATGGGGGAGGTGACTTTGTGACCAGCCTCTGCCGGAGCGGCAGCGGGCACTGCGCTCGCCTGGGGGGCCGCCACGGGTGCTGCCACTGCAGCCACAGGGGCCTGCTGCACCAATTGGGGTGCAGCCATGGTGTATTGAGGCTGGCTTTTTACGATGCGCACCTTGCCTTCGCCTTCGGTCACTTCCAGTTCAGAAATGTCGGATTCGGCGACCAGGTCGATGAGGGTTTTTAGCTTTCTGAGGTCCATGTACTTGCTCCATCGATGGGAGGTTGATTTTTGTGGACCCGCATCTGCGGCGGGCCTTGGGCAAGTTGATGTGCGTGCCTTGCACGCCGTCAACTTTGCACACTGCGAAAAGCTCAACAATCGCTAACTTCGTTCAGTGTGCACGGAAAATCATTGAATTTCCAGTTTGATAGGGGGCGTTGTCAGATTGAGAACCCGCTGGCCCCGTCCAAACGTTGCGTGAGCATACCCGATTTTATCGGGCTAGTGCATCGGTGATGGTGCTCATGTGTATCCTGCCGGCTTCTTTGAGGATTTGATTACCATTTTCGTCCAAAATGACGGTAAATGGTAACCCTCCCTGGTTGTTGCCCAGGGCTTTGCCCAGCTCAGTGCCGGTCATGCCCGCAAGCACAATGGGGTAGCCCACCGGGGTTTTTTGCAGAAATTGCTCGACGTTGGATGGAGAATCAATGGCAATTCCGATCAACTCCACATTTTGCGCTTGCAGTTGCGGGTACAGGGCGTCCAGCTCAGGCATTTCTTCCACGCAGGGGGGGCACCAGGTGGCCCAAAAGTTGAGCACCACGGTTTTGCCCTTGAGTGCGCCCAGGTCCAGTGAGGCTCCTTGGGGGGTTTGAAAGGTATAGCCAGACAGCGGGTAGGCCTCGCCCTTGGGGCGCAAACCGAAATACAAACCAATGGCCAAGGCCAACAGCCCGGTGAATACAGATAGCAGTGTTTTTTTGCTCATGGTGCTTCTTCAATAAGGCGGGTCAGCCCCGCCACGTCGGTTTGAAACAAGTTGTTTTCGCCACCTTGCCGGTTGAGCAGACCCCGCCGGTGCACGGGACTTGCCACCCCCAGTTGGAACCAGCGTTGCCGCCAGCGAAATGCAACCGCTGGAAATGCTCTGCCAGCCAACAAGGCGTCTTCGCAGGCGTCAAACGCAATGTTCTGGTTAAGTAACCAATAATCCACTTCCTTTTCGTCGTCGGCAAACGCCAACAAGTGCACATCGGAGTATGCACTGCCGGTGCCGTTGACAGCGGCGCCATACACGATGGGTTCAAATTGGGGCATTTGTTGCATGAATTGGAGTGCCACCAGGCGCAATTCGTTCAATTCACCGGGTTGGGTGTCGGCTTGGAATAGGGCCTGATAGGCCCGCAGTTCGTCTTGAATGTCTTGGTCGCTGGGCACGCTGTGGCGCGGCGGTTTTCCTCGTCCAAACACAGCCTTGATGGCCTGGGATCGGGCGGTGGTGTAGTCACAGCCTTCTTCTGCAATCAGCCGAGCGGCAGTCATTGCAATTTCGGTGCGCAGTTCGTCCTGCGGGGCAAAGAAATCGTCCATCTCGGCAGTGTATCCAAATTCCCAGGCACTACAATATGGGCTTCATCGGAAAGGAAGAAAGAATGCACATCCACATTTTGGGCATTTGCGGCACCTTCATGGGCGGCGTGGCTCAGTTGGCAAAAGCGCTTGGCCACACGGTCACCGGGTGCGATGCCAATGTGTATCCACCCATGAGCACACAGCTCACCCAGGCGGGCATTGCCCTCACCGAGGGATTTGGTGTGGAGCAACTGCAGATCAAACCCGATTTGTGGGTGGTGGGCAATGTGGTGTCCCGAGGCAATCCGCTGATGGAAGCCATTTTGAATGCTGGCTTGCCCTACACCAGTGGCCCGCAGTGGGTGGGCGAGCACATCTTGGCTGGCCGCAAAGTGTTGGCGGTCGCTGGCACACACGGTAAAACCAGCACCAGTTCCATGCTGGCGTGGGTGTTGGAGCAGGCCGGGGCATCTCCTGGGTTTTTGATTGGCGGGGTGCCTGGCGGATTTGGCGTGTCGGCGCGGTTGGGCAGTGGCCCTTGTTTTGTGATTGAGGCCGATGAGTACGACACCGCATTTTTTGACAAGCGTTCGAAGTTTGTGCATTACCGCCCAACTGTGGCAGTGCTCAACAACCTTGAATACGATCATGCGGACATTTTTCCTGATCTTGCCGCCATTGAGACGCAATTCCATCACTTGGTGCGCACGGTGCCTGGCCAGGGGCGCATTGTGTGCCCTGCAGCCACCGATTCGCTGGAGCGTGTCTTGAAACGTGGTTGTTGGACACCCGTTGAGCGATTTTGCGCGCACAAAGGCCAAATTGATGCGCCATGGCAGGCCAATGTGTTGGGCGCAAGCCGGTTTGAGGTGCTGCATCAAGGCGTTTTGCAAGGTGAGGTGCAATGGTCTTGGTCTGGGTTACACAATGTGAACAACGCCTTGGCGGTGATTGCGGCTGCCCACGCTGTTGGAGTGCCTGTGGCCATGGCCTGTGCGGCATTAAGCAAGTTTCCCGGCGTGAAACGGCGCATGGAATTGCGGGGTGAGGCGCACGGTGTGCGGGTGTATGACGATTTTGCACACCACCCCACGGCCATTGCCACCACCCTGGAGGGCGCACGGCGCCAGATGAATGAAGAGGCGCAGGCCCGTGGTGGCCAGGCCGGCCGGCTGATTGCTTTGTTTGAACCCCGCTCCAACACCATGAAAATGGGCACCTTGGCACAAGCCTTGCCCGCGAGCTTTGACCAGGCCGATGCGGTGTTGTGTTACACCGCCGGAATTTCATGGAATGTTGCCGACACGCTTGCATCCTTGGGAGACCGGCTGTGGACCAGTGCAGACCTGGATGCACTGGTGGCCCAGGTGGTGGCTTTGGCCCGCCCCGGTGATTGGGTACTGGCCATGAGCAATGGCGCATTTGGCGGGGTGCATCAACGCTTGCTTGCTGCGCTGGCGAACGGGTCGGAGACTGCAGCTTGACGGCCGTTGAACTCATCAGCCCAGGGGGCTTGGTTCGCCCAAGTCCTGCAGACTTGGTGGTTTACCTGCATGGGTTTCGGTCCTCTTCCCGTTCGGTCAAGGCCCAGAAGGTGATCGAGGATTTTGCAGCAAGGGGATTTGGGTCCCAGTTGCGGGTGCCCGATTTGCCGCCGTCGCCCGCCCGGGCCTTGCAGTCTGTGCTCGCCATGGTTCATGCGCATTTGGATGCCCAGCCCGATGCGCGCTTGGCCTTCGTAGGCAGTTCCTTGGGGGGCTATTACGCCACGGTGCTCGGTGAGCGTTACCCGCAGGCCGATGTGCTGCTGCTGAACCCAGCCGTGCACCCCTACGACGATTTGGTGGATCAAATCGGGAAAAAAAAGGTGTATTTCACCGACGAGGAGTTTGAGTTTGTGCCAGCCTACCTGCAGGAGTTGCGGGCCATGGAGCAGACTGGGCTCAGCCGCCCCGCGCGGTACTTCCTGGTGGCGGCGCAGGGCGATGAGGTGTTAAGTTATCCAACCATGTTGGCGCGTTACCCTGGGGCACATCAGCTGCGCTTGCTGGGGTCTGACCATGCGATCAGTGATTTTGATTCGCATTGGCCCTTGATGCGTCTGTTTTTGGGCCTGCAGTGAGCGGCCGGGTGAGCTGGCACCCAGTGTGCCCATCCACTTGGCCCGCGTGGGCAAGGCACTGGGCGACCACCAAGGGCTCGCTTACCTTGCGATTGCAATCCTTGAATGCGGGGTTTGCCGTGGAGCCCGTTCACCAGGCATTACTGAGCGTGTGTCATGCGCCCCATCAACCGGCGATGCGCACACAGAGAGGGGTCATGCGACAACGTTTGGTTCGCCTGTTGGTGGGTGGGCAGGCCGTGGTGTTGGCGCAAACCCTGGTGCAGTTGGACGGCCCACGCAACGATTGGCGCTTTTGGCGTGGTCTGGGTGCAAGGTCTTTGGGGTCTGTACTGTTTGCAAATCCACGCGTTGAGCGGGGAGACCTTTATTTTGCGCGTTTGCCTGCGCGGCACCCCTGGGTGCTGACGCTGTTGGACGAATACGACCAGCGTGAGGTGTTCAAGCAGCGCGCTGGCAAACACTGGTATGCACGCTGCGCGCGTTTTGACATGCGCGCCGGGCATACCCCGTTGTGGGTGATGGAAGTGTTCTTGCCCCAACTTCAACACCATTGTTAGGATTTTTGATGAATTTGTATTACGAAGAAGCTGGTGCATTCAAACTGGGGCGTGTGCTTCAAGAGCAGGGCAACGCCTTCCAGGTGGAGACCCAGCATGGCAAACGCAGCAAGGTGAAAGCCAACAGCGTGATGCTCAAGTTTGAGGCACCGGGCCTGGACGATTTTGCCCAGCAGGTGGAGGATTTGTCGGCCAGCGTGGACACCGAGTTTTTGTGGGAATGCGCGCCGCAAGACGAGTTTGATTTTGCGGCCATGGCCCAGGAATATTTTGGCGAAAAGCCCTCGGTGGTTCAGCAGGCGGCTGTGTTGGTCGCGCTGCATTCGGCGCCGATGTATTTTCATCGCAAAGGCAAAGGCCTGTACCGCGCCGCGCCCCCTGACATTTTGAAGGCCGCTTTGGCTGGTCTTGAAAAAAAACGCCTGGCCGCCGAGCAACAGCAGGCCTGGACCGATGCCTTGGTGCGCCGCGAATTGCCCGAACCCTTCGCCAAGCAGGCGGCTGTGTTGCTTGTGCGACCCGACAAAAACAGCATGGAATACAAGGCCTTGATGCAAGCTTGCACCGAGGCTGGCCGCTCGCCCGATGTGCTGTTGATTGAATGCGGTGCTTTTGCGTCGGTGCACGACATGATGCGTGCCCGATTCACCGCAGTTCACTTTCCCAGGGGCACTCACATTGATTTGCCTGCGCCCGCCATGCCTGCCGAGGTGGCCGATTTGCCCGTGGCTGAGGTGCGTGCTTTTTCCATCGACGACATTTCAACCACCGAGATTGACGATGCGTTCAGTGTGGTCATGTTGCCCAATGGCCGCGCGCGCGTTGGGGTGCACATCGCCGCTCCTGGTTTGCTGATTCAGCGTGGCAGTCCCTATGATCGGGTTGCTCGGGAGCGCTTGTCCACGGTGTATGCGCCTGGTGACAAAATCACCATGCTGCCCGACCCGGTGGTGGATGTGGCCACCTTGGCCGAAGGTAGAACAGTGCCGTCCGTGAGCATTTACACCGAGGTGGATGTGGCCACGGGTGAATTGTTGGGCTCGCCGATCAGTGCCATTGAGCAGGTGCCGATTGCAGCCAACCTGCGCCACAATTTGCTGGATGAATTTGTGAGTCAAGAGGCGCTTGAAGACTCCAATCTGAACCAGTTGGAGACAGTCGGTGAGTTTTTCCCCGCTTTGAAGGTGCTCTGGAAGGCCTCCACCGTGTTGCGCATGCAAAGGGAACTGGTGCGCGGGCAACCTGAAAAACACAGCCGAATTGATTTCAATTTTTATGTGGACGATCAGGGCCGGGTGGAGATTACGCCACGCCGTCGAGATGCACCACTGGACCTCCTGGTGGCCGAGTGGATGATTTATGTGAACCGTGAATGGGGCGGCATGCTGCATGAGTATGGCGTCACCGGCATTTATCGCATTCAGCCTCAGGCCGGGCGCGTGCGCATGTCCACCCACGCCGCGCCGCATGCCGGTTTGGGCGTGCCGCAATATGCATGGAGCACCTCCCCGTTGCGCCGCTATGTGGATTTGGTCAACCAGCAACAATTGATTGCACTGTTGCGGCAAGAGCCCCCGGTTTATTCGGCCACCGATGCCGATTTGCTTTCTGCAGTGAACAGTTTTGACATCACTTACAAGGCTTATGCCGAGTTCCAGCAAAGCATGGAGCGTTATTGGTGTTTGCGCTGGATCCAGCAAAAAGGCCGCAAACAATTTGATGGCGTGGTGGTGAAAGACGAGCTGGTCCGTCTGGACGAGATTCCCCTGTTTGTTCGTTTGGTGGGGGTGACCTCGCCTGGCCGAGGCGTGCAGGTGGAAGTGGAATTGGACCAGGTGGACGAATTGACCCTCACCGTGAGTTGCAAATTGCTTGGTTTGAAGAAAGGCACTCCCACTCGTTTGATTGACGAAGACGACGAGGAAGAACTGGAAGGCTTGGCATTGGATGTGTCTGAGGCCGGTGAGGTGGAAGGCGATGCTGGACAAACCACGGAGGGCACGGCGGGGTGATGGCGTTGCGGGCACCATGGACTGGGCTGGATTTGCGGCATGCTTTGGTGGTGTCGCTGCTGCTGCATGTGGTGTTGTTGTCCATTCATTTCACCAAGCCTGTGCATCAAACCCGGGTGAGTCCGTCGCTGGAAGTGATTTTGGTGAATGCCCAATCCAAGGACGCTCCCCAACAAGCGCGTGTGCTGGCTCAAGTGGCGTTGGATGGCGGTGGCCAGGCCGACAAAGGGCGCGCCACCACCCTGCCCAGCGACGCTGAGGATGAGGTTAACCAGCGTGAGTTGATTGCCACGCGTGAGCGCCTGGCCAAGCTGGAGGCACTTCAGCGTGAGCTTGCTGGCGCGGAGCTTCGCCCTCTGTTGAGTCCAAGCGAGCGCGATGACCGCCAAGCAATCGACCCCAAAGACCAGCGGGCGCTCGAAATCAGGCGACTGCAAGCTCAGATTGCGGAGAATATTCGCAACTACAACGAGCGCCCTCGCAAACATTTTTTCTCGCCGCGCACCTCGCCTTACGCATTTGCCATGTATGAGGAGGCTTGGCGCGCCCGTGTGGAACAGGTGGGCAATGCCAATTACCCGGAAGAGTTGAAAGGTCGAATCTATGGCAAGTTGCGCATC
>DASUDK010000168.1:0-9382 GCA_036275655.1 Limnobacter sp. | reverse complement strand
TTTGCCGTGGTCCACGTGGGCGATGATTGCAACGTTGCGTAGTGCGCGTGTCATAGGTTTACCTGAATAAGTCTTTCGGGCCTGAGCAATGCGCCCTTCCCGTCTGTTTCTAAATTGCCTGTGCCCAAAAAAACATGGCCTAGGCCACCGGGCGAGTTCTTCACATCCAGTGCGGAGGTCTCTCCATACACCCGCACACGCCCTGCCTGGTTCATTGGACCAGTCAGTGGCAATCGTTGTCCGTGCAAAAAACGCCGGGCAAACTCGTTGTTCAATTCAATGCGAGGCAAGCTGCCAAGCAGGCTGTCCACCGGAAACAACACGGCATCCAGTTCAGCCAGGGGCGATTGCGTCAACGCCATCGCCTTGAGTGACTCCAGGGTGTACGCACGTTCCACGTGCAGTTGCCCAATGGCCACCCGGCGCAGCGCCGTGAGGTAGCCTGCGGTGCCCAGCGCCTTGGCCAAGTCTTCCCCCAGGGTACGCACATAGGTGCCCTTGCTGCACTCCAACTCCAGCGTCAAGGTGCATTCTTCTGCACCGCCGTTGGCACTGTACGCAAGGTCGATGACATCCAATCGGTGGATTTGAATGGTTCTGGCTTGTCTGTCCAGTTCCACGCCATCGCGAGCATACTCGTACAAGGGCTTGCCGTCTTTCTTTAGGGCAGAAAACATGGGGGGCACCTGTTGAATTTCACCAACAAACTGCCTGCACACCGCTTCCACCCTGCTTCTGGTGATGCCTTCCAGGGGCACCTCGCCCTGAACCGGGGTGATGATGCCCTCCGCGTCACCGGTGCTGCTGGCGTGGCCCAAGCGCACTGTGGTGCGGTAGGTTTTGCTGGCGTCAATCAGATCTGCTGCAAACTTGGTGGCCTCGCCAAACATCAGCGGCAGCAAGCCACTGGCCAGCGGGTCCAAAGTGCCGGTGTGTCCTGTTTTTTCTGCCTGGTACAACCTTTTTACTTGCTGCAGTGCATGATTGGATGACAGGCCTGTGGCTTTGTCAAACAACAACACACCTGAAATGGCCCTGCGACTGGGTTTCAACTCTTCAGCGCACGATCGATCAGTTGGGACATCTCGGCACCACGCTCCACGGATTGATCGTGCTTAAACCGCAAGGTGGGCACGGTGTGGATGTGCAAGCGCTTGAAAATCAAATTGCGAAGGTAGCCGGCGGAGTCGTTGAGCGCTTGCTCGCTTTCTTCGGCAGAACCCGTGAGCACCGAAAAATACACGGTGGCATAAGCATAATCGGGCGTGAGTTCAATGTCGGTGAGCGTCACAAAACCCAGGCGTGGGTCACGCAGCTCGCGTGGAATAATCTCCGCGAGGTCTTTCTGGATTTGTTCGGCCACCCGCACGCCGCGTGCGGGGGCTTTCTTTTTGTGTCGCATAACTTGCCTTGTGCCACGCCCCTTCACAGGGTACGGGCCACTTCCTTCACTTCAAATGCTTCGAGCACGTCACCAATCTTGATGTCGTCGTAGTTGGCGAGTTGCAAGCCGCACTCAAAGCCTTGGCGAACTTCCTTCGCATCGTCCTTGAATCGCTTGAGCGAGGCCAACTGGCCGGTCCAAATGACCACGTTGTCGCGCAGCAAGCGAATGCCTGCACTGCGACGCACGACGCCATCGAGCACCATACAGCCTGCCACGGAGCCCACCTTGGAGATTTTGTACACTTCGCGGATTTCAACGTTGCCGATGATTTCCTCTTTCTTGTCGGGTGTCAGCATGCCGGTCATGGCTGCTTTCACTTCGTCAACAGCGTCATAAATGATGTTGTAGTAGCGAATGTCCACGCCGTTGTTCTCGGCCGTTTTGCGTGCACCTTGGTCGGCGCGGGTGTTGAAGCCGATGATCACGGCCTTGGAGGCCAAGGCCAGGTTGACGTCGGATTCGCTGATGCCACCCACGGCGGCGTGCACAATTTGCACCTTCACTTCGTCGGTCGACAGCTTGAGCAATGCGTGGGCCAGTGCTTCTTGAGAACCTTGCACATCTGCTTTCAGGACGATGGCCAAGGATTTGACCTCGCCTTCGGTCATCTGCTCAAACATGTTCTCCAGCTTGGCAGCCTGTTGCTTGGCCAGTTTGACATCGCGGAATTTGCCCTGACGGAACAATGCGATTTCGCGGGCTTTGCGTTCGTCTGGCAACACAATCACTTCTTCACCGGCGGCTGGCACATCGCTCAGACCCTGAATCTCTACCGGGATAGAGGGACCTGCGGTGTCGATGTTGCGGCCCGCCTCATCCAGCATGGCGCGCACTCGGCCGAAAGCGGTGCCCGCAAGCACGACGTCGCCTTTTTTGAGCGTGCCACTCTGCACAAGCACGGTGGCCACGGGGCCGCGGCCTTTGTCCAAACGGGATTCCACCACGAGACCTTTTGCAGGCGCTTCAATGGGGGCTTTCAATTCCAGCACTTCGGCCTGCAGCAACACGTTTTCCAAGAGGTCGTCGATGCCCTGGCCGGTTTTGGCAGACACTGCGATCATGGGCGACTCGCCGCCGTATTCTTCCGGCACCACTTCATGGGTGATCAGCTCTTGCTTCACGCGGTCTGGGTTGGCGTCGGGCTTGTCCACTTTGTTGATGGCCACCACGAGCGGCACACCGGCCGCTTTGGCGTGGTGAATCGCTTCCACGGTTTGAGGCATCACGCCGTCGTCGGCAGACACCACAAGAATCACAATGTCGGTGGCCTTGGCGCCGCGGGCACGCATGGCCGTGAAGGCCTCGTGACCCGGGGTGTCCAGGAAGGTGATCATGCCACGCTCGGTTTCAACGTGATAAGCGCCGATGTGTTGCGTGATGCCACCGGCTTCACCGGAGGCCACTTTGGTGCTGCGGATGTAATCGAGCAAAGACGTTTTGCCGTGGTCAACGTGACCCATCACGGTCACCACCGGTGCACGGGGCAACTCCTCGGCTTCGGATTGGCCTGCGCCCATCTCGTCGATCAACGCCTCGGGGTCGTCGAGCTTGGCTGCAATTGCCTTGTGGCCAAGCTCCTCGGTCACGATCATGGCCGTGTCTTGGTCAAGCACCTGGTTGATGGTCACCATTTGGCCCATTTTCATCAGGCATTTGATGACTTCGGCGGCTTTCAAACTCATCTTGTGAGCCAAGTCCGCCACGGTGATTGTCTCTGGCACATGCACTTCACGCACCACGGGCTCGGTGGGCTGGTTGAAGTTGCTTTGCTGGTCATTGCTGTGGCGGCTGTTCTTGCCTTTGGGGCCTTTCCAGGCTGCTGTGCCACTGCGGCCAACGCTGGTGTCACCACGGGTTTTGAGGCCTCCACGGCGGCGACCAGCGGGCTCGTCTTTGGCAACCTTGCCACCACGACGTCCACGGTCTGCATCGTCGTCGGCAGCCAGCACTTCTTTGACTGGCTTTTTGATTGTTTTGGCAGCTTCCACGGCCGCGGCAGCAGGCTCCTCGGCTTTGAGCACGCGAGAGGGCTGTTGCATCATGCGGTTGATGGCAGCCACTTCGGCTTCCGCAGCGCGGCGCGCGCGCTCTTGATCTGCGCTGGCCTTGGCGGCGTCTTCGGCCGCTTTTTTGGCTTTTTCTTCGGCTTTGCGAGCCTCTGCTGCACGTGCTTCGCGGGCCTTGGCTTCTTCAGCCTTGACGGCATCGTCTTTGCTGGTGTCTTTGGCAGCTTGCTCGTCTTCCTGCTTGGCCTTCTCGGCCGCTTCGTGTGCAAGTCGCTCTTCTTCGGCACGCTGGCGGGCTTCTTCTTGAAGCTTGCGCTCGCGCTCACGTTCTTGCTCCAGCTTGGCCTGCTTTTCTTTCAGCTCGGCCTCTTGGCGGGCCAAGAGCTCGGCTTGGCGCTGCGTCTCAACATCGCGACGGGCCTGCTCTGCGGGGTCCAACTGGGGTTCGAGCACTGGCTCGCCCTCGCCTGTTTTTTCACCGCGTTGAACAAACACACGCTTTTTACGAACCTCCACCTGCACAGTGCGCGCGCGGCCGCCTGGACCAGCTTGCTTGATTTCGCTGGTTTGTTTGCGGGTGAGGGTGATTTTCTTTTGACCGGTGGCTGAACCGTGCGCTTTGCGCAGGCTCTCCAAAAGCTTACCCTTGTCCGCCTCAGTGACTGCATCTGCCTCAGAGGCCTTGGTCACGCCGGCGGACTTCAACTGCTCAAGCAGGACGTCCGCGGGCATTTTCAACTCTGCTGCAAACTGTGCGACTGTGGTACTGGTCATCTACTCTTCCTTCGGTTTAATTCAATTGGCTTGGGTGTTCGCTGTTGACGAGTTACTCAAACCAGTGTGCACGGGCCTTCATGATGAGGTCGCGTGCTCTTTCTTCATCAATGCCGGTGATCTCTACCAGCTCATCCACCGCCAATTCGGCCAAGCCGTCGCGGTCTGTGATTTGCGCTTCGGTTAATTTGCCAACCAAATCGGCGTCCATGCCTTCCAAAGACAACAAATCTGTTGCGCCCTCAACGCGCTCTTCGCGCGCAATGGCCTCTGTGAGCAGTGCATTGCGTGCGCGGGTGCGCAGCTCTTCAACCGTGCCTTCGTCGAAGGCTTCAATTTCGAGCATTTCGGCCAAGGGCACATAGGCCACTTCTTCTAGGCCTGTGAAGCCCTCTTCAATGAGGATGTTCGCCACTTCTTCGTCCACATCCAGCTTGCTGGTGAACAACTCGCGCAACTTGCCCACTTCTTCTTCGGAGCGCTTGGCCGACTCTTCGGGCGTCATGATGTTGATTTGCCAACCAGTGAGGTCGGAAGCCAGGCGCACGTTTTGGCCGCTGCGGCCAATGGCCTGCGCCAATTCGGCTTCGTCCACCACCACTTCCATGACGTGTTGGTCTTCATCAACAACGATCGACTGCACCGTGGCTGGGGACAGGGCACCAATCACGAACTGGGCTGGGTCTTCGGACCACAGCACGATGTCGACGCGCTCGCCACCGAGCTCTTGGGTCACGGCCTGAACACGGGAGCCACGAACACCCACACAGGTGCCGATGGGGTCGATGCGGCGGTCGTGAGCCAGCACAGCGATTTTGGCGCGCATGCCGGGATCGCGGGCTGCCGCCTTGATCTCCAGGTGCCCCTGCTCAATCTCGGGCACTTCCATGGCGAACAGGGCTTTGATGAATTCGGGTGATGTGCGCGAGAGGATGACCTGCTGACCGCGGGCCATGCGGTCCACTTTCCAGAGGAAAGCGCGCACACGATCGCCTGGGCGAAGGCTTTCGCGAGGAATCATTTGATCGCGTGGCAGGCGCGCTTCAATGCGCCCACTTTCTACGATGGCGTCGCCACGTTCCATGCGCTTGACTTGGCCGATTACGATTTTGTCGCCCCGGGCCAGGAAGTCGCTGAGGATTTGTTCGCGCTCTGCGTCACGGACGCGTTGCAAAATGACTTGCTTGGCCGCTTGCGCGCCAATTCGACCAAATTCGATGGGCTCGAGTTCTTCTTCGATGAAGTCGCCCAACTGCGCATCGGCTTTGTGCTTGACGGCTTGATCGAGCACCATTTGGTAAGCTGGATCGTAAAAATCTTCTTCGGAGACGACTTCCCAACGGCGGAAGGAATCGTAATCGCCTGTGGCGCGGTCAATAGACACGCGCACGTCAACTTCTTCGTCGAAACGCTTTTTGCTTGCAGAGGCCAGGGCCAACTCAAGCGCGCCGAACACGATGTCTTTCTCGACATTCTTTTCACGCGCCAGCGCATCGACCAACAGTAGCAACTCACGGCTCATTCCAGGGCTCCTAAAACTTTAAATGGGGGACCAAACGGGCACCCGCCAAATCAGCAATTTCAAAATCGACCAGATAAGGCTCCGCATTTTTGCCCTCTGGGGTGACCAGCACCCCCCAGGCTTGCGTTTTGCCCTTCTGCAAAATACCTTTGAACTGTTTTTGGTTGTTGATGGCACGCTTGAATTTCAAGGCCACTTCAACACCTGCAAACCGCTCGAAATCTTTGGTTCTGCGTAGCACGCGATCCACGCCAGGCGAGGAAATCTCCAGGCGCTCGTAGTTCACGTTTTCTACGGTGAACAGGTGCGACAGCTGGTGACTTACACGCTCGCAGTCTTCCACGGTGATTCCATTGGGAGAATCAATCATGATGCGCAACAGGCCGTTGCCTTCGCGCTCTATGTCGGCAATTTCCAGACCCAGAGAGACAATGACGGCGTCGGCCTGCTCAACCCACGATTCTGACCACACGCCAGACCAGGTATTGCCCACAAACTCTTCGGGATTGATCACCTTGCCACTCGCCCCATGTTTAACGCTTACTCTTTCAAAAACCACGCTGTTTTGCCGCACCAAAAAAAAATGGGCTTGTAGAGCCCACTTCGTTTGAGACACCCTTTTTTGGGTGGGTGCTCAGGCAGCGACGCAGTATAGCCCAAACTGCCTTTGTTTTCAAGCCTTTTTAGGCAGCTGGCGCACGCCTGCGGCGACGTTGCGCCGGTTTGCCCGCGGTGTTGCCGGACGGGGCGGCACCAAGCGATGCCCCACGGTTGCCACCACGGCGCTGGCTTTGCCCGCCATTGCCTCCACCATTGCCAGCGTTGCCTCCGTTGCCACGGGCCTGCGGAGCCACGTTGCCGTTGGCTGGCCTGCCATTGCGCGAGCCGTTGCCAGCACGCGCGCCGCCGTTGCGTCCGCCAGCCCCGTTGCGCGCAGCGCCTCCGGCAGAAGACAGGGCATTTTGGTTGCTCAGGGCTGCGGCGGCTGCGGCGCCAGACACGGTGAGATATGTTTGTGCAGGTGCGCTCAGCGCCAGACCTGGATCGATGATGGGCTGACCGCGTCGCTTGCTGTTTTTATTGCCCTTGGTTTTGTTGTCGCGCTTGAGCGCGCCTTCACGCGCAGACTCATCCACTTTCAAGCCCAGCGACTGGATGTAGCTCATGGCTTCGAGCGCTTCCATTTCAAGCCACTTGCCCCGCTTGAGCGTGGAAGGCATCAAAATGTCGCCAAAGCGTGTGCGAATGAGGCGACTCACTGTGAGTTTGCAGGCTTCAAACATGCGGCGCACTTCGCGGTTGCGGCCCTCTTTGAGACCCACCTTGTACCACCGGTTGGCGCCTTCACCACCGGCCACATCCACATACAAAAACTTGGCTGGACCGTCTTCCAGTTCAATGCCGTCGAGCAATTGCTGACGCTGCGCTTCGGTGAGCTCGCCCAGGATACGGACGGCGTACTCACGTTGAACCTCGTAACGGGGGTGCATCAGGCGGTTGGCCAACTCGCCGCTTGAAGTGAACAACAACAGGCCTTCGGTGTTGAAATCCAAACGCCCCACAGCGATCCACTTGCCATTGGAGATTTTGGGCAATTTTTGGAACACGGTGGGTCGACCCTGTGGGTCGTCCATGGACACGATTTCCCCAGCGGGCTTGTGATAAATCAGCACGCGCGGTGGTTTGGATTTGTTTTTTCGCTGTACCAGCTTGCCGTTGACCCGCACTTGATCGGTGGGCAACACACGTTGCCCAAGGTGCGCCGGTTCGCTGTTGACCGACACGCGGCCGGCCATGATGAGCTCTTCCATTTCCCGACGGGACCCCATGCCCGAGTCGGCCAGCACTTTGTGCAATTTTGGTGCAAGCTCAGGGTCCAGGCGCACATTCAATTTGCTGCGGTTCTTGCTTTGCTTGCCGTCGTCACTCGCTTTAAAGCCCTCGACCTGCTCCATGACCTCGCCCCACTCGGGGCCTTCGTCGGCGGTAAGCACCTCGATGGGTTCAGCCGCTGGAGAAAGATGCTCGGTGGTCTCGAGTTGTTCAACTGGTTTGCGCTTGTTTGTTCTCATTGTCGTCCGGCTTGTGTTCAGTGCTCTGGGGCTCTTCTGGCTCCTCGGCGTCGAAGGGAATCACCTTCTGTAATTCATCCGCCAACAGCTGGTCTTTTTCGTTGTCCAGCGCTGGCAGGTCGCTCAAACTGACCAAATTGAGGTCAGCCAGGAATTGCGAAGTGGTTCCCCACAACGCGGGTCGGCCAGGGGCATCCCGGTGACCAATTGTTTCGATCCATCCACGGTCTTCCAAGGCCTTCATGACTTGGGAGGACACGGTGACACCACGAATGGATTCGATGTCACCCCGAGTGACCGGCTGCTTGTAAGCGACGATGGCCAAGGTCTCAAGCGTGGCCCGAGAGTACTTGGGCGGCTTTTCAGGGTTCATTTGTTCAAGGTAGCGTTTCACGTCCTCTCGGGTTTGAAATCGCCAGCCAGTTTTTATTTCAACCAATTCCATGCCACGGTTGGTCCAATCGCGACGCAGGTCTTCCAGCAAGGTGGTGATGACTGCAGCGTCCAGCGTGTCGTCAAACAGGCGGGACAACTCTTTCACGGCGATGGGCTCTACCGAGCACAGCAATGCAGCTTCTAATATGTTTTTTGCGCGCTGGGGATCCATCCAGGCGGACTCACTAAAAAGATATAACGGGTTTGATTAGGATTGGTGCCTGTTGTGCCTGCCAGCGACGGCAACGGGGGTTGCCTGAATGCAGGGGGGCGCCGATTTGCTGATTGCGCCCAAGGCATTTTTAAAACCGATGGCGCATTGTAACCACGTTATGAAGCAGGCAGCAACCTTCCGTGCAGGAAAACATCAGGCAAAAAAAACGGCGCATCGAAATGCACCGTGCTCAAAGTAACCCATGGAGGGCTGGAGACACCTTGATGATGCACCAGCTTCAAACACTGTTCATCCCCACAGCGGATTAACCCAACTGCAGGCTGGGATTGAGGGAACCAATGTTGCAGATTAAAGAAACTTATCCACACAAAGCGGGGAAAACTTTCGGTATTCGCTGTGGATAAAATTTTCAGATGCTTGATTTAATGCATTTTTTGATACTTTGATTAAAAACTGAGCACCCTCTCTAATGCCCCCAATACGGGGGGTTTTCAAGATTGCCAGCGGTAACCCACCCCGGCTTGGCGAATGCGATTCCAAATGGCTTCTTTTTCTTGATCGGTCTTAAATAGCCAGCCATCCACCTCGTCGAGCGTGCGACCACAGCCCATGCACACCTCATCACCGAGGTTGGTGGAACAAAAACCAACACACGGGGTGTCTGCTTCGGGCCAAACGGGAAGATTGGCGTATTCGGATTTGGAAGTATTGCTCATGCTGCTAAAAATCCAGTGGAAAGTGAAAAATATTTGATCCAAATTTTTGCTTGTTGATCAGTAGGATACCGGACTTGAGGCCTTGAATAGGCTGCCGCTGCGGTTTGTGCACTTGCACACAAGTGCAAAACACGCTATAGTTTCGTTCTCAACAGACGCGGGGTGGAGCAGTCTGGCAGCTCGTCGGGCTCATAACCCGAAGGTCGTAGGTTCAAATCCTGCCCCCGCAACCAAA
>DASUDK010000167.1:0-6648 GCA_036275655.1 Limnobacter sp. | reverse complement strand
TTGATTAAACCAATCGGCCACAGGCATGGTGAGGCCAAGGCGGCCATGCGCCACCAGCATGGAAACCTCCCAGGCACAAATGGCTGGCACACCAATCCAGCCCTGCTCAACCGCTTTGCGGATTGTGAGCATGGCCTTTTTTCATATGACTATGGTCATTTTGCTTGATGGCGCAAGGGGTGACAAATGTTTGTTGCGCAACGCATCATGGTTGATGGGTCTCCACTGCACTTACAGCCAAAAGCAAATACAATTTTAGGCCCTTGGTTTGTTTGGTTGGAACACCATGACACAAAGCATCACCCCGCCTGTGGCACCGGGCATGGTTGTGTTTTTTTGCGGGAAAATGGGCGCTGGCAAGTCCACATTGGCGCGGCACATTGCTGCGCACCTGGGGGCTGTGTTGCTCTCGGAAGACCAATGGCTCAATGCCCTGTACCCCGATGAAATCCAAGGCTTGGAAGATTACATTCGCTGTTCACGCCGCTTAAAATCGGTGCTGTTTCCACATGTGTCCACATTGCTTGCGCGGGGCCAGCATGTGGTGCTGGATTTCCCGGGCAACACCTTTGCGCAGCGCAGTTGGTTCAAACAAATTGTGGACGAAAGTGGCAGCCCTCACACCTTGATTCATCTGATTAAAACCGATGAAGTGTGTTTGGGCCAAATTGCCCTGCGCCGCCTGCAAGAGCCCGAGCGCGCCGCCACGGACACCTTGGAAATGTTCAACGCGGTGAACAGCCATTTTGTGGCCCCCACCGATGACGAAGGTTTGAACGTGATGAACTGCACACACTGGCACGATGACATGTTCAGCGCCTTGGGCGCCAAGCCCTGAGCCAACGCTGCAGAATCAGCTGAAGAATTTTTTGAATTCTTTGCTTGCGGTTTTTTTGGCTTTGATTTGCTTCAAGCGCTCGCCTTTGTCTTTGTCGCTCGCCCAAATCACCTCGGGGAACAAGAGGGTGCGCAGCAGGCCGATGAGCATCCACAGGTAAGAGCCCGAGAACAAAAGGGCGCAAACCATGCTGACCCATTCAAAAGAGTGGTGAACAAACTTGATGCCCCACCAGCTCATCACGTCCACCAGGCAGGCGACCAGCCCAATGGGGAAGACCCACTGGTAAAGGCGGATGTGGTTGAACTGCATGGAAAACGGGATGCCCACAATAAAAAACGCGGTGGTAAAACCAAACAGGTGGGCATGCGTCATCACAATCAATTTGGCCACCGACATGCTGGCAATGTATTGGGCAGAGCTCTCAAAAAACTGCATTTGGTAGGCAATTTGCGAGGCACCAAATGCGAAGGCCACACCAAACAGCACCACGGCCAGCGCCATGCCGCGTTTGGCGGCGGGCGGGAAGTTGCGCAGGTTGATGTCCACCGTGTGTTTTTCAAAGGGGATCAGCCACTTGGTGATGAGCAGCAGCAACACACCAAACAGCAACAGGGCCACGGGGCCGCCCACGCTGATCCAAAGCGGCGCGTCGGGGGGCAGCACCACCACGGCCTCGGCGTTGACAGGGGCATCGCTGAAAAAATTGAAATCGTCCTGCTTGGGGGCGTTGTCTTGCATGGCGGCTTAGGCGTTTTTAAGGCGAACGTACACCAGGGTGCCTGCCTTTTTGACGGCCTGCGCAATGGCGGCTTTTAGGTCGTTGCCCTGGGGGCTGGGCAGTTTGTCCAGTGCCATGCCGGTGTAGGCGCTGTACAGGGCGGGGTCGCTTGCTGCCTTCACTTGCCGTGTGTTCAACGGGGCCACTTGGGTGATGTTCAGTTGCCGGTCGGTGATAAGCAGCAAGAAAAACGGTTTGCCTTGGTACTCGGCCTGAAACACCAGGCCCACGCCCACGGGTTTGCGTTCTTGCAGGGCCACGTAGAGGGTGTTGTCGTCGGCTTTGCCCAGGGTGGCGCCCATGGCTTTGGCGCGTTCAATGTCTTGCGGCGTTAAAAACGCATCGCGCGGCAAATACTCTTTGACGCTGGGGAAGGCGCGTTGAATTTCTTTGGGGATGAGGCTGGCCACATCCAGCCAGTCGCCTTTGTTTTGCGGGGTGCTGGCTTTGTGCCCGGGGTTGGATTTGGCGCTGGCCTCGGCGCTGTTGTTGGCGCCATCGCCATCGGCGTCTTGCGCCGCAATGTTGGCAAAGCTGCCCGGTGTGGCCCCCGCCTGTTTAAATTGCTCGCCAAAAGCGTTCAGCTTGGAGCCACCTCCATCGGTGTGGCAGGCCATGCAGGCGGGCGTGTAGCCATACTGCTGCTTGTAGTAGTTGGCGTACAGGGGTTGTGCTTGCGTTTGGTGGGCAAGGGCTGTGGTGCCCAGCAGGGCGGCAATCAAAACGGTGCGTGGCATGGTTTTAAAATCCAAACAGGCTGGGCACTTGCTTGCGCATGTCGTCCAGCAATTGCGGGTTGGTTTTTAATGCTTCTTGCATCATGGCATATTGTTTGGAATCGCGTGGCGGCATCACGAGGTTGTCTTTCTCGGTGCCTGCGTAGCGCTGCCAATCCAGCGCGTCGCGAATCTCGGCCTTCTCGCGGATTTGGGCCAGCACTTCCTCTTCGGTGGGTGCGCCCATGAAGTTGAGTTTTTTGGCGGGGTTGCCCCGGTGGCAGCTGAAGCAGTACGCCTCGAAAGCCTGCAGCGGTGAGTTGGCACTGAGCTGCAAGGGCGGCACGCCCGTGGCCAGGGGTGGGGACATGTCGCGCGTGTCGGTCCAGGTGTAACCGACCGGGCGTGTGCTGCCCAGCAAGGCTTGCACAGTTTTTGCGCGCTCAAAGGGGCGCGCATCCAGCAGTTGGGCGGGCAGGGTGTCGACCGCATTCAAGAGCTTGGGCAGGCTGCCGTGGGTTTGCAACAGCAATTCAATGTCGGCCTCGGTGAGCAGGCTGGCCAGGCCGTAAGCGCCGTCCACGTGTTGTGCAGTCAGCAGGCGTTTGGGCGCGCGCGGGGTGAGTGGGTCCAGTTCGCGGGGCAGCTTGGGCAGGGCGTCAAAGGCGTCCAGGTCCTCGTTGTTTTTTGCGCCGTCGCCCAGTTGCACCCGCTGCGTGGTGAGTGCACGCCACCAGCCTTTCAGGCCAGCTTGCTCGGCAATTGGGTTGCGGTTGGGGATGTCGCTCTCGGCCACCGGGATGGTGCGCGCTCCCAAGCTTTGGGTTTGCAGGCGGCGCAGTTGCTCAACCAGCGGGCCTTCTTCTTTGAATTCGCCGGGTTTGGCTTTGTATTGCAGGGCGAGCTTGAGCATGGTGCGTCGGCAGTCGCGGGCGGTGTCCCCTTGTGCGGCGGGGTTGCCACAGCCATCCAGCCACAGGTGCTGGGTGCTGGCAAAAAAGTTGCCCACGTCGGTGAGTTCGTCAAACCGCTCGGGCGCGGCCAGGGGGGCGGTTGTGCCAAGCCCCAGGTACTGGTGCGGGTCCAAACCGGCGGCGGTGCGGTCGCGCAGCATGGCCTCCACGGTGCCGGTGGCGGCGTTGGTCTCTTCCCAGGGGCGTTGCGAGAAGATGGGTGCTCCACCTTGGTGGCAGGTGAGGCAGATGGCTCGGCGGGCATACACCAGCTTGCGTGCACCGGTCTCGGAATAGTCTTGCACCAGTTGAAATTCAAATCGCCCGGCGGCCTCGTTGTAGCTGAGCACCTCGATCTCGTTGGCGTTTTCTACAAAGCCCAAAAACAGCTGGCCACGCATGTTGACGCCCAGGTTGGCTGGCGTGTTGGGGGCCTGAAAATCGGCGGCGAGCAAGACGCGGGGGCGGGTGTTGTCGCTTTGGCCTTTGAGCAGTGAGCGACCATGCGGAAGCATCACCAGCACGGGCGCTTGGCCGTCGGGGTTGAGTTTGGTGAGTGCTTCCACCAGCTTGGGGAAGGGGTAGGGCACGCCGCCTTGCTGGGCGGCGAAGTGGTCAAACAGGCTGCGGGTGCCCTCGGGCGGCAGGTCGCTGTTGGCCAGCACGGCGCGGCTAAGTGCGAGGCCCTCGGCCTGGGCCAGGCTGCCCTGCGCTTGTTTGGCCAAGTCGGCCACGGGGGTGCGCCCACCCTGTTGCTGCCACCAGGTGGCGGCGGCCGCCATGGCGAGCACCAGCGCTGCGCCTTTTGCCAACCGTGCTTTGCTGCCCATGCCCACCCCTTTGCCTTACATCAGTTTCAGGAATTCACGCAGGGCGTGTTTGTCCTCTTTGCTCAGGCTCACGCCAAATTGGTGGCCTTTGTTCTCCACCAGGTCGTCGCACTTTTGGGTCACGGGGTGGTGCGGGTCGCTGCTGGTGAATTTGCCAATCTCGGTGCCTTTGGCCACGGGCAGTTTGATCAAGCCGCCCTGGTCTTCTTGCAAAGCCAGCCAAATGGCGGTGTCGGTTTTGGAGACCTTTTGTGGGCGTGAGGGCTTGACCTTGGGGTCGTCGCTCATCATCAGTTCGTCGTAGGCCTGTTCAAAGGCTTTGACGCGGCCTGCAATGGTCACATCGGGCGTGCCGTCCTTGTGCACTGGCATTTCGCCAATGGCGTTGTTGTGCAGGAAGGGGGCAGTGGCCCACACCGACAGCAGGCTGATGTTGCGCAGGTAGCCGGGGCCGCCTTTGATCTCTTTTTCCCCAATCTTCATGCCACCCAGGCCGGGCACCATGCGGTTGAGGGTCACATCCACTTTGCCTGGGCTTTTGCGTTGCTTGTAGGTCTCTGAAGAAAACTCTTCCCAGATGTGGCCTTCGTTGTGGTTGTCGTGCAAGGCGCGGCACATGTTGGTGCCAATTTCGTGGAAGGGGGTGGGCTCGTCATTGCCCAGCCAGTCCTGACCAAACACGCCATCTTTGGCAAATTGTTTGGGCCGCAGTTTGCCGTCTTTGTCTTTGGCCATGTATTGGCTCACAAACTTCACAGACTCGCGTTCTTCTTTGGTGAACTCGTATTGCCAAAATTCTTCAGCGCCAAACACATGGCCTTCGTAGAAGCGCTCCAGGGCGGCTTTGTCGCGGCGAATGTTTTCGGGGGCAACCTTGGAGGAGTGGCAGCTTGCACATTCCCGTGCAAACACCTTGCGGCCTTGGGGCACTTTGGCAAAGTCCACGTACTTGGTGCCGGGGGTGTTGTCGACCTCGGCGGCTTTGGGCAGGTAGGTGGGGCCACCGGTGATGAGGAAGGCGGCCAGGTCGTGCATTTTGGCGTCGGCGTAGTTCCAGGGCTCACACTCGGCTGCGCATTGCTTGATGGAGAAGGGGCTTTGCTTGGCCCGTTCGCCCACCAGTTTGCCAGGGGTGGGGAAGTTGGGTGTCCAGCATTCTTCAGTGCACATGCCGATGTTCACATACACGCGGATCAGTGCCAGTCGATCGCCCACGGAGTCTTCGCCCCCTTTGAGCACGTTCTGGGTGAGGCCCTTTTTGACTTCGCCGGTCACGGGGTCTTTCATCACATGTTCAAACACCCGGCGGTTTTGAAAGTCCATGATGTTGTTTTGTGTGCCCGGGTTGTTTTGGAAGTCGTTGGCCACCAGGGAGGTGTCGATGGTGCCGGGGCGGCCTGCCCGCAACACCTGCCGCACCACGGCGTCGTGGTCGGTGCCCTGGAAAAACATCAGAGGCTGAACAATGTGCTGGTTGCCGATGGTGGCGGAGAGGTTTTCCCAGCGGGGTTTGTTGGGGTCTTTGGGTGGGTTGGTGGGGTCAAAGCCCACGTGGCATTGCACGCAAGGGTGGCCCACCACGTAGCGCAAATTGCGCTCCAGTTCGCCCTTGGTGTAAGGGCTGGTTTTGGGGTCAAACACCACCTTGCCGGTTTTCTCATCTTGGGTGGGGTCGGCGTAGTACTTGCGGTAACCCAGCACGCCACTGCTGTGCGGGTCGGGGCATTTGTCCCAGTAGTTGGTGCTGGCATCGCCCTCGGTGCAATCGGGGTCGTTGATCAGGCCGTACTTGGAGAAACGGTGCTTGCGCTCGCGCGTGTCCAGCCAGGGGTACCAGATTTTGTCTTGCCCGCCCGCCACACGGGCAAAGTGCAGGTAGGGCTCGTCCTGGTTGCCAAAGGTGCCTTTGAACCAAACATCCCGGCCACGGCGCACTTGCTCGCGCAGTTGTTGGGCGCGGGCTGGGTCTTTGGCTTCCACGTCTTTGAACAGCGTGTTCACATACCGGCAGCCCTCGGCGTCGTACCCGGTGGGTTGGGCCTGGTTGCATGGGGGCGGGGGCAATTGGGGAATGGGTTCGTACTTCCAGGTGATGGGGCCTTGGAATTCATGGGTTTTGGGGCTGGTGCCGGGGTTCCACACTTTTTTGGCAGCCAACGTGGCGTAGAAGTTTTTCTCGTACCAGTCTTTGTTGGCATTCAACTGGGGTGTGCCGTTGTAGATGCCCAGCGGCAGAATGTTGCGGTTGGCCAGGTCGTCCAGGCTCACCGAGCGAAGGGTGTGGCGGTAGGGCGCTTGCGGCACCGGGTAGGCGCCGGGTGTGGGCCAGTATTCTTTGCTCACATCCACCAGGCCAGTTTTTTTCTCGATTTTTTGCGCGTGGGCGCCGTGGGCCAACACAAGGGCGGCCAACAAGATGAGGGGCAGACGCATTGGGGCTGTCTCCGAGCGATTGTTATAAAAATAAGTGGAAGGGTGCTGCGTACTGCTCGGGATTCAGTCTATGCGCAGGGCCGCTTGCTGGCAAGAA
>DASUDK010000166.1:0-6387 GCA_036275655.1 Limnobacter sp. | reverse complement strand
CGCGAACACGACGTTCACGAAGACTAAGGAGATTGCTCATGGATTTGCAAACAATCACCTACGTCATCGTGGGTTTGAGTTTTGCGTTGTACCTCGGTATTGCGTTTTGGTCCCGCGCTGGCAGCACGGGTGAGTTTTATGTGGCTGGCGGTGGTGTTCATCCCGTGGCCAACGGCATGGCCACAGCGGCAGACTGGATGTCGGCTGCGTCCTTCATTTCCATGGCGGGCTTGATCGCCAACATGGGATACGGTGGTTCCGTGTTTCTCATGGGCTGGACCGGCGGTTATGTGTTGCTGGCCATGTTGCTGGCCCCGTACTTGCGCAAGTTTGGCAAGTTCACGGTGCCTCAGTTCATTGGCGACCGCTACTACTCCCAAACCGCTCGCACAGTGGCGGTGATCTGCTTGTTGGTGGCCTCCATCACCTATGTGATTGGGCAGATGACTGGCGTGGGCGTGGCATTCTCCCGATTCTTGGGCGTCTCCGCTGAAACCGGCATCTACATCGGCATGGGCATTGTGTTCATGTACGCGGTGTTTGGTGGCATGAAGGGCATCACCTACACCCAGATTGCGCAGTACATCGTGCTGATCTTCGCTTACACCATCCCAGCGATCTTCATTTCGCTGAATCTGACTGGCAATCCCTTGCCCCAGTTGGGCTTGGGCTCGGACATGGTGGCCAATGGCCAACCCATGCTGGCCACATTGGACAAAGTGGTGACGGACCTGGGCTTTAACACCTACACCACCACACCGGCGGGCAGCTACCTCAACACCTTCTTCTACACCGTGAGTTTGATGATTGGTACCGCGGGCTTGCCCCACGTGATCATTCGCTTCTTCACCGTGCCGAAGGTTGCGGATGCACGTTCGTCTGCGGGTTGGGCGCTGGTTTTCATCGCCATCCTGTACACCACCGCACCTGCAGTGGGCGCCATGGCACGTTACAACCTGCACGCCACAGTCAACACCAATGTGGTGACTGGCGGAGATTTGTTTGCTCCAGAAGCATCTTTGCCTGCCGACCAGCAGCCTGCCTGGATGAACCGTTGGGCGCAAACAGGACTGCTTGGTTTTGAGGACAAAAACGGCGACGGCCGCATCCAGTATTACAACGACAAGAGCAAAAACCCAGAGTTTTTGGCCAAGGTGGAAGCCGCTGGCTGGAAGGGCAATGAGCTGACCGTGAATGCCGACATCATGGTGCTGGCCAACCCTGAAATCGCCTTGTTGCCAAACTGGGTGATTGCCTTGGTTGCGGCGGGTGGTCTGGCAGCTGCCTTGTCAACAGCGGCTGGTTTGTTGCTGGCCATTTCCTCTGCGGTGTCGCATGACCTCATCAAAGGCGTGTTCAACCCGAACATTTCTGAGAAAAGCGAATTGCTGGCAGGCAAAATCTCCATGGCTGGCGCGATTGTGCTGGCGGGTTACCTGGGCTTGAATCCACCTGGTTTTGCCGCGGGCACGGTGGCCTTGGCCTTTGGTATCGCAGCTTCTTCGCTGTTCCCCGTGATCATGATGGGCATCTTCTCCAAGAAGATGAACTCCACAGGCGCCATCGTGGGCATGTTGAGCGGCTTGGCTGTGACCCTGTTCTATGTGTTTGCACACAAGGGCATCTTGTTCATCAAGGGCACCGAGTATGTGGAGATGGTGGGTGGCACCAACGGCTTCTTTGGCATCACGCCCGAGGCCTTCGGCACCGTGGGCGCAATCGTGAACTTCGCGGTGGCCTACGTGGTGAGCAAAGTGACAGCACCCCCCCCAGAGCACATTCAGCATTTGGTGGAAGATGTGCGCACACCACGCGGTGCTGGCGCAGCCACAGGCCACTAAGCCAGGCAAACGACAACAAAGCAATCCTTAGTTTTACCAAGCCCGGCCACTGCGCCGGGCTTTTTTATGCCTGTGGCCAACGCGGCACTCTAGAGTAAAACGTTTACTTTCATCTTCAGAAAAATGCTTGAATGCTGCTTAATTGGGTGTGGACCCACGGGTGGCTGGCAACAGCCCCCAAGGCAGTCACAGCAAGAACGATCCACCCCCAGGGTTTGCCTTTTTCTGCGCTGGTTTGTGCGGTGCGGGGCAGGGGTTTGACGGTTGTTGGCGCGTTTTTTGTGGTGGGTGGCATCGGCAGGCTGTTTTTAACCTGCTCGGGAATCACCTTGCCCAAAAACCACATGGCGGCGGTGATCACCACCAGGTCATCGGTGATGCCAAAGAGCACCAACACATCCGGCACCATGTCGATGGGGCTGAACAGATACACCACCACGCCCAGCATCACGCCTTTGATCCACTTGGGTGTGTCAGCATGGCGAAAGGCATGCAGCATCAAGCGTCCGTGGGTTTTGAGGGCTTTGAGCTTGCCCAACACGGGGAAGAATCTAGACAACATACGCAGTGATCCAAAACATTTAACAAAAAGAGGAAATCATGAGCCAGGCCCCTTTGATGATTCAGCGTTCTTGCCGAATCCCAGTGCCCTTGTCTGAATGCTTCAATGCATTCACTCGGCTGCAAGCCCAAGAGTACATCCACAGCGATGCTGTGATTGCGCCCATTACTAACATAGAAATGATTCGAGGCAAAACGTTCCGTGAAGTGGGTGATGTGCAACGCATCACATTCAAGGGTGGTGCAGTGATTGAGGAGGAGTTGCTGGCTTTTGTACCCAACCGACAGTTTGTTTACCGTGGCACGGGGTTTAGCCAACCGCTGCTCAACTGGCTTGACCATGCCAAAGGCTCTTTTGAGTTTGAGCCGCAAGGCGAGGAAACCGTGTTGACCTGGCGCTACCTGTTTTATTTGAAAGATGGCGTGGGCACAGCGGCAAAGCGAGCGGTTTTCAACACCGTGGTGGTGAAGCTCATTTGGCATCGAATGATGACCAAAACCTTGTCCAACCTCACGCAAATCATCACCTTGCGTACCTTGAATTCTGGAAAGTAAACATGGCATTGAACAAGGCTGCACTGGCATTGGGTTTGATGGCGGGCTTTGGTTTGGGCCATGCCACGCCAGCGGCGGCTGCCCCCAAGGCAGAGCCACAAATTTGCGTGTTTGACCTGCTGGGGGCCAAAGGGCCCATTTTTAACCTGGCGCAAGAGTATGCCTTGGAAGGCCGCAAAAACGGTTACCCATTCAAGCCCGTGGTGTACACCAACGAGGCGGTGGCCGCCAAGGACTTTGAGATTGGCAAATGCGACGGCCTGGTGGCCACAGGCATACGCACACGGCGTTTTAATCGGTTTGCAGGCAGTCTGGATGCGATTGGCGCTTTGCCCAGTTACCACGCGGTGTTGCTGGCGCTCAAGAGCATGGGCAGCCCACAATTGCAGCCTGTGATGGTGCAGGGCGATTACGAGGTGGGGGGGGTGCTGCCCTTTGGGGCCGCCTATATTTTTGTGAATGACCGGGACATCGACAGCCTGGCCAAAGCCGCTGGCAAGCGCGTGGCTGCTTTGGCGCATGACGATTCCCAACGCAAGCTGATTGAACAGGTGGGTGCACAACCTGTGTCTGCCGAGGTGAACAACCTGGGCACCATGTTCAACAACGGTGCGGTCGACATCATCGTTGCGCCTTCGATTGCTTACAGCCCGCTGGAGCTTTACAAGGGCATACGCAAGCGGGGCGGTATTATCCAGTTGCCTGTCGCC
This sequence comes from Limnobacter sp., assembly GCA_036275655.1. Taxonomy (GTDB): domain Bacteria; phylum Pseudomonadota; class Gammaproteobacteria; order Burkholderiales; family Burkholderiaceae_B; genus Limnobacter. The sequence continues at coordinate 2,720 of DASUDK010000166.1, read as the reverse complement.
ATGGTCACCTATCAGATCATTCTGCGGCAATCTCGCTTTGATCCAGGCGCAGGCCAAAAACTGCGTGAATACGTGGCCAGCGAAATGCCCAAGGCACTCAGTGCGGTGGAAAAAATTGATCGCGACATTCCAGCCAAAGCATGGTTGAAAGTCGATGAGAGCAAAAAGCCGGAGTACCACGCGATGATGCGCGAGGCCCGCATTCAACTCAGCCGAGAGGGTGTGTATGACGGTTGCGCGCTGCGGCTGATGCAACGGGTGCGTTGCGCTGTGGAGCCCACCTTGGGTGAATGCAACTTGCCAGAACAGTACAAAGTGGCAGACACCTGCCCAGTGCGGGGCCGTTGAGTGTCGCGGTGTAAGCCGCCCGCTTTAACCCAACACCACAGGCTGGTTGGGCAGTTCATTGGGGCCGCCCAATTGTTTGCACGGAAAATGCGCCATCAACAGGGCCGACACCGCCTCAATGGCGCGGGCAGAACCCTGCAAGTAATCTTGACGGCCAAAAGCCGATTTCACTTGGGTGCAAACCGCATCCCAAGCCGCATCGCCCACCGCGCGGTGTATGCCCCGGTCCGCCACAATTTCAATGGCATGGTCGGCCAACAGCACATAGATCAACACGCCGTTGTTGTGCTCGGTGTCCCACACCCGCAAATTTGAAAACACATCCAAAGCCCGCTCCCGGGCGCTTCGGTTGGCCAGCAAATCCGGCAGGTCCAGGGCGCTTTCCACGGCAAAACGAATTTCGCCGGTGTGGTATTGCTCGCTGGCTTGAATGGCCTGCTCCACCGCCTGTAGGCAGGGGGTGCCAAAGGCCTTGTGCACAGCGCGCTCTGTGGTGCACAAATGGGTGATTAATCTTTTAATTTGTATGCCCATGGCTCACCAACGTCCCGAGGCACCGCCGCCGCCGAAGCCGCCACCTCCTCCACGAAATCCACCACCACCAAAACCGCCACCAAAACCGCCACCAAAACCGCCCCGGCGACTGCCATGCACAGTGCCAATCCCTCCGCCCCCATTGTTGAACAACGTGATGAGCAGTGCCGCCACACCAGCGAGCATGGCAATCAGCCATGCACCCGCCAAAAACCAGGCCAGCGCAGTGACCACAGCGCCCACCGCCAATGCAGCGGGCAATCGGCCCACTGCCTTGCGCAATACACCGCCCACGCCCACGGCCACAAACAAGAGCAGCGGGCCGTATTCTTCAATTGGATTGCTTGATGGCCGAGTTGACCTCGGGGGTGGTGCAGGCAATGCTTCCCCATCCACCACCTTCATCATGGCATTTACCCCGGCTTCAATGGCCCCAGCCAAGTCACCGGTGCGCAACTTGGGCACCATGATGTCATCGATAATTCTTTTTGAAACAAGGTCAGTGAGTGCGCCTTCCAAGCCATAGCCCACTTCAATGCGCAGGGTTCTGTCTTGCAATGCCACCAGCAGAATGGCACCGTCGTCTACATTTTTGCGCCCAACTTTCCAGGCCTCTGCCACCCGCAGCCCAAATTGTTCAATGGTCTCTGCTTGCGTGCTTTGCACCAAAAGCACTGCGATTTGACTGCCTTTGCGTTGCTCAAAGGCCAGCAGGGTTTGGTTGAGCTGTTGCAGTTCGGCCTGGCTGAGTGAATTGGTGGTGTCCACCACCGGTTGCGCCAGAGGCGGCACAGGCACTTCCGCTTGCGCGTGGGCCATGCACAGCAGCAACAGCACGCTGGCCAGCCAGGTTGGCCATGCCGTCAAACCGGTGCGCAGCGTCCTCACGGTGTGCCTTTGCTGCCACCGCCAAAGTCCACCACAGGTGGTTTAGAAATGGCGGCCTCGTTGTCAACGGTGAAGGTGGGTTTCACCTCGTAGCCCATCACCATGGCGGTGAGGTTGCTTGGGAAAGAGCGCACCGCCACGTTGTACTCCTGCACCGCTTTGATGTAGCGATTGCGGGCCACGGTGATGCGATTCTCCGTGCCTTCCAGTTGGGCTTGTAAATCCCGGAACCCTTGATTGGCTTTCAGGTTGGGGTAGTTTTCTGAGACCACCAACAGGCGAGACAGGGCACTGCCCAATTGCCCTTGGGCTTGCTGAAACTGGTTGAATGCCTGCGGGTCGTTGATCAACTCGGGTGTGGCCTGAATCGATGTCGCCTTTGCGCGGGCCTCCACCACTTGGGTCAAGGTGTCTTGCTCAAAATCCGCTTCTGCTTTGACCACATTCACCAAATTGGGAATGAGGTCCGCACGGCGTTGGTATTGGTTGAGCACTTCAGCCCAGCTGGCCTTGATTTGTTCATCGCCACTTTGAAAGGTGTTGTAACCACATCCGGAGAGCAGCAAAGCAAGCAGCAGGGTGAATGCGGAAAAAGGGCGAAGCAGTGCGTGGGTCATTCAAACAATCCTCCAGGTGAAGTTGGTTTGATTGTGCAGGATTTGAAGTTCAACTGCCAATGGTTGGTATCACAGGCGCCATTGCGCTTGCGAGATGTGGGTGTAGGTCGCGGAGTTGAAGGGGTGGACAGCAGGGGAGTGTGCGGACGCAGAGCAAACATTTGCCCTGCGCCAAGTGCTTGACCTTACTTCTTCATCATCTCGAAAAACTCGCCGTTGTTTTTGGTTTGGCGAATTTTGTCCATGAGGAATTCCATGGCGGCAATTTCGTCCATGTCGTGCAGCAAGCGGCGCAGCACCCAAATCTTTTGCAGCAAATCGGGCTTGATGAGC
>DASUDK010000165.1:0-26521 GCA_036275655.1 Limnobacter sp. | reverse complement strand
TTTTGCGACCGTGCGTCTTGCGACCACGATGCCCTGTTGACCGAGAAGGTCTGCGATCTGACTGTCAGATATCGGCTGCTTGGCGTCCTCCGCAGAAATCAGTTGCTTGATGAGTGCACGGATGGCCGTGCTGGAAGCCTGTCCACCTGAGTCGGTGGAAACATGACTCCCGAAGAAATACTTTAGCTCAACCAACCCGTAGGGCGTCAACATATATTTTTGTGTGGTCACCCTGGACACTGTGGATTCGTGAAGACCCAAAAGGTCGGCAATTTCACGGAGAACCAATGGCTGCATGGCGATTTCGCCATGGTTGAAGTAGCCGATTTGGCGCTCTACGATGGATTGGCTAACCCGCAAAATAGTGTCAAATCGCTGTTGTACGTTTTTTAACAACCAGCGGGCTTCTTGCAATTGGGCGCTGAGTTGCGCGCTTTGGCCCCTGTGCGACCTCAAAATGGATGCGTACATCTCGTTGATGCGAATTTTGGGCATCACATCTGGATTGAGTTGCACATGCCATTGGCCGTTGAGTTTTTTCACAATCACGTCGGGCACCACGTGGTCATCGTCCACTCGGCGAAAGCGCGCGCCGGGGAAAGGCTCAAGCGATCGGATGATGTCGTGGCATTGCTTGAGCAAATCGTCTTCGACCCCAAGCGCTTTGCGCAGCTTGGTGTAGTCACGCTGTGCCAACAAGCCGAGATGTTCTTGCACAATGGTTTGGCAATGCCGGTAAAGCGTGGTTTGGCTGCGAATGTCTGCGCGTTGGCGCAATTGCAGCAGCAGGCACTCGGAGGCGCTGCGTGCCCCCACTCCGGGGGGGTCGAAACTTTGTAGCAAGCACAGGGCCGCTTGCAGTTCTTCAAACTCCAGGTCGGGCACCTCTTGCAGGGTCTCCCAGAGGTCCTCAAGGTCGGCGCTCAGGTAACCATCGTCGTTGAGGTAATCAATCAGCCAAAGCACGAGGTTTTTGTCGCGTTCGCTGGCTTGGGTGAGTCGCAGCTGCTCAATGAGGTGCTGGTGCAGGCTGCTGTCGGGTGCGGCGAGTTGAAGGCCAGGTTTTTCTTCGTCGCCGTCGGCGTTGGCGCCGCTGTTGTCGCGCCAGTCGCCTTCCCAGTTGTCTTGGATGGAGTCGATTGTTTCGCGTTGTACCAGTTCTTCGCGCTCACCGGTGTCGGCCTCGCCAGCGCTTTCAGCGGGATCGCTCGCTGTGTCTGCGTCGTTCAGTTCTCGGGTTTTGCGCAGGTCAGGTTCTGCTTCAAAGGAGTCGCCTTGCGGTTCTTGCAATTCACTGTTGGTGTCCAGGCTCAGGGTTTGCTCACCTTCGCTGGCCTCTTCATCAGCCAGTTCCAGCATGGGGTTCTCGGCCAGGGCTTGCTGGATTTCTTGTTGCAATTCCAGCGTGGACAACTGCAGCAAACGAATCGACTGCTGCAGTTGTGGTGTGAGGGTTAGGTTTTGGGAAACCTTGAGCTGAAGGGACTGTTTCATGGTTGGTTCAGCATCACATCCGGAAGTTTTCGCCGAGGTAAACCCGGCGAACATCGTCATTTTTCACGATTTGATCCGGGCTGCCCGATGCGAGTACTCGGCCGGCGCTGATGATGTAAGCTCGGTCACAGATGCCCAAGGTCTCCCGCACGTTGTGGTCTGTGATGAGCACACCAATCCCTTTGGTTTTGAGAAAGGCAACAATGCGTTGAATTTCCAGCACGGCGATTGGGTCCACCCCGGCAAATGGTTCATCGAGCAGAATGAACCGGGGCGTGCTTGCCAGCGCCCGTGCAATTTCTAACCGCCTGCGTTCGCCACCAGAAAGCGATGCGGCCACCGAGGTGCGGATGTGTGTGATTTGAAGGTCGCCCAGCAGGTCTTCAACGGCCTGTTCCACTGTTTTGTCTTTGGGTGGATTGATCTCCAACACAGCACGAATGTTGTCTTCCACCGTGAGTTTGCGAAAGACCGACGCTTCTTGTGGCAAATACGACAAGCCAGCGCGGGCGCGTTCATGGATGGGTTTGAGTGTGATGTCTTGGCCTTCTAGGCAGATGTAGCCCTCGTCGGCCGCAACCAGGCCAACAATCATGTAAAAGCAAGTGGTTTTGCCTGCGCCGTTGGGGCCAAGCAAGCCCACCACCTCCCCGGTGTCCACATGCAGTGAGACGTCTTCAATCACCCGTTTGCTTCGGTAGGCTTTGCGCAGGCTGAGCGCTTGCAACCTGCCTTGGCCGGTGAGTGTGTGTGCGTGCGCCTTGCTCATGGATTGCCTGTTTTGGGTTTGATCACCGCTTGCACCCGGGTTTGCCCTTTGCTGTTGGGGGCGCCCACCACGTTGAGGAATTCGGTGTTTTGTTCGTAGGTGATCTTGCTGCCAGAGATGGATTCTGTGAGCTGACCGTCGGCGCTTTTCTCGATGCTGGCGTTGCCCGTCAAGGTGACCACGGATTTGGCACCGTCAAATTCGATGGTGTTGCCAGTGCCGTTGATGAGCAGCACTTCGTTGGTTTTGGAATCCCGTTGCTGTTTAAAACGCGCTGGTTTGCCTTCGACGGTGGCAAATTGGGTGCCGTCTGCTCGCTCGACCAAGGTGAGTTTATCGCCCCGTATCACCAAAGAGCCGCGGGTCAAGAGCACGTTGCCCGTGAACACGTTGACGTTGGTTTTCTCGTTGTAGGTCATCGCATTGGCGTCGATGGTGGTTGGCTGCTTTTTGTCTGCCTCCAACGCCATGGCATGGTGTGACCATGTCAAGGCAAGCACCATCAATGCCTTGAGTTTCAGGTGGTGCATATTCATGGTTTGGCCTCAATGCGGAATTTGACCGACCCCTGCGCACGCAACTCTCCGGTGGTGTTGTTCAAGCTTGCGCCTTGGGCCTCAAAGCGTTGCCGCCCGCGGCTGACTTGAACGTGCTGATCGGTGCTCACGGTGTTGGCAGGGTTATCGATCACGATTTTTTCGGATTGCATCACGGTGATCAATCCGCTGTCGGTGCTGTTGACGACCACGTTTTTGCTCAAGATGACGCGGTCTTCTTCCATCAAATAAATGCCCTCGTTGGCCTCGCCTTTGAGGACTACATTGCCAGGAGCAAACTGCTCCAAGTCGGGCTCGGTGATGTTCCAAACGTCCCCGGCTGGTGTATGCGCTGCGGAGGCGCTGCGAACGATCGAATACTTGTTCTCTTGAAGGTCGTGACTTTGCACTGTGAAGTTGCGCAGGTAGCTGTCGGCAGCGTTGGGATCGGCTTTGCCAGACAATTTAAAAAGATTCATCTCGGATTGCACCGCAAACCAATAAGAGCTGCCCGCCAAAGCGAAGGTGAGCAGCAATGGGATGTACTGGGAAAGCACACCGAAAAAGGCTTGAATGACTTTCACGCGGTTTCCCATGGGTTGACGTAGCCCGGCTTGTTGGCCAGCACAAAATCACACAACTCGCGCACAGCACCATGACCTGCGGGCCGTCGGTTGATCCAGTTGCTCACCGCTTGCATGGCGGGCGGCGACTGGGGCGTGGTGGCGGCCAGGGCGACTTGTTTGAGCACCGGGTAATCTGGCCAGTCGTCACCAAAGAAGCCACACTGATGCCAGTCCAGGCCCAGCGCACTGCGGATGTCGTCTAAGGCCTGAAGTTTTGTTTTACAGCCTTGCACCAGTTGGTGGATACCGAGGTCTTTGGCCCGCCGCTCTACAATTGCGCTGGAGCGCGCTGTGATCCACACCACTTTCACGCCGTGGTCCATCAGCAGGCGCAGACCCTGGCCGTCGAACACGCTGAAGCGTTTCATGACCTCGCCATCGTTGCCAAAGTAAAGACCGCCATCGGTGAGGGTGCCGTCCACATCGAAGCCCATGAGTTGTAGGTCTGCCGCCGCCTGTTTGGCCGGGGGTTTGATCAGCGTGGAGGACATCACACCACCTTGGCTTCAAAGAGGTCATGAAAATTGAGGGCGCCGACGATGTTTTTGTGTTCGTCGGTGACCACCACTTGGCTGATGTGGCAAACCTCCATGAGGCGAACCGCTTCCACGGCCAGTTTGTCTGGCGATATGGATTTTGGGGCGCTGTTCATCACTTCCGAGACCAAGAGGCCTCGCAGGTCCAGGCCCTGCTCAATGAGGCGACGCAAGTCGCCATCGGTGAACACGCCTTGTAGCTTGCCATCGGGCCCCGCAACAGCGGTCATGCCAAGGCCTTTTTTGGTGATCTCGAGAATCGCCTGCGACAAGGAGGCTCCGGGTGAGACCACGGGCACGCGTTCGCCCTTGCGCATCACGTCGCTGACATGGGTCAGCAGCTTGCGGCCCAAACTGCCGCCTGGGTGAGAGAGAGCAAAGTCCTCTTCAGAAAACCCGCGCGCCTTGAGCACCACCACAGCCAGGGCGTCACCCATGGCCAATGCCGCTGTGGTGCTGGCGGTGGGGGCCAGGTTGAGCGGGCAGGCCTCTTTGTCCACGCCGCAGTCCAGCACCAAATCTGCTTGGCGCGCCAAAGAGGAGTCCAGTTTGCCAGTCATGGCAACGATCTTGGCACCCCGCCTTGCAATTGCAGGAAGCACGGCCACCAGCTCTTCGGTGTTGCCGGAGTTGGAGAGTGCAATCACCACATCGTCTTGCGTGATCATGCCCAAATCGCCATGGGAGGCCTCGGTGGCGTGCACAAAAAAAGAGGGGGTCCCGGTGCTGGCGAAGGTGGCCGCGATTTTTTTGGCAATCAGGCCAGATTTTCCAACGCCAATCAAAATCACGCGCCCCGTGCAGGCCAGAATGGCCTTTGCGGCGGACTCGAATGCGCCGTCCAGTCGGTCGGCCAGCGCGAAAACGGCTTGCGCTTCAATGTGGAGCGCCTCTTTGGCCATGGCCAAAAAATCACGATTCTCTAAGTTTGATGGCATTTGTGACATGGTGGACCCTGATAGACTTCCATCGGTGCTGTGCTTGTGACAGTCTGGTTTTCCGGGCAGTATAGCAAAGTGCGTGCCAATCCACTTCACTTCTTAAGCATTCAACGTGCCCAACGCTTTAGAGCTCTCGCTGATCCTCATGCTGGTCGCCGTGTTGGCGGTGTCGCTGTTTCGCCACTGGAAGTTGCCAGCCATGCTGGGTTACCTGTTTGCGGGCACCCTTATCGGCCCTTACTCATTGGGCATCGTGCCCGACGCGCCAGAAACACGGCACCTCGCCGAATTTGGTGTTGTCTTCCTCATGTTTTCCATTGGTTTGGAGTTCAGTCTTCCCAAGTTGCATGCCATGCGGCGTGTGGTGTTTGGTTTGGGGCTGGCGCAAGTGATGTTGACCATGCTGGGGGTGTTGGTCTTGGGTTGGCTGATCGGCTTTTTTACGCCCATTCCCATGTCCATGGCATTTGTGTTGGCGGGTGCAGCGGCCATGTCGTCCACGGCCATTGTGAGCAAGTTGCTGGCTGAGCGTTTGGAGCTTGACTCGCCCCATGGTCGGCAGGTGATGGGCATTTTGCTGTTTCAGGACCTGGCGGTGGTGCCATTGTTGATCATCATTCCTGCGCTTGCGCAGGGGTCTGAAAACCTGTCGTTCACCCTGAGTTTGGCGGTTGTAAAAGCGGCGCTGGTGTTGGGCCTGATGCTGGTGTTTGGTCAACGCATGATGAACTGGTGGATGACCTTTGTTGCACGCAGCAAGTCCCAAGAGTTGTTTGTTCTGAACGTGTTGTTGATCACGCTCGGTTTGGCTTGGCTCACCGAGCTGGCAGAGCTCTCCCTGGCGCTTGGCGCATTTGTGGCGGGCATCTTGATTGCCGAGACGCAATACAAGCACCAGGTGGAGGAAGACATCAAACCATTCCGAGATGTGTTGCTCGGTTTGTTTTTTGTAACCACCGGCATGTTGCTCAATCCCCAGGTGGTTTTGCAGAACTGGTATTGGGTGATTTTGCTCACTGTGGTGCCCGTGCTAGCCAAGGGCGCGCTAATTGCCGTGTTGGCGCGTTTGTTTGGGGCCAACAGCGGCACGGCCATGCGCACGGGCATCTACCTTGCGCAGGCGGGTGAGTTTGGTTTTGTCTTGTTGGCCAACACGGGGTCCACCGGCTTTGGTCTGGTGCCAGACCCCTGGCTGCAAACCATCTCGGCCAGCATGGTGTTGTCGATGTTGGCTGCGCCTTTCATGATTCAGCACGCCGATCGGATTGTGCTGCGTTTTTCCAGCCAGGAATGGCTGCAAAAATCGCTGGAATTGCATCAGATTGCTCAAAAGAGCCTTGCAACGCAAAGACATGTTTTGATTTGCGGTTTTGGGCGCAGTGGCCAGCACTTGGCGCGTCTTTTGGATCGAGAGGACTTGGATTATGTGGCACTCGATCTTGATCCAGACCGCATACGCGAGGCCACAGCCGCCGGGGATTCTGTGGTGTTTGGGGACGCTGCCAAGCGAGAAACGCTGGTGGCCGCCGGTCTGCTTCGCGCGTCTTGTGTCGTGGTGACCTTCGCCGATTTCAAGGCTGCAGAAAAAGTGCTGTTGGCGGTGCGTGCTTTGGCGCCCAATGTGCCGGTGGTGGTGCGCACCTATGACGAAAGTGATCTGGAAAAGTTGACAGCGGCTGGGGCCACCGAGGTGGTGCCAGAAATTCTCGAGGGCAGTTTGATGTTGGGTTCTCAGGCCCTCATGTTGCTGGGGGTCCCGGTGTCGCGGGTCGTCAAACAGATCCGAAGCATTCGTGAATCGCGCTATCAGATGTTCCGGGGTGTGTTTCGTGGTGTAGATGACGAGGCAGACACCCCCGAAAACCAGTGGGTCCGTTTGCATTCGGTGTTTGTGGAACCTGGGGCCTCAGGCGTTGGTAAAACCCTGCAAGAATTGGGGCTCCCTGGCCTGGATGTGGAGGTGAGTGCCATTCGTCGGCGAGGCATCCGCGGGGGTGACCCCTCGCCAGAGACCCGCTTGGAGGCAGGCGATATTCTGGTCTTCAAGGGCCAGCCCGACGCGTTGGCGCAAGCCGAGAGCATCGTGCTGGGCCGACGCATGCAAGGTGGCTGAGGCACAAACGCCGTTTGCCAACGGATGCTTATCTTAAAAAGTAATACGCAGCGCAGGGTTGCCCGTCTGCTTCGTCCCAAGCGTTGTTGACGGTGCACAGTGCTGTCTCGGCGCTGTCGACTTGCAGGACGCCACGCAGGGGGTTGCCATCATCAAGCTTGCGATCCAGCTCGGCCAGCTGCGCGACTGGCACAGATTGACCGATTCGAATCGCCAAGGTGTTTTCTAGACTGCTGGGGCCTTCGTACTGATGGCTGATTCGGTATTCATCCCCAAATTGGTTGGGCATGAGCTGCGAGCGTGTGCAATCCAAAGTGTTTTCGGTCTCGGCTCGGAAGCTGCCTTGTATAAAACCAGCGGCCTGCAGATGTTGAAACACCTGGCATTCCTCATCGCCTTCAATCAGCCCGTTGCCATTGCCTGCCAAGTTACCAAGCCCGGCGGCTTGCACCGCGATAAAGTCACCGGGCAGCGCAGCATAGCGGGACTGAAATGCAGCGAAGGCCGTTTCGAGCGCCGACAGGTCTGTGATGGTGGATTGCACCCTTGCGCTGTTCAAGAGTTCTCTGCCTTTGAGCACGCCGCCGGTAAGAATGGCAAGCACAGCCAAGGCGATGGCCAGTTCAAGCAAAGAAAATCCGGATTGCGATTTGTTCGTCATGGTGATGTTCCAGAGAGGGTTTGCAGGCTGCCCCGTTGTAACCAAAGCCAGCTCAATCTTTCGAATGAAAGCCAGGCTGGATTGGTGTGAGGCATGTTTGGGTTGATAAAAAACTGATGGGCGCGTGTTTGGTGGAGCGTGTCTTGAGGCGCAATCAAAACCACCACCGCGCTCACGCTGTGGGTGTTGAGACCACCGCAGCCAAACTCATGGCTGCTGGGCAGGGTTTGAGTGCCGTTGTGCAGGCACAAGTGCAGCGCGGGAAGCGGGCCCTCTGCGATGGATTGCCCTGCGGTGATGGGGGCGTACACCACCTCGGTCAACTGAGGCAGGCTCAGCATGGCGAGGGGATGATCGGCGGTCAGGCTGTGCGCGGCTGGGGCGCCGGCGGTGGACAGACTGGCTGTCACCATGCGCCATCCATGGTGATGCGTGGGCAATCCCAGCGTGGCTGTGGGAAGAAATCCGGCGTATTGGTCGCAATGACCGTTGCTTTGCCGCGCCTCTGCCCCGTTGCTGCTGCTTGCAGGGCAGGGCAGTCGCCCTTTGGCCAACACAAATCCCTCCAAGTGGCTGGTGATTTTTTGAATATCCGATTTGTTTTGGGTGTCGGCTTGCTGTGCACGCTGGGCAAACAGGGCCTGCTGGATGGACACGAGCACCATCGCGCCGATTGCCAGAGCAAGCGCAAGTTCCAGGAGTGCGATGCCTCGCGCGGTGCGGCGTGCTGTCATGGCCTTGGCACCTTGCCGATGGCCACATCCAGTCGCTTGTTCGCATCGATACTGATCCGAGTTTGCTCAAGGCGAGTCAGCGTGCCAATTGGCCAGCCAAAATTGCATTCACAGCTTTGGCCTGCCAAGGCACTCAGTGGGCATGCGTTGGGGCGCACCGGTTGACAGGCGCGGTTTTTGCCAGGGACGGGCAAGAAACGGGCGATTGGCCACTGACTTTGAAGTTGGGCCGTGCCCATGAATACACAGGGCTGGTTGGTGGCGCTGGTGCATTGCGACGCGGTGGAAGAGCCTGGGGTTTGAATGCAATGGGCTTGGCCACTTGCGCATGGTGCGAGCGAGGACCATTGCCCGTTTTGATGGGTGCATTGGCATGTGCATCGCGTGCGTGTGCATCGGCAACTGCACCCCGGGTCGACTGGTTGCCACTGGGACACATCCACCGAGATGAGGTGCTCGGTGGGCGTCACCCACTGGTTTGTATCGCCCAACGCCAGTTGATGCAACCACAGGGTGTGCGCAATGTCTTGGGCATGGCGATGGTCCAGGCTTGCTTGCAGTTCGGACACACTGATCACTGTGTAGGGTGGCTCCACCCGCACACTGTGCATGTCCAGGGGTTCAATGCGGTGAGCCACCACCGCGGCCACCTCTGCATGGGCGGTGTTTTGGGCAATCACTGTGAGGCTGGGCAAACTGAAATCAACCCACTGACTCCAGCCCAACGCGTTGGTTTGTATCAGTTGGGCAGACACGGCGTATTGCCAGGATTTTTCTGTGCCCAATTGCAGCGCGTTGTAGGGCAAGGCCAAGCCTGGGTTGAGGTGATTGATTTTTGCCACCGCCTGCCCAGGAAGCCAACCCCAGTTGCGGTTTAGACAACTGGTTTGCGCGGCACCGCCCGAAAAAAGCGCGGGGCAAGGCATGTGGCCTGGGTGGGTGTGGCTGTTCACGCCCTGCCGGTTGGCAAACGCAAGCAGTGCCGATCTGGCGGCCACCAGGCTTTGCTGTTGCACCGCTGCTTTGCTGGCTTGTGCGTGGGCATGATGCAGTGGTGTTTCACCCGCCTGCCGCACGGCAAAGAACATCAACATGCACACCAGCAGCATCAGCAGCATGGCGTGCCCCTGCTGTTTTGCAAGGTGGGCAAGCTTGCTCATTGCCCATCCCCCCAGCGAGCGCGTTCTGCATTGAAATGCACTCGACCACTGGGCAGCTCAACCCAGCCCTGCGGTTTGAAAGGCATTGTTGCTTGTGCTTGTTCGTGTGGGTTTGATTGTTTGGTGTTCGGGGCTGATTTGCTTGGGGTGGGTTTGACCAAAAGCGCGTGTTGCGGAACGGGCATTTGATTGCTGTGAATGACCGCATGGTGTGTTTGGAATCCCAGGCACTGCCATGTGTAGGGCGTGTCAGAGATGCCCACAGCCATTCTGCAAAATCCGCTTGGTATCGTTTGGCCGCCCAACCATGCCGCCAGTGACTGCCACGCCTCATCCTCTGTGGTGTGCTCGCCGTGTTGGTGCAACAAGGGTTCAACGGCCGCCACTGGCGCTTTGGCCTGCGTTTTATGTTGCCAAAGGAGTGTGTTGGCGGTGTGAGTGTTTAAGGTGTTGGACAGTTGCCCATCCAGCCAAGTCCACAGCATTAAGGCCATGGTGCCGAGCAAGGTCAGGTCGGCAACCCAACACAGGTGGCGATTCAAGCGCAGGTGTTTTTGTAGGTTCATGGCTGGATTGGTGTACACACTGCGTGCACGTTGTCGTTGGACATCACACAACCCTTGGGTAATTTCTTTCTTGGGCGCTCCAAGGTGACTTGGGTATGCACCGCACCGTGTTCAGTCCATGCCCAAGTCAGGGAGCGGATGTTGGCACGGTCGTCCTTCCCCAACTTTTGCAATTGAACAATCCAGGCCTGCCAGTCCACCTTGCTCGCCTGGTTGTTACCCGGACTCTTTGGCGATGTGGCGGATGCCATTTTTGAATGCTTCAGCGCATTGCTTGCAGCGTGGTTCTGCAGCAAATAATCGGCTGCAACCATGCAGACGATTGTCGCCATGAGCATGGCCGCCATCGCGAGCCGGAAAGGTTGATATGCCGGATTTGGACGCAGATACCATTGCGCATGCAAACGCAACGTCTTGCCCAGGTTGCCTGGCTCCTCGCCGCCAAGGCATTGCAGCAGGGCCGCATATTCGGTGCCACACATGCGCACCAGGGTGTGATTTGAATCCAAGGCATCCTCTGGGGATTTGCATGCAATCACGCGAGGTTGTTTGCCCATGCGTTTGCAGGTTTCAATCCAGTCGTTGTGAATCGCAAGGTGAGGCGCAGACAATATGCGCCTGGGATGCTCTGCAAGGGCCACCCAGTGGTCTTGTTGGTCTGGGGCGTTTGGCGCGCTTGTCACGGGCAGTCCAAGGGTGACGGTGGTGTCGGCCTGTGCAAAGCTGCTCAATGCCACTGCGCTGTCACAGAACTCGCCGAAGGGCATGCGCAAGCCCGATAGGCGCTTGTTGCCAGCGCCTCGAAGTTGAATCACCTGGGCCTCTTTTTCTTGCCCTGGTTTGGCAAAAATCAGCCAGTGCTCTGCCTCTGGGTGGGGTGTCACAGGGCCCCCAGGTTTGCATACAAGGGAGCAATGTGTGTTTGGTACGCCATCACCAGCACCATGGCGCTTGCTGACAGCGCCAGGGGTGGCAGTGTGATCTGCAGGCGTTGTATGCATCGGCTTGCCCGAAGGTCGTAGACTTTGGCCGCAAGAAAAAAGCAAGCGGCCATGTTGCCGGTGTGCTCTACCATGCGTGCTTGGCGTGTCATGAATGTGGGGGCGCCTGCTTGCGCCATGGCCTCGCTCAGACGCATGCCTTGACCGATGAGGCGGGCCAATTGGCTCAAAAACAGGTTCAACGCGCGGCTGTTGCCCGGGCGTGGTTTGAGTGCCTGGAGGATATCGATCCCGGCGTCCAGTTCACAAGCCATCACATGGAAATGTGTTGCCAAATGCAGATCGGGCCGAGGATCAAAACGTTTGCTGTACAGAAGTGTTTGGGGCGGTTTTGAAGCGTGCACCATCCAAGCAAACAGCAGCACCATCGCCCCGCCGCCCATGAGGTACTCTGCCCAGTTCAGGTTTGCTTGGTTGTGATTGGGGGCTGTTGCGTCGGCGTCGATGTTAAGACTCGCCATAAAGATCCAACAGGCGATGCTCAGCGTCAGCACAAACAAGGGGTAGATCAGGCTGCGCACCAATTGTTGTTTCGCGTCCGATGTTTTGGACCAACGACTCAGTTGCATGTCGAGTGCATGTGTCAGGTTGCCCGATGCTTGTGCACATTGCAGCGCGGTGAGCAGCGGAGAGGGTAGATTTTTTACGCTGACCCGAAAGGCCTGAACCATGTCCATGCCCGACTCAAGGCTTTGCTGCACCAATCGAAGGGAGTCGGACAAGCCCTTGTTCGAGTTGGCTGCTTGCAGTTCTCTGCTCACCTGCAAAGCGTCGATCGCGCTCATGCCAACACGGTTAAGTTCTGCCCAGTGTTTCATCCACTCTCGCCATTCGGCCCCTGCATCGCGAAATTTAGTCCACATCGAGATCTCCTTTTAGCGGCAGGCAGGCACCAATCTCCCGCAGGCTTGTGAGGGTGGCGCGTTGAGCTTTTGGGATTTGTCCAAACCACGCCGACTGAGCCAGCAGGCGCCTGCTTTGGCCCGGTGCGCTTGGCAGCAAGCGTTGTGCGGTGATGCCGTTTAGGCAATTCATCAGGCTGGGTAGCGACACGTTCAATTCCACAAGCCGACACAAAGTACCCAGGCAGTCAGCGGCGTGAATGGAAGCAAGCACTCGGTGCCCGGTGAGCGCAGCATGCAGGGTGAGTTCAGCGGTGGCCTTGTCGCGAATTTCACCCACCAAAATGGTGTCTGGGTCTTGACGCATCAGGGAGCGAAGGCCGCCTGCGAAATCAAGGTGGGGCAGTCGAGAGAGGTCGGTTTGCAAGGCATCGGGATTCACAATTTCCACGGGGTCTTCCAAGGTGGCAATGCGGCCGGCCTTGCTCCCGAGCGCGCCCAACATCGCGTGCAGGGTGGTGGTTTTGCCGCTGCCTGTTGGGCCAGCCACCAACACCAGGCCATTGTTGTTTTGCAGCATCCGCTCAATGTCGGCGTGCACTGCGTTACAAAACCCCAAAGAAGCCAAGGCCCATTGGTGTTGGCGTGTGAGCAAGCGGATCACCATGTTTTCGCCATGCAGGCTGGGGTGGCATGCCAATCGAAGTTCCGCTTGCGGCAAGCTGATGCGACCATCTTGTGGTCGCCGAGACTCGGCGATGTTCATTTTTCCGGCGGCTTTGAATGTTTGCACCAAACTTCTTCCTTGCTCCATGCGCAGGGATTGAGCCATGTGGATGTGTCCATTGCTGCGAAGCCGCACCGAGTAGTGGTCATGCTCTGGCGTGAGGTGCAGGTCCGAGGCCTGGTGGTCGATCAGGGCTTGCACAAGGCCCTCCAATCCACTGGCAAAAGCCGCCTCCAAATCCAAAGCTTTGCTCATGGCGCCACACGCCCCTGTTGGACGCTGAGCAGCGCTTTAACGGGCAGGAGCGGCAAGTCGCAGTCCAGTGCTGTGCAACGTTCGGTGACCAAGGTCAGCCAGCGCTCAGCCTCTTTTGGATTTGCATTGCTTGAATACAGCAAAGCCAGGTTATAGGCGGGTTCCGGCGCCTGTGGATGAGCCTCATGCAAAAGTTTGAGCAAGATTGCAGACTCCTCCACTTGCTGGTTTTGGTAGAGCTGCAAGGCAAAGCTCAGTTGGCTCTCCAGTTGACTGTGGACGGCTTTCGCTGCAGGCGGGATGTGTGCAGACGAGCGGGGAATTGGTTGAGCAGCATCCAGGCTGGTGGCTTTTAACAAGATCACCAATTCAATGTGATTGCTTTCACGCGTTGTGCTTTGAGTCAGTGCTTGGACTGCCTCTGGTGAGCCTGGTATGCCCCGATCAAGATTGCGATTTTCCCTCTGCCGCAAACCACCCAGCAAGGCCATTTCTCCGCTGCGTAGCCGCAAGATGGATTCCAGTTCTCGGGTTTGAATTTCGGGCACCTCACTGACGATGTTCAACTGCTTGAGGGCAGGGTTGGGGTCCTGCACAAAGCCAACGATTCGGCTCAGGGTGGGGCGCACGCGCAATTGAATGATTTGATCGTCAGAAATTTGTGGAGTCACTGTCATCAGGAACCCCACAGGCACCGTTTGCACTTGTGTTGTGAATGTTGAAAATGCCGGGTTGTTGACCGTGGGCGCACTGGTTTGGACGTCTGTGGTGAAATACACCCGGTTGTCGATCACCTTGAGCACCGCTGGTTGTTGATTCATGGTCACCACCCGCGGTGAGGAGAGCACCGACGCTTTGCCAAACTCTTCAAGCAGGCGCAGCAGCACATTGGCGTCGGTGTTGCTTGTGGTTCTCCCGATCTGCAGCAATGTCCCGGCGGAGCCAGGATTCAAGCCTTGAACGGCGAGGCCTGCACGCAAGCCATTTTGCCGCAGCACATTCCAGTCGATGCCCCGTTCGTATCGCTCATTCAGCGTGATTTCGGTGATCACCGCTTCAATCACGATTTGCCGATTCACGCGTGCTTGCAATTGGTCCAGCCACTGAAGCACCCGAAGATGTTCTGACGGTGTTGCAAGCACTGCGATGCTTGATGATTCCGGGTGGGCGATCACCCTGCCAGAGCGGTATTCACGTCGGGTGGTGGTGATGTCGCTGCGCTGGGTGTCCACCGCTGTGGCGCTCAGTCGCTCGGGTCGTGCATTGCGTTGTGGCGTATTGCGGCGCGATGCAAAGTTGCGATCCTGCAGTTCATTGACTTGCCGTTCGCGGGTGGTCACCTCGGTTTGTTTGGACGCGGCACCAATTAATTGCTCAATTTGCAAAGCAATGCTCTGCCAAATGTCGTGCGTTTGATTGTTGACCAAAGTCAGCTCTGAGCGGTTGCCTGTGTCGCTGCGCAAGGGCAGCTCACGGCTGGCATTCGCAATCGCAGAGCTAAGACTTGAGCTGTCGGTCATGCTTCTGCTGGTGGCAAGGTAATCAAAGTGATAAACCCGCAGCTCATCCATTTGGCAGCGCATCACAAGCTGTTTGCCTTGGATTGCAATGTTTGAGTTGCTTTGCTGTTGAAGGCTTTCGATGATTTGCTCAAGCGTCATGTCTTGCCCGACCAAGCTCACCGCATTTTCACCGCAGCTGTCCATGTCATAGCCCACCTTGAGCTCTTTGGCGAGCAGCTCCAAAACATGGCTGGCGGGAATTTGCTCAAGTCGCAATGAGAATGTTTGTGGATGACTTGCCCAAGATTTTTGGCGATGCCGCACTTTGTCCGCCCAAAATGAGGCGTTCAATTGGATACCCGGGCTTGCAATCGGCTCTTGGTGTGTGTTGACCAGGGGTGCCATGGGCGCCTGGCTTGCGCATCCGGCCAGGCAGGCGAACAGGCACCAGTGAATTGGCTTGTACATGGGATGCGACCGCCCCAGCGCAAATTTAGAGGAGCCTGATCTTAAGTTGCTGAAACCAAAACCATGATTTGTGGTCATCCAGTGGGAGTGAAGCCATCACCATTTGGATGGTGTGCGTTGGAATCATGCCAAGGCCATCAAAGAGCGGGGCGGCTTCGAGGTACAATAGGGGGTAACCCCAAACAGCCACCAGAGGAGCCCCAATGGGCTTTGTTGCAGAACTGAACAACGTCGATTTCGGCTACGGTGATCGCTTGATCCTTGAAAACATTTCCTTGCGCATACCCAAAGGCAAGGTGGTGTCCGTCATGGGCGGTTCTGGCTCCGGCAAAACCACCCTGTTGCGCCTCATGTGCGGGCAGTATCCGGTCAACCGGGGCAAGATTTCGGTGCTCGGGCAAAATATGGTCAAGCCAGCCACGACCGATTTGTATGCCTTTCGCAAGCGGATAGGCGTGCTCTTTCAATTTGGTGCCCTGTTCACTGATTTGAGTGTCTTTGACAACGTGGCCTTCCCCCTGCGCGAGCACACCGACCTGCCTGAGTCGGCCATTCGCGATTTGGTGTTGCTCAAACTGCATGCGGTGGGCTTGCGTGGCGCCAGTCATCTCATGCCCTCTGAAATTTCGGGTGGCATGAGCAGGCGCGTGGCGCTGGCACGCGCCGTGGCCCTGGATCCCGAACTGATTTTTTACGATGAACCGTTTGCCGGGCTGGATCCAATCTCTCTAGGAATCACCGCCAATTTGATTCGCACCCTCAACGATGCCTTGGGCGCCACTTCGGTGGTGGTCACCCACGACATCCATGAGTCTTTTGCCATCAGCGACCATGTGATTGTGATCGCCAATGGCCGGGTGCTGGCCGAGGGCGCACCCAAAGATGTTGAAAACAATCCAGATCCCTATGTGCAGCAATTCATCCAAGGACTGCCAGAAGGGCCGGTGAAATTCCATTACCCGGCGACCGATCTACAAAAGGATTTTGCATGAACCCCGTGATCCTCATTTCCCGCTTGGGTTCTGCCACCCTTGGAACGATTGCCGGTTTGGGTGTATTTGCCAGGTTTGTGCTCAATCTGTTTGTGTTGTTGCCCAAGTCATTGTTGCGGCCGCGCCTCATCGTCGATCAGGTCCATTTCATCGGCAATTATTCCTTGGTGATCATTGTGGTGTCGGGCCTGTTTGTTGGTTTTGTGTTGGGCCTGCAGGGGTACTACACGCTCAACCGTTATGGTGCTGAACAGGCGCTTGGTTTGCTGGTGGCGCTTTCTTTGGTGCGGGAGCTTGGTCCTGTGGTGTCGGCGCTCTTGTTTGCCGGGCGCGCGGGCACATCCCTCACCGCAGAGATCGGTCTCATGAAAGCTGGCGAACAACTCACCGCCATGGAAATGATGGCCGTGGATCCCAAAGCACGCATTTTGGCCCCTCGCTGGGTGGCCGGACTCATCTCCATGCCCATTTTGGCTGCGCTGTTCAGTGCCGTCGGCATTGTGGGTGGTTACGTGGTGGGCGTGTTGTTGATCGGCGTGGACTCCGGTGCCTTTTGGTCGCAAATGCAGGCTGGTGTGGATGTGCGTGACGACATTTTGAATGGCGTGATCAAAAGCATCGTGTTTGGTGTGGCTGTCAATGCAATCGCCCTTTACCAGGGCTACGCATGCCAACCCACGCCGGAGGGCGTGTCCCGGGCCACCACCCGCACCGTGGTGATCTCTTCGCTCACAATTTTGGGGTTGGACTTTGTGCTGACTGCCCTGATGTTCAGTATTTAAAACGGATATCTAAGATGAAAAAGACTGCAGTGGATTTTTGGGTTGGCCTTTTTGTGCTGATCGGCGCCTTGGCCCTGGTATTTCTTGCTTTGCAGGCCGGTAATCTCAGTTCGTTCACCACGGGTACCCAGTACCGCGTGACCGCCGAATTCGACAACATTGGTGGCTTGAAGCCGCGTGCACCTGTCAAAAGTGCAGGTGTCACAGTGGGGCGGGTGGCCAGCATCACCCTGGATCCGGTTACCTTTCGGGCCGTGGTGGCGTTGGATTTACAGGAAGGTTTTGAATTTCCGAAAGACTCTTCGGCTAGAATCTTGACCTCGGGGCTGCTTGGTGAGCAGTATGTGGGAATTGAGGCGGGTGGTGACCTGGAAAATCTGGAAGGTGGCCAAAAATTCGCCCGCACGCAATCCGCGGTGGTATTAGAAAATTTGATCAGTCAATTCTTGTTCAGCAAGGCTTCTGAGGGTGGGTCCGAGAAGCAATAAGGGGATAGCAGTGGTACCTTCTTTTACACACAAGTTGTTGCTGGCCGCCGGTGTGCTGGCCATGAGCACGGCCTGCACCAGCATGCGGGCACCCTCCGAGGCGGACCCGCTAGAAGGCTTGAACCGCTCTGTAGACGGTTTTAACCAGGTGGTGGACCAGGTGGCACTCAAGCCTTTGGCCAAAGGCTACAACGCCATCACCCCCTCGGAAGTTCAAACCGTGATCGGCAATTTTTTCAGCAATCTAGACGACATCACGGTGGCCGTGAACAACTTGTTGCAAGGCAAGCCTCGGGAGGCTGGCAGCGACGTGGCACGTTTTGCTATCAACACCACGTTGGGCATCGGCGGCCTGGCCGACCCCGCCACCGAGCTGGGGTTTTTGAAGCATGACGAAGATTTTGGGCAAACCCTTGGTGTGTGGGGGGTGGGCTCAGGTCCATACCTTGTGCTGCCGTTCTTTGGGCCAAGCACATTGCGCGATGCGCCCGCGCGAATTGTAGACGCCCCATTGGATCCGCTTTACCACTATGACGATGTGCGCACCCGCAACACCCTGTTTGTGGTCAATGCCGTCCACACACGCGCCAAGCTCTTGCCCGCCACCGACCTGGTGGATCGCGTGGCTTTGGACAAATATGCTTTTGTGCGGGATGCCTACCTCAAGCGCCGGGCGAGCCTGATTCGCGATGGTGCCCCAGACCCCGATGAACAGCGTGAATTGGAGGACCTGGACGAGGGCGCCAGTTCGATGGTGCCAGCCACCACGCCACCATTTAAAACTGCACTTTCTGTGTATACCCCAGTCCAACCTGTCAGTGTGCCTGCCGACCTGGCGCAAAGTGAGCGGGCTCGCGTCAAGCTGGGCTTGGTCAACCCCTGACTCAAGCGGGGCGTTTTTATACAACAGTTAACAACACTGGATAAGTCATGAATCAAGTAGCAAACATTGTTTTGAAATGGACAGCGGCGCTGGCTCTGGGCTTGGGCGCACTCTCTGCCCCGGCGGTGGCTCAAGACGTGCCCGCCAATGAGTTTGTTGAGAAGTTCAGCAATGAAGTGCTCAACGACATCAAGGCGCGCAAGCAAGAGCTGGTGAGCGATCCCAAAAAGCTGGATGCGCTGATTGACCAAAAAGTGATGCCCAACGTCAATTTCCGCAAAATGACGCAATTGGTGGTGGGACGCCCTTGGCGGGAGGCCACCCCTGAGCAGCGCGAGGCCATCATCAAGGAATTTCGCACCCTGCTCGTCAAAACCTATTCTGGGGCCTTGTCCCAAGTGGGCGATCAAACATTGCAGGTGGATCGTCTGCGTGCCCGCCCAGAAGACACCGATGTGATCGTGAACAGCCGCGTGATCCAAAAAGGCGCACCCCCTGTTGATCTGGCCTATCGCGTTGAGAAAAAAGACGGCAAATGGCTGATTTATGACCTGAGCGTCTTGGGCCTGTGGCTTGTCGATTCTTACAAGGCCCAATTTGCCCCTGTGCTGACCAGCTCTGGTGTGGATGGCCTTATTCAAACCCTGAAAGCCAAAAACGCCCAGGGATGACATGAAGATTTCTGCCGAGCAAATCACCGTCAAAAACGGGAAACAAGTGATTGCTGAGGTCACCCAGGCCGTCCGTCAGGGTGATTCAGTGATCGACTTCTCGGCGGTCAAGCACATTGATTCCACCGCAATTGCCGTGCTGCTGGCGGCCAAACGGGTGTTAAAAACCGACAAAACCCTCCAACTGCAACATGCACCGAGCCAACTCCAAAGCTTGATTGCCGCCTACGGGGTACAATCACTCTTTTCCTAATTGTTGGCGGGCTTTGGCCCGACGCCCGCGGTCATGTCTGTTGCCCTCGAGCTCAGCTCGATATCCAAACACTTTGGTGATTTTCGTTCACTGCACAATGTGAGCCTTTCTGTGCAGCAAGGCGAGTTTTTTGCATTGTTGGGCCCCAACGGCGCGGGCAAGACCACGCTCATCAACATCATCGCTGGCTTAAGCCGCGCCACCAGCGGCACCGCCAAAATCATGGGCCACGATGTGGTGGGCGACTTCCGTTCGGCCCGCCGCAGCATTGGCATCGTGCCGCAAGAATTGGTGTTTGATCCGTTTTTCTCGGTGCGTGAGACCTTGAGGTTCCAGTCGGGCTACTTTGGGATCAAAAAAAACGACGACTGGATCGACGAGCTGCTGGATTCCTTGGCTTTGGCTGACAAGGCCGACAACAACATGCGCACCCTCTCGGGGGGCATGAAGCGACGCGTGATGGTTGCTCAAGCCCTGGTGCACAAGCCGCCAGTGATCATCCTGGACGAGCCCACCGCTGGGGTGGATGTTGAATTACGCCAGACCTTGTGGAAATTCATTGCTGGGCTCAACCAAAAAGGCCACACCATCCTGCTGACCACCCATTACCTGGAAGAGGCCGAGACACTCTGCAACCGGATCGCGATGCTAAAGAAGGGCGAGATATTGACCGTGGACACCACGCCGAACCTTCTCAAAAAGCACGCCAGCCAAACGCTGACTTTGCAACTCAATGGGGTGTTGCCCGAAAAACTTCGCCCCCAAGTGCTAAAAGCCGAGGTGAGTCAGGGCCGATACACCCTGGCCTTGGCCGCACCCGCCGACATCGAGGGCATCTTGGCCCTGTGCCGCAAAGATCAATTGGATGTGTTGGATTGCGCCATTGAGAAGCCCGATCTGGAGGAGGTGTTCGTGCAACTCATGTCGGGGAGCGCGCAATGACCGGCTGGCAAACCCTGTTTAAAAAAGAAATTCTGCGCTTCTGGAAAGTGAGTTTTCAGACCGTGTTGGCCCCAGTGGTCACAGCCCTGCTCTATCTCATGATTTTCTCGCATGTGCTGGATGGCAAAGTAGAGCCTTACCCTGGCGTGGGGTACGCCGCATTCTTGGTGCCTGGTTTGGTGATGATGTCGGTGTTGCAAAACGCTTTTGCCAACTCATCGTCCAGCTTGATTCAGTCCAAAATCACCGGCAACCTGGTGTTTGTGCTGCTGCCGCCCCTGTCGCACCTGGAATTTTTCTCTGCTTATGTGCTGGCCTCGGTGGCCCGCGGGCTGGCTGTGGGGCTCGGCGTGTTGTTGGTGACCGTTGCCTTTGTCGGGCTGCATGTGCACAACCCTGCATGGATTTTGATTCATGCCTTGGTGGGATCCGCCTTGTTGGGCACCATGGGCGTGATTGCGGGCATTTGGGCCGAAAAATTTGATCAACTGGCGGCCTTCCAAAACTTCATCATCATGCCCGCCACCTTCTTGTCGGGGGTGTTTTATTCCATTCACTCCCTGCCAGTGGTGTGGCAAACCGTGTCGCATTTCAATCCCTTCTTCTACCTCATCGATGGTTTTCGCTATGGCTTTTTTGGGGTGAGTGACGTCAGCCCCTGGTTCAGCCTGGCGGTGGCGCTGGTGGCTTGGGCGGTTCTTACCGCCATTGCGCTGCGCATGGTGGTCTCCGGTTACAAATTGAGGGGATAATAGTGCTGTTGAATCAAAAGGATAGGAAAAATCATGTTGTTGCCTGAAACCGTGCGCGGCTATATTGCGCAAGGCTTGGAATGTGAGCACCTCGATGTGAGTGGCGATGGTCAGCACTTTGAGGCCGTGATTGTGTGCAAGGCGTTTGAGGGCCTGCGCCCCATTGCCCGCCACCAAAAGGTGTATGCAGTGCTGGGCGATAGGATGCGCGAAGAAATTCACGCCCTGTCGATGAAAACATGGACGCCCGCAGAGTGGGCTCAAAACAAAGCGTAAAGGATTCCCGGTTCAATGGATTCATTTCTGGTTCGTGGTGGCAACACCCTGCATGGCGAAGTGTCGGTGTCGGGTGCAAAAAACGCGGCTTTGCCTATTTTGTGTGCAAGCTTGCTGACCGCCGACCCGGTTCGGGTGGGCAATGTACCGCGCCTGCGCGACATCAACACCTGCCTGCGCTTGCTGGGCTCCATGGGCGTGCAATGTTTTTGGCACGGCGAAAATGAGTTGGCCCTGCGCGCTGAAGAAATTTCAGAGCCAATCGCCAGCTACGATTTGGTGAAGACCATGCGCGCCAGTATTTTGGTGTTGGGGCCTTTGGTGGCTCGCTTCGGCGAGGCCAGCGTGAGCTTGCCCGGTGGATGCGCCATTGGCCAACGCCCGGTGGACCAGCACATCAAAGGCTTGCAGGCCATGGGGGCCGAAATTCACATTGAAAAAGGCTACATCCACGCCAAAGCCAAACGCCTCAAAGGCGCCCGCATTGTGACCGACATGGTCACCGTGACGGGCACGGAAAACCTCATGATGGCCGCGGCCCTGGCCGATGGCACCACCATCATCGAGAACGCCGCCCGCGAACCCGAGGTGGTGGATTTGGCCCACATGCTGCTGAAAATGGGCGCGCGCATTGATGGCATCGGCACAGACACGATTGCCGTGCATGGCGTAGAAAAGTTGACTGGCTGCGATTACACCGTGATGCCCGACCGCATTGAGGCGGGCACCTTTTTGTGCGCCGTGGCAGCCTGTGGTGGTGACATTGTGCTGAACAACGCCGATGCACCCAGCATGGACGCCACGCTTGAGAAGCTGCGCGCAGCCGGTTTAAAGATTGAGGTGGAAGGTCAGAGAATCCGTGCAAGCATGCAAGGTCGACCCAAAGCCGTGGGCGCGCGCACCGCACCGTTCCCGGGTTTTGCCACCGACATGCAGGCACAGCTCATGGCGGTGAACTGTTTGGCCGATGGCACTGCCGTCATCAACGAGACCATTTTCGAGAACCGGTTCATGCATGTGCAAGAGCTGGTGCGTTTGGGTGCCCACATCGAGATCGAGGGCCACACAGCGATTGTGAAAGGCGTGCCTCAGCTGGATGGTGCAACTGTGATGGCCACCGATCTGCGTGCCTCCGCCGGGCTGGTGATTGCCGCCTTGGCCGCAAAAGACGAAACCCGAATCGACCGGATTTATCACCTGGACCGTGGGTATGACAAAATGGAAGAGAAACTGCGCAAGCTGGGCGCGGATGTGAAGCGTGTTAGCGCGTGAAGGCGAAGTAAACCCATGATCACTCTGGCCCTGTCCAAGGGACGTATTTTTGAAGAAACCCTGCCGCTCCTTGAGAAGGCAGGCATTGTGCCGCTGGAGGCGCCTGAAAAAAGCCGCAAGCTCATCATTGGCACCAACCGCGCCGATGTGCGCATCATCATTGTGCGTGCCACCGATGTGCCCACCTATGTGCAGCATGGCGCCGCCGATTTGGGGGTGGCCGGCAAAGACGTGCTGATTGAGCATTCGGGAGCCGGTTTGTACCAGCCACTGGATCTGAACATCGCCAAATGCCGGCTTTGCGTGGCGGCCCCGGAGGGCTTTGATTACGCCAGTGCCGTCAAGCAGGGGGCACGGCTTCGGATTGCCACCAAGTATGTGAATAGCGCACGCGAACACTTTGCCAACCGTGGCGTGCACGTGGATCTCATCAAGCTGTATGGCTCCATGGAGCTGGCGCCCTTGGTCGGATTGGCCGATGCCATCGTGGATTTGGTGAGCACCGGTTCCACCCTGCGTGCAAACAAGTTGGTGGAAGTTGAAGAGATTTGTGAGATTTCCTCGCGCTTGGTGGTCAACCAAGCCGCACTGAAAATGAAGTACGAGGCCTTGCAGCCCATTTTGGATGTGTTCACCGAAGCGGTGAGCGCGTAATTACACACAGGTAGTACAAACCATGAATGCCCAAATTCGCAGACTGTCCACCACCGACGCCAAATTTGCCGAGCAGTTTCGTGCACTGCTGGCCTACGAAGAACAGCGCGATCCCCATGTGGAAGGGGCCGTGGCAGACATCATTCATGCAGTGCGCACCCGGGGTGACGCTGCCCTGCTTGAGTTCACCGAAAAGTTTGACCGCGTGAATGCCGCAACCGTGGCAGACCTCGAAATACCCGCCGCCGAGTTGAAGCAGGCCTTCGACACTTTGGACTCCGCCCAGCGCGAGGCACTCCAAGTGGCAGCCCAGCGCGTGCGAGCCTTCCACGAGCGGCAAGTGGCAGAGAGCTGGGAGTTCACTGAGGCCGATGGCACGCGGCTTGGGCAGCGTGTCACCCCCCTGGACCGCGCAGGCCTGTACGTGCCTGGTGGCAAGGCGGCCTACCCGTCCTCGGTGCTCATGAATGCGGTGCCTGCCAAAGTGGCGGGTGTCAAAGAAGTGGTGATGGTGGTGCCCACCCCCAGTGGCGTTAAAAACCAAATGGTGTTGGCCGCAGCCCACCTGGCGGGCGTGGATCGGGTCTTCACCATCGGTGGAGCACAAGCGGTGGCCGCGTTGGCCTACGGCACCCAGACCGTGCCCCGCGTTGACAAAATTGTGGGCCCAGGCAACGCCTATGTGGCCGAAGCCAAGCGCCGCGTGTTTGGTGCGGTGGGCATCGACATGATTGCAGGCCCCTCTGAAATTCTCGTGATTTGTGATGGCAGCACCAACGCCGACTGGATTGCCATGGACCTGTTCAGCCAAGCCGAGCACGACGAGATGGCCCAATCCATCTTGCTTTCGCCAAGCAAAGAATTTCTGGACAATGTGCAGGCCAGCATCAAAAGGCTGATGGACACCATGCCCCGCGCCACCGTGATTGCCACCTCCTTGAAAAACCGGGGGGCGCTCATCCAGGTGCGCGACATGGACGAGGCGTGCGAACTGAGCAACCAAATTGCACCGGAGCACTTGGAGCTGAGCGTGCAAGATCCCGACGCCTGGGTGGGCAAACTGCGCCATGCTGGCGCCATTTTCATGGGCCCCTACAGCAGCGAGTCCTTGGGCGATTATTGCGCTGGTCCCAACCACGTGCTGCCCACAGCGGGCACAGCACGGTTCAGCTCGCCATTGGGGGTTTACGATTTCCAAAAGCGCAGCAGCATTATTTTTGCAAGCCGTGAAGGCGCCAGCACCTTGGGTGAAGTGGCCGCTGAACTGGCCTATGGCGAAGGTTTGCCTGCCCATGCCCGCTCCGCAGAATACCGCGTGGGTCCCAAATTCAGAAAAGCCGACTGACGCCGCATCATGACCCATGTCCAAAAAACCGTGCGTGCCGATGTACTAGCCACGCAGGCGTATGTGGTGGCCCCTGCCGCTGGCATGCTCAAGCTGGATGCCATGGAAAATCCCCAGGGCATGCCCGAGGCCTTGCTGGACGAGTTGGCCCAGGCCCTCAAAGGCGCTGAACTTAACCGTTACCCCACGCCCAAGGCACAGGCACTTGAAGACGCGCTGCGCGCCCGCACCCAAATCCCCAAAGCGGCGCAGGTGCTGTTCGGCAACGGTTCGGATGAGTTGATTGACCTCATCATCCGAGCCTGCTGCATGCCGGGGGATGTGGTGCTCTCGCCCGTGCCAACCTTTGTGATGTATGCGGTGTACAGTCAGTGGAGTCATGCCCGCTTTGTTGGCGTAGACCTCAATCCCGATTTCAGCCTCAACATGCCCGCCATGCTCAAGGCGATTGCCAGCAATCAGCCCAAGGTGGTGTTTTTGGCCTACCCCAACAACCCCACCGGGGTGGCTTTGCGTGAGCCCGAGATTGTTCAAATCATTGAGGCCACACCCGGCCTGGTTGTGGTGGATGAGGCTTACGAAGCATTCGCCAGCCACTCTTTCATGGCCCGTGTGCTGGAGTTTCCCAATGTGCTGGTGTTGCGCACCGTCTCCAAGTTGGGCTTGGCTGGGGCCCGTTTGGGTTATGCGGTGGCCAGTGCCAATTGGGTGGAGCAAATCGACAAGGTGCGCCCACCTTACAATGTGAACGTGCTCACCCGCATTGCTGTTGGTTTTGCGCTGGATCACTTTGAAGCCTTTGAGCAACAGGCGGCCAGTTTGCGCGCGAATCGAAAAGCCCTCACTGAGGCGCTGCGAGCCATGCACAACCCCAGCGGTGCCATGGAAGTGTTTGATTCCCACGCCAATTTTGTGCTTTTTAGGCTGCCAAATGCCTTGCAGGTGTTTGAGGCACTGAAAAACAGAGGTATCTTGGTGAAATACGTGGGCAAGGCACATCCCTTGCTGGCAGACTGCCTGCGTGTCACCGTGAGCACCACGGCCGAGAATGAACAGTTTTTAAGCGCCTTGAAGGCCAGCATTGACGATGAACATGAGAACCGCTGAAGTCACCCGCAACACCCTGGAAACCCAAATCACCGTGCGCATCAACCTGGATGGCACGGGAGAAAAAACACTCAACACCGGGGTGCCTTTTTTGGACCACATGCTGGAGCAGATTTCCAGGCATGGTCTGTTCGATTTGCACATCGAGGCCAAAGGCGACTTGCACATTGATGCACACCACACCGTGGAAGACACCGGCATCACCCTGGGCATGGCTTTTGCCAAAGCCCTGGGCGACAAAAAGGGCATTGTGCGCTACGGTCACAGCTACGTGCCCCTGGATGAAGCACTCTCCCGCGTGGTGATCGACCTCTCTGGCCGTCCTGGGCTGGAGATGGACGTGCCCTTCACCCGCGCGATGATCGGCAACTACGATGTGGATCTCACCTATGAGTTTTTTCAAGGCTTTGTGAACCACGCTTTGTGCACTTTGCACATTGATAACCTCAAGGGTCGCAACGCACATCACCAGTGCGAAACAGTGTTCAAGGCATTTGGCCGTGCCCTGCGCATGGCTGTGGCCCACGACGCCCGTCAGCAGGGCATTATTCCGAGCACCAAGGGCGCGCTGTGAGCCGAGTTGTTATTGTGGATTACGGCATGGGCAACCTGCGTTCGGTTGCCCAGGCGCTACAGCATGTGAAGCACGACAGCCAGACCATTGAGATCACCAGCGACCCCGCCGCCATCGACCGCGCTGAGCGCGTGGTGTTGCCTGGCCAGGGCGCCATGCCCGATTGCATGAAAGCACTTCGTGAATCTGGACTGTTGAGATCCGTTCTGGAGGCGGCCCAATCCAAGCCCTTGTTTGGCGTGTGCGTGGGCGAGCAAATGTTGCTGGAGCGCAGTGAAGAGGGCCCCGCAGAATGCTTGGGCCTGTTCCCGGGCGATGTGATCAAGTTTGATTCGCGCCTGACCATTGAGTGTGGCCTCAAAGTGCCTCACATGGGCTGGAACCGCG
The DNA here is from genome assembly GCA_036275655.1 of Limnobacter sp. Classification (GTDB taxonomy): domain Bacteria; phylum Pseudomonadota; class Gammaproteobacteria; order Burkholderiales; family Burkholderiaceae_B; genus Limnobacter. The sequence goes on along the minus strand of DASUDK010000165.1, from coordinate 212 downwards.
TAAAACAGCGCCAGAAGCACCCCATGTGGGACGGCATTGCAGACAACGCCTGGTTCTACTTTGTCCACAGCTACCATGCCAATCCGCAAAATCCAGCCCATGTGGCTGGGGAAACCGATTACGGCGTGCGCTTTACCTGCGCCATTGCAAGGGATAACATCTTTGCAACACAGTTTCATCCTGAAAAAAGCGCCGACGATGGATTACAGCTC